>CABZAV010000015.1 GCA_902523885.1 uncultured SAR86 cluster bacterium | reverse complement strand
GCTCCCCAGGAGATCTTGTGGATGTTAAGTCAGGTTACGGCAGAAATTTTTTACTTCCTCAAGGAAAAGCAATTCCAGCAAATGACGAAAATCTCAAGATTTATGAAGCTGAAAAAACAAAATTAATGGAAGTAGAAGAACAAAAAATTTCAGCTGCGAAAGAAATTTATGAAAAATTAAATGAATTTAGTTTGAAAGTGAAAGTTGCCGTATCGGAAGAAGGAGTAATGTATGGCTCTGTTGGAACCAAAGAAATTTCAGAAGGACTTGAAGTGAAAGGATTTGAAGTGGAAAGACAATCTATAAGATTACCTGATGGTGCATTAAAGGAAATTGGCGAATCAAAAATAGATATTGAACTTCATGCAGAAGTCATAGCTTCGATCAATTTGTCTATCAAAGCCGAATAAATTAAATTCTTAATTGTTTTAAACTCTTTCTAATGGGAGAATACTTTGCTGTCTTATGAGAAATGAATTTGAACAACCAACATCAATTGAAGCAGAAAAAGCAGTCTTAGGTGGAGTGCTTTTAGATCCAGAATTATGGGATTCTGTTGCGGTCTTAATAGAAGAAGATGATTTTGCACTAACCGAACACAGACTTATATTCAAAGCTATTAAAAAACTCCATAATCTTGGCATTAAATTAGATACTGTGACTTTGATAGAGTCTTTGACATCGGATCCTGATGTTTCTTCGGTAAGAGGATTCGACGAAAAAGAATACATAAAAAAATTAGCGGTTGAAACACCAGGGGTAGCAAATTTTTCTAACTATGCTGAAATAATCAAACAGACCTCGAGTTTAAGAAAACTAATTTCTACTGCTACTGACATAAGCAAACTAGCAAGTGAAACAGACTCACTAGAAAGTGAAACAGCTTTTAGTTCTGCTGAAAATAAATTAGTTAAATTAAGAGATTCTTTAGATAGAAAACATGGACCTAAATTAGCTGCAGATTTGATACAGCCTGTTTGGGATAATATGGAAAAAACTTCCAAATCAGACTCTCCTTTAGTGGGATTTAGTACTGGATTTAGAGACTTAGACAATATCACTTTGGGTCTTCAGGAAGGAGATTTAATTCTAGTTGCCGGAAGACCTAGTATGGGAAAAACAGCTTTTGCCCTCAGTATGGCAGCAAACTTTATCCAAAATGGGTTACCAGTTTTATTTTTTAGTATGGAAATGTCTAACCGATCAATTATGTACAGACTTCTTTCAATCATTTCTAAAGTAGAATTAAAAAAATTGCAACAAGTCAAAGACTTGACTGAAGACGATCATCGTAAAATTGAAGAAGCGGCATCAATTTTGCATAAAAGTCGATTATTTATTGATGATACTTCAGGTTTGACTCCTTCAGAAATTTTATCCAGAGCTAGGAGGCTAAAAAGAGAACACCCCGAGCTTGCTCTTATTGCAATCGATTATTTGCAGTTGATGAGCTCCGATACCGGAAACGATAATAGGGTAACAGAAATGGGTGATATTTCTCGATCAGTTAAAGCTATCGCAAAAGAAATAGATGTCCCAGTTGTAGCACTTTCCCAACTTAACAGAGCATCTGAATCAAGAACAACAAAAAGACCTGTAATGGCCGATTTGAGAGATTCAGGAGCTTTAGAACAGGACGCTGATCTAATTCTTTTTCCATTCAGACCAGAAGTTTATGAAAAAACACCTGAAACTGCAGGACTTGCCGAAATAATTGTTGCAAAACATAGGAATGGTGAAACCGGAAAGAGAAAACTTCATTTTGCTGCACGATGCGCAAAATTTGAAGATTTAGCTCTTGATGATCCAGCTCTTACAAGGCCTGACGATGATTGGGACGAGTAATTGTGACTAGGCCTACAGTTGCAGAAATTAATCTGTCTGCAATTAGAAAAAATTTAAAAAAAATTAAATCTTTATCTAAAGGTTCTCTTATATATCCTGTTGTAAAAGCTAACGCGTATGGCCATGGTTACAAAGAAGTTGTCAAAGAAATAGAAAACTTA
>CABZAV010000014.1 GCA_902523885.1 uncultured SAR86 cluster bacterium | reverse complement strand
ACAGGAGCATGAGAAAACATTAGAATGGAATCCTCCTTACCTCTTCGGGAAGTTCAATATCTATTCTTTCCCCTTTTATTTCCTTACCAAGCTCTTTGACTTTCCAGTTTTTTTCACTCCAAAGCTCAAACTTTTGCCCCATTCCAATTAAAATTACTTTTTGTTTTTCTTTCAGTTGAGCATATTCTCTTAATGTTTGCGGAAATAAAATATTCATTCTTTCAGAAACTTCAAAATCTATTTGATGTGCGTTCCCTAAAAAATTCCACTGCAAAGCTCTCAATTGCGGATTTAATCCCGATAAGTTCTCAAAAGAACTTGAAATTTCTTTCCACAAATTACCAGGATATATAAGCAAAGAAGGATACTGAGGATCTTTAGTAACAATAAGAGAGCCTGCAGCTAACTCCCTGAGTTGCTCTTTATATTTAGCAGGCATTGCAATTCTTCCCTTATTATCTAAGACAAGACTGCTCAAACCATAAATTCCAGCCATAAATTAGTCCCTTTTGTCACACTACAGACTATTTTTACACACTTTTACACACTTTAGAAGTATTTAAGTAAGGTATTTACAGTTTAAATAGAGAGCTAACCCATAAGCCGGGTTCTGTTTTACGTAATCATTCATCTTGGATTTATGTCGCCATAAATCTCTAGCAACTTACCCAGATTCAATGCGGATAACATTAAAGAATCTCTATTTAGTCTTGCTCCAGACGGGGTTTACCTAGCTATATCTGTTTCCAGATATACGGTAAGCTCTTACCTCACCTTTTCACCCTTACCTAAAATTAGGCGGTTTATTTTCTGTTGCACTAGCCGTAATAACTTTCGTTATTCCCAGGCGTTACCTGGCGTCTTATCCTTCGGAGCCCGGACTTTCCTCTGATTTAAAAAACCAGCGATTACTCGGTTAGCTCACTAGCATTATATTAGTTTTTTTTAAAAGTGTCGTATATTTCTTTAGATGTTTTTTTTGAGATTTTTGAAGCAACTTTGGAAATTTTTCTTAATGGCAAGTCACCTTTTAAACTTTTTACAAGAATCTCTAATTTAGCATCATCAATAGCTGCCTTATCTTTTGTTCCTTCAATTAAAAAAACTATTTCACCTTTTTCTAAATTCATATCTTTTTCTATTTGATTTAAAAGAGCTTCTATTGTTCCAGTAAAAAATTTTTGATGTAATTTTGAAATATCTTTTGCAAGACATACTCGCCTTTTTCCTCCAAAAATTTTAAAAGAAGTTTGTACTAATTTTTTTATTCTTCTTGGTGATTCAAATAGAACCAAAGTTCTTTTCTCAAAAAGAAATTTTTCCAAATAACTTTCGAGTTCATTTGCTTTTCTTGGAGGAAAACCCTCAAAAATAAATTTATCTATTTTTAATCCTGAGGCTACTAAAGCTGAAATTACTGAACTCGGCCCTGGAATTGGATTTACCATTATTCGTTCTTCCTTTGACCTCTTAACAATCTCGTAACCTGGATCAGATACTAAAGGAGTTCCTGCATCAGAAATTAAAGCTATGCATTTGCCTGTTTTAAGATAAGAGATATATTTTTCTAGGACTTTAGGATTGGTAAATTCATGCAAAGATTTACATTTAGTTTTGATATCAAATTCTTTCAAGAATACTTTTGCTTTTCTGGTATCTTCGCAAAGAATTAAATCTGACTCATTGAGAGTTTCTATAGCTCTAAATGAGAAATCTCCTAAATTACCAATTGGTGTTGCAACCAAATATAATGTTCCTGAAAAATGAATAGCATTACTCCAAAAAAAATACTTTTTATATCTGCGGTACTCTTAATCCTATCTTGCTGTGCCACAACTAGCAATCCAAGAATTACAGACTTCTATGGAGATGATAATCCAAATGATATCAGCAAGAAATTACTGAGAAGCATCTCTGCTTCATCTCAAACCAAAGATTTACACCTTATTTATTTTAATGACGACACTAATAAAACTAATATATTTCTTGAAGGCGCTAGAACATCTTT
>CABZAV010000013.1 GCA_902523885.1 uncultured SAR86 cluster bacterium | reverse complement strand
GAAATACTTACAAAAACTTCTGGAATGGAGGTTCCGAGAGCAACTACGGTAATTCCAAGAAACATATCATTTAATTTTAACTTAGCTCCTAGCTTTGACGTGTTGGAAACAAAATACTCTGCACCTAGCACCAATAAACCTAGACCGGATATTAAAATTAGGAAATTTATTAACATTTTTTATAAATTGGCTTTTTTAACATATCTACAGTATTCACAATTTGGGCTTGGTTCAGGAATTTCTTCAGTATTTAAGACTTGATAAATTTCTTTCACAGTTTTATCTAACCACGAATCATCTCCTTTGTGAGGTATGATTTTAACTTTAAATTTCAATTCATTATTGAATAAAACATTTTCTTTTATACCGTTGCAATAAACGAAATATCCAATATTTTGAACATCAAATCCATTTTTTCTAAACAACCATTGGTATATTTCTATTTGTCTTTTATAAGAAATCTGCCATGGAGCATCTAAAGTTACTTCTCCCTTTTTTGAGGTGGCTTTATAATCTACTAATATCAATTGATCCGTTTTTGTATTAATCCAAACATCATCTACTAAGCCATAAAAATATAAATTTGTTTCTTCGTCTAAAAAGCCAATGCCTTTGTTTCTAGTTCGCCAATCTTCTATATCAGGATGATCAAAAGGCTTAGCATCTAAGCCATTTTCTTCGATATATGGATGATTTTTATTAGTGCCTCTGAAAGAATCAAATTCTTCTTTCAATAATTCATCAACTGCATTATTTAAATTAAAGGGGAAGGAAGCAGGCCTTGAGATTCCTAATTTTTCTTCTAGGTAGAAACATTTTTTGCATCTACAAAAATTTTCTATCCTTGTTCTACTAAGTTTATAAGGGTCTGTGGTATCTTTATTATAAATAGGCATTTTTGAGCTGGCTCCGCGAGCAGGGCTCGAACCTGCGACCCAATGATTAACAGTCATTTGCTCTACCAACTGAGCTATCGCGGAAAACGAGGTGTATTATAAGCAAAAAAGTATGAAATATGAGTAAAACATTTGAAATAAAATCAGATTTTAAGCCAGCTGGAGATCAGCCTAATGCGATTTCAGAACTTGTTAAAGGCTTAAATGATGGTCTTTTAAATCAGACACTACAAGGGGTAACAGGATCTGGAAAAACCTTTGCTATGGCCAATGTGATTCAAGAAGTACAAAGACCGGCAATAGTCATGGCACATAACAAAACTCTTGCAGCACAGCTTTACGGCGAATTTAAAGAATTTTTTCCTAATAATGCAGTTGAATATTTTGTATCTTATTATGATTACTATCAGCCTGAAGCTTATGTACCTACTTCAGATACCTTCATTGAGAAAGATGCTTCTATTAATGAACACATAGAACAAATGCGCCTCTCAGCAACAAAGGCGATTATGGAAAGAAGAGACGTTGTGATTGTTGCATCAGTATCTGCAATCTATGGTCTTGGCGACCCTAAATCTTATCTCCAAATGGTCCTTCATTTAGATAGAGGGGATGAGATAGACCAAAATGTTCTACTACTAAGACTAGCTGAACTTCAATACAGAAGAAACGACATTGAATTCACTAGAGCAACTTATAGAGTGAAAGGAGATGTAATAGACGTATTTCCTGCAGAATCTGAAGCGGAGGCTCTCAGAATAGAGCTATTTGATAATGAAATAGAATCGTTAAAAATGTTTGATCCTCTCACGGGCGAAATTTTTAAAGAGGTTCCTAGAATTACAATTTTTCCTAAAACACACTACGTGACTTCTCGAGAAATTATGTTGAACGCCATCAAAGAAATAAGAAGCGAAATGATAGATAGGGTGAAGTTTTTCAAAAAAAATGAAAAATTTATAGAAGCACAAAGAATTGAAGAAAGAACAAAATATGATATTGAAATGATAAAAGAGCTTGGATTTTGTTCGGGTATAGAAAATTATTCAAGATATCTTTCTGGAAGGAAAGAAGGAGAATCACCCCCAACTCTCTACGAATACTTGCCAGAAGACGCAATAGTTTTCGTTGATGAATCTCATGTTTCTTTACCCCAAATAAAGGGAATGTATCGAGGCGATAGATCAAGAAAAGAAACTTTAACAGAATATGGTTTCAGATTGCCAAGTGCATTAGACAATAGACCTTTAAGATTTGACGAATGGGAATCAATTTCAGGTCAAAAAATATTTGTTTCAGCAACTCCAGGAGAGTATGAAGAAAATAATGAGGAACAGAAAGTAGATTTGATTGTTCGCCCAACTGGATTAGTAGATCCAACTATAGAAATAAGACCTG
>CABZAV010000012.1 GCA_902523885.1 uncultured SAR86 cluster bacterium | reverse complement strand
AGAAGTATTTGACCGTTTTCGACTTCGACAAAGCTATTACATCTCTCGCCAAATTAATTATGATTTCACGCTTGATTTTGCAACGCAAAAGGAAGCTGATGATTACAAAGATATTCTTAAGAGATTTATTGACTTTACCTATAACTTGCATAAAAAAAATATTATGCACCTCGATTATGTTGTTGGAAATATATGCATAAAAAAAATAGATAAAGGCTATGATTTCTTTTTAGTAGATCTCAATAGACTTTATAAAGGAAATATTAACTCTAAAACAGGTGTAAAAAATTTAAAACGAATTAGTAGAGATCCAGAAATTATAAAAATTCTTGCTAATGAATATGCAATTAAATCGTCTGGTTCTTTTTTTGACTTCACGCATTATCTAATGAGTTCTGTTAACCAAAATCAACAAAGATCAAAGCTAAAAAGACTTATAAAGAATATTTTTGCAAAAAATTTAAAAATTCCACGATCATCCTATGCTTGGGACTATTATTCTAATCAACCTCATGTACTAAACAATAAAAGACTAAAAAAGAAAATAGCTTTTATGTCATGGTTTGCCAATTTAAAAGTAATATTTGCTAGTGTTTATGCTTTAGTTATTGGCCCTTTTTTCTATATCAAGAAAAAAAATTTTTCTGAAAAAAAAATCGATAGTTTCGGATTATGTGTAAATCTTGACTCTTCAGTCGAATCCCAAAAATTCATCAATAACGACGAACTTATTGAGATGATCGAGGAGCTAGCTGTCGATAATATCTTAGTACGAATACCACTATCTGATTTTGAAAATATTGAGAGTTATATTAGTTTCATAACCAGTCTTCGAGATAAGGATGTTCTTGTTTGTATTCTACAAGATAGGGAACACATTGAAGAAAACTACCTTACAAGACAAAGGTTGGATTATATCTTTACCAATCTTTACGACAAAGTAAGAACATTTCAGATAGGAAATTCAGTAAATCGAAAAAAATGGGCATTTGTCTCCATGGATGAATATTTTTCTTTTTTTAAAATAGCTTATGATCTAAAAAACAATAAATTTCCAAATATAAAGTTGCTTGGTGGTAATATTATCGATTTCGATCTTTCTTATTTTGCTCGATCAATTTTTCATTTTAAATCTATAGTCTATGATGGGATTGCAACACAATTATATGTTGATAGACGAGGCAGCCCAGAACAAAAACAGTTTGGCTTTAATACTTTATCAAAGATAAAAGCATATGCTGCGCTCACCAAGGCAAGCAATAAAACAACAAACGATATTTATATTACTGAGTTTAATTGGCCTTTAGATAGTATGGGAAGCTGGTCGCCTTCGAAAGAATATTTGATCAAAGAGTCATTACAATCAAGATATTTAATACGCTACTATCTTTTGACATTAGCTTCTGAAGAAGTAAAAAAGTGTTTTTGGCATCAATTAGTTGCACCTGGATACGGTTTAGTTAATAACCTTGATGGAGAAGTTAAAAAAAGAGATTCATATTTTTGTTTTAAATTCATGATTGAGACACTTTCTGGAGGCAAGATAAAAAAATTCATTCAAGAAAAAAATTTTTATTGTCTGATTGTAGAAAAAGAAAATGAAATTATTGAAGCTGTTTGGTCGAGTGATAAAAATGCTTTCTTTAAAAGTAAATCTAGTGAGAAAATTTTTGATATGAGAGGAAAAGTTATCGAGATGAAAAATTCACAATTAGTTGAAATTACTGATGAGGTCATTTACGTGAAAAAACAGAAAAATAATTATGAAGAAATTAATTTAAAATCAATTAATGAATAAGGGAAAAAAAATTGTCAAAGTTGAAGAAGATGTATTAATTGGAAAAGCTGGTGATCGAGATCTTCTAGGAGATTTGTTTCTTCCACCAGAAAAAAATCTTAAAAAACCTGCCATAGTTATAATTCATGGTGGAGGTTGGATGGAAGGAGATAAAAATCAATTGAGGGGCTACGGTATATTGTTATCAAGATTAGGTTTTTTATGTTTATGTGCATCCTATAGGCTTTCTCAAGAGGCTAAATGGCCTTCACAAATTGAAGATATAAAATGCGCAATTCGATATTTGAAAGCTAATTCTAAAGAACTTGGAGTCGATCCAGATAGAATTGGAGTAACCGGTAATTCAGCAGGAGGACACTTGGCACTAATGTGTGCATCTGACGATGCTAATCTTGAAGGAAAGGGAGGAAATCTTGAATTTGATAGCAAAATAAAAGCAATTTGTGCTTTGTATCCTCCAACACTTATGAGAGAAGAGGTTCCTGAAGGAAAACTTAATGCTTTTGCTCTATTGATGGGGGATATGGCTTCTTCAGATGATTATGTTAAAGCTAGCCCAATTAAACAGGATCTTTCTTCTTTTCCTCCATGTTTATTGATACACGGCTCGGAAGACAAGGTGGTTCCTTTGAGTGAATCCGAAGATTTCTATAAAGACCTTCAAAAATACAATCGAATAGCTGAAATTCATGTTTATGCCGATGAGGATCATGCGTTTGATAGTCAACAACCTCTGGGAAGAAATGTTGCAGATATTCAAGGGATATTCTTTCTCAAATATCTCTAATCATTTATTTAAAAAAATTTTTCCATCGATAAGAGATGAATAAGTTAAGTACTTCGCTTTCAGAGGGCCGTCTTCAAAGAGCCAGTCAAAATCCGGCTATCTACATATCAAAATTTCGCCAAGTACTTTTTAGACATGGTATAACTATGAGTCTAATCTCTTTTGGTTGTTTGTTATTTCCAATTACATTAGTTGCTTTATTTTCTTCACTCGACAATCTTTTTTTAAATACTAATAGATATTTACTAGCTAGTTTGGGTTTGGGTTTTTTTATGTTTCTTTATTTGAGACTCTTTTCCAAAGAGCTTAATAATCGTCAAATATTTTGGATAGGATATTTATTATTTATTTCTATAGTTGAGGAAATCGGATTTCGAGTTTCTTTACCTATTTTATTCTCTGACTCTTTTTTAAAAGAATACAGCTTTTTATTTGGAATTTTTTTAAGCAACTTGCTTTTTGCATCTTTTCACTATTTTACTTTGCGCTGGAAATTGAAGGCTTGCATATTTACTTTTCTGGGCGGAATTGGATTGAGTAGACTTTTTTACGTAACTGAAGATTTAGCTTTGATAATTTTAGTCCACTGGGCGTTTACTTTTTTAAATACCCCAACAGCGCCAAGTAATATTATTACAGAAAAGTAAATATATTTATTGGTCTATAGTTTCAGCAACAACAAAATGTTCTAAATTGAATATTTGATTTTCAGAAAGAGTTCTATTGACTGGACTAAAATATTCAACATTAACATCTTTAAAAACCTTATCTTCCTTTAAAGAAAAACCGTTATTTGAAAGGTTATTTTCCATTTCATTTGGTGAATAGAAAGAAATCCAAGGTTCGTCTGCAGCCTTGGCAGACAGGTTTTTAATTAAACTAGCTTTTTTGGATGGATTTGGATAACCATTGCCAAAACATGCTTCGGGGTTTTGATTTAGAAGTTCATCAACATAAGATAAGAAAAAAATTGCCTTAGTTCTACGAGCAAGCTTCGATATTTCACTCAATGTTGAATTGAAAGCATCTTTGGCGATGTATTGCGTAACTCCTTCAAGAGTGAAGATAGAAGATTTTGTTTGATCAAATCCAGCATCAATCAGTCTTTCGCTGACAGATTGGTTGGCAAAATCAACATCCACATAACTGATGTTATCCAAATCAGATAGTTCTTTTGGAAGTTTAGAAATTTTTTTTGACTGGACTGCAGGTTGATCGACTTCAAAAATTTTTAATGATGCAGGAAGATTAAGTCGATGAGCTCGCATATCATATCCTGCTCCAAGGATTACATATTGTTCTATACCATTTTCGGCACTTTTTTTTACAAGATCATCAATGAAGCGTGTGCGCGCAATAAGATGTTCATGGAAACCAGGAGCTAATTTATTTGTAAGCCAGAGATTCAATCCATGCCCCATTAATTTTATGAGGCCGGCTCCGAAAGTAAAAATACTTGAATAAGGATCATCTATAACACGTTTAGCAGGATCGGCAATGGTCTCTATATAGCGTTGCTTAGCTACTCCTTGCGCTGTTCCATCTTTTCTAAAAATAGAATTGCTCATAAATCGAACTCTTTTGAATTTTTAAGCATATGCGCCGGCCCATGATTTAAGTTAATAGCTGCATTTTCACCATAAAGCATTTCTTTTTGAGTCCCAAAATTTTCTCTATCAGTTGCCAAAGGGGCTAATTCTTCCGCTTTTAATTTTGTATTTTCAGCAAGATTATCAATGGTACTTATTGACTGAATAATTCCAGCTTCCAATGCAGCTGGCCCAGACCAGCGCTTGGATAACTGTACTGTTTCAAAAAAAGAATTAGCTGGTATCTTATGACGAAAAAGAGCTAATTCTGGTCTTGGAATTTTAAGGCCAAGTTGGATTTCATTAGCGCAAAGAAATCCTCTATCTTCTCGCATCATTCTTACGTCATGTGAAAGAGCAAGCATGAAACCAGCTCCAAAGGCATGACCATTGATTGCACAAATTGTGGGGATAGGTAGAGTTATAATCCTTCCCATTAGATACATAAACTCTTCACCAAAGACTTCTTTGTCTCCCTTTTCTGGAAAATCATCAGGAGTTTGTATCCAATCTAGGTCAAGGCCATTTGAAAAAAACTTTGGATCACTTGAAGTAGTTACTAATGCCCCAGGACCATCATCTTTTTCAACATCATCCAAAGCTTTTGAAAACTCTCTGACAAAAGTCGTATTCCAGCGGTTTTCGCCAGCATTCATTGTTAAAAAATAAATGGATTCTTTCTTTTCAAGATTTATCATTTTT
>CABZAV010000011.1 GCA_902523885.1 uncultured SAR86 cluster bacterium | reverse complement strand
GTATTAAAAGTTATGGCAGATGCAGAATAAAACTCAACGCTTAGCTTGTATCGATATTGGTTCAAACGCAATTAAATATCGTCAATATCGTATATCAAAACAAAAAAGTAGAAATTTTGCTGAATTGGATACTTTTAAAAGAATTTCAGTGAGACTTGGAACCGATGCATTCAAATTTAAAAAAATCTCTTCTGAAACGGAACAGAAATTATTAAAAAGCATAATGAAACTCAAAGACAAGGCTGATAAAAAAGATGTAAAAATAATTACTGGGGTAGCTACCTCTGCAATGAGAACAGCTTCAAATGGACATAAAATTTGTAAAAAAATAAGAAAAAAAACTGATATAGAAATAAAAATCTTATCTGGAAACGAAGAAGCGCAATTGTTAAATTTTTTCAATTACAAAGATTTTAAAAAAGATGAAACCTTAGTCGTGGATATTGGTGGTGGCAGTACCGAATTATTCCATCATGGAAATGGTAAACTTCTCGCAAAGTCTTTTCCGCTTGGTGCAGTGCGAATTTTAGAAGGAAAAGACTCGCCCAAGCATTGGGATAATTTAAAAGAGTGGCTAACGAAAATTCCGTCTGAAAATATAAAAAATATAGTTGGTGTTGGTGGAAATGCCAGACTCATCAATGAAATTATCAACAGACAAAATAGAAAATCGTCCTTAGAGGAATTAAAAGTTTTAAAAAAAGAACTTTCCAATAAAAGTTTTGAAGAAAAAATATCTTCTTACTCTTTGCCAGAAGACAGAGCCGATATACTCGAACATGCTATAGCTATCTTTATGGGAATCATTGAATTTTTTCCTAACTCTTTCTTATTTGATAGTTCCTGGAATATTGCTGACGCGGTAATGGAAAAAGAACTAAAGGAAAATAAAAATATTCAAGCAGCTTGAATTGATTTTTCCTCATCGACTTTTATATCAATAAAAAAAGTTGCGCCCTTGGGCTCATTCGCTTCAACTCCAACAGAATAACCCATCATCAGTGCTAAATTTTTACTAATTGATAGACCCAAACCTGTTCCACCTGTTTTGGATGAACGACCTTTATCTATTCTATAAAATCTTTCAAAGACTCTTTCTTTGTATTTTTTCGGTACCCCTTTGCCTTCATCTGAAACAGACAGCCTAACGAAGCCCTTTGAAGAGGAAGATTCTGCTAGATTTATAAGAGCTTTTTTGGGCGAGTGTTTGATGGCATTGCTTAAAAAATTTGTCAGAATAAGTTTCAGAGCAGCTTTGTCAGCCATTACTTTGGTGTTTTTATTCAAATTGTTTTGCACAATTAATTTTTTCTTATCTAAGTTGGGTTTAAATTCTTTGATTAAATTTTTAGCAATCGAAAATGAATTGATAGACTCAATCGAGATCGGGTATTCCCCTGCTTCCATGCTTGAAATTTTTAGCAAATCATTAACTATGACTGTCATGCGTTCTGATTGAGAAAATATTGCTTCCGTAAACAACTTTGCGTTTTCGTCATCTTTAATTAGTTTATTTTCGATTAAAGTTTCTGCATTGGCTCTAATAACACTGATGGGAGTTCTCAGTTCATGAGAAACATTACCTATAAAGTCTTCTCTCATTTTTTCAAAATTCTTTGATTTAGATATGTCACTAAAAACAATCAACATCTCATCTCTGATATCGTCTTTTTTAGCACTTACCAAATAAACGGTCTTTATAGATATGGGACCTGAAATCTCTCTAACTAAGTCTTTTTTGTTCCAGGCTTTTTCTAGAAATTTTTTAAATTGAGGGTAACTTATATTTTCGAAAAGTTTATCGCCAATACTTAAATCCGGGAAAAATTCTGCATTTATAGTTTTATTGAGATATAAGACTTGATAATTTTTATCAACCAAAATCACTCCTTGTCCCATTTTTGATAACACAGAGCTAAATTGTTCTGTTTGTTTAGTGTAATAGACTAACTCATCTTCAACCTGACTGGATTCTTTTAAAAGCTCATCAAAAATTTCTTCAGAAGCAACCGAAGGATCATCCATAGTATTTTTGGCAATAAGCTGAGCTGCTGAATTTACTAATCTCTTAAAATATTGATAAATAAAATAAGTTGCAACAACTGTAGTAAGAATTAATAAATAAAATCCTAATATTAAATTTCCGCTTAATAAAATATTTCCTCTGTAAATGATATACCCAACCAAAGTAGCAGAAGAAACAATTATTAAGACCAACAAAAACAGTTTTATTTTTACGGAAAAATTCATTTAATCTAATTTATTGAAGATATACCCTTCTCCTCTGACTGTTTCTATTTTGTCACCGTATTTTCCAAGTTTTGATCTCAATCTTTTGACATGCGTATCTACAGTTCTGGTAGTGACATCCTGGTCATAGCCCCATACTTTATTTAGTAGATTATCTCTAGTTTGAACTTTGTCAGCTTTGGATAAGAGATGTTTGAGAAGTTTGAATTCTTTTGAGGTTAAAGATATTTTTTTATCTGATAAGTAGACTTTATGCTTATTGGTATCTATTTTTAGACCTTCAAAAACAAGCACTTCTTTATTGCTTTCGTCTTTTTCCTTCGAGGATCTTTTAAGCATACCACTGACTCTAAGCAATAACTCTCTTACGCTGTAAGGCTTAACAACGTAATCATCTGCTCCTACTTCAAAACCTACCACTCTATCTACTTCCTCTCCTTTGGCAGTGACCATAATGACCAAGAGGTTTTTTAGGTCGTCTGTATTTCTTATGTGTCGACAAATATCTAAACCGCTGATACCGGGCAGCATAAGATCAAGAATAACCATAGCTATGGAATCATTTTTCTCAAGCAACTTCATGGCCTCTTCGCCATTCAATGCTTTTGAAACTTTATAACCTTCACTTTCAAAATTAAAGGAAAGGGTCTGAAGCAAATCAGGTTCGTCTTCCACCAATAAAATGTGTTCTTTACTCATTCTCTAATTTTACTAGAAATAGTTTTTTCTTGTTTAAAAAACAATTTTTTTTGCAATCCTGTAATACTTTCTTAATAGTTTTGACACTCAGGTTAGCTCTTTCGGGCTCTTAATAAAATTAAGCTCTCCAGATAAGGTATCCGACTCTACTAAATTTATCTGACAGATTGAGCAAGTTTTTAGATAGACATATTTAGTTTTCAACATCTCTTCAGCGACCTGAGAAATTGTAGGATTGTGTCCAAAAATAACAATATGCTTCTCATGGTTGTTTTCTAAAATTAAACTTTCATAATCTTGTAAATTTGCATGGTACAGATGATCAACAACGTTAAATTTAATTGGGGTCAATTCTTTTTCAAAATATTTCGCGGTTGATAAAGCTCTATTGGCTGGACTAGAAAAAAAAATAGGTTTCTCTTGAGTATTCTTAGAAAACCACTGAGCCATTTTTGGTGCATCTCTGTTGCCTCTTTCATTAAGAGGTCTGTCAAAATCATCTAAGGAAAGGTCTGACCAAGACGATTTGGCGTGACGTATCAAAGTCAAAATCATTAATAAATGTAATCAATTACATAACTAATCACTGCTAAAAAAACTGTGACTGAGACCAATAAAATGATAAGCCCCCATAAGTTAAATTGTTTATCTTTTTCTTGATCTGGCATAATTATTTTTTTTATAACAATAACATATGGCAAAAGAAGATTTAATAGAAATGGAAGGCGAGGTCATAGACACAATGCCTAATACTACTTTCAAAGTTAAATTAGAAAACGATCACGTAATTACTGCTCATATTTCAGGAAAGATGAGAAAAAATTACATAAGAATTCTGACTGGAGATAAAGTAAAGGTTGAAATGACCCCTTACGATCTATCGAAAGGAAGAATAACGTTTCGTTCTAAATAATTTTTACTTATCAGCTTTGACTTCTTCTTCTGAAGATTCAAGTTCAAACGAAATTACCAAGTCGTCTTTCTTCTCTGAAACAAGCACCACGCCACCCTTTTTAGAGAGATCTCCGAATAAAATAGATTCTGCAAGGTTCTTTTTAATTTTATCTTGGATCAAACGTTGCATTGGTCTAGCGCCCATTTTTTCGTCGTAACCATTTTTAACAAGCCAAGCTCTAGCTTTGTCGTCGACTTCCAGGGTTACCTTCTTCTCATCCAATTGAGCTTGCAATTCTGTTAAGAATTTATCCAAGACCGTATGGATGACTTCTTCACTTAACGAATCAAACTGAACTATGGCATCAAGTCTGTTTCTAAATTCTGGTGTGAAAGTTTTTTTAATTACTTCGGAACCATCAGTGGTGTTATCTTGCTTTTGAAAACCCATGGACTCTCTAGCCATTTCTTGTGCGCCAGAGTTTGTTGTCATAATCAATACACAGTTTCTGAAACTTGCCTTTCTACCATTGTTATCAGTCAAGGTTCCATGATCCATCACTTGCAATAAAACGTTGAAGACTTCTGGGTGCGCTTTTTCTATTTCATCTAAGAGAATTACAGAGTGAGGATTTTTAGTGATAGCCTCTGTTAACAGTCCCCCTTCATCGTAACCAACGTATCCTGGAGGTGCCCCAATCAAACGCGAAACAGTATGTCTTTCCATATATTCAGACATATCAAATCTGATCAATTCGACTCCTAACAATTGAGCAAGTTGTCTTGAAACTTCAGTTTTACCAACTCCTGTAGGTCCAGAGAATAGAAAAGAGCCCATCGGCTTTTCATCGTTGCCCAATCCTGCTCGAGACATCATTATCGAGCTCGCTAGTTTATTGATTGCTTGATCTTGACCAAAAATGACTCTCTTTAAATCTTCTTCGAGTTTGCCTAAAGAAACTCTGTCTTTGACGGAGATGCTCTTCTCAGGGATTTTTGCTATCTGTGAAATAACTTTTTGAATATCCTGTTCTCCCACAGTTTTTCTTTTTTTGTCAGAAGAAAGCCTAATTCTTGCGCCCGCCTCATCAATCACATCAATTGCTTTGTCTGGCAAATATTTATCGTTGATATGTTTAGCTGAAAGTTCAGCTGCTGCTTTCAAAGCCGATTGCGAATATTTCAATTCATGATGCTCTTCGAATCTAGACTTGAGACCTTCTAAAATTTTTACAGTTTCCTCAATGCTAGGTTCGTCTAAATCAACTTTTTGAAATCTTCTAGCCAAAGCTCGATCTTTTTCAAAAACAGTTCTGTATTCTTTAAAAGTTGTAGAGCCAATGAATTTAATAGGACTTTTGCCAAGAATTGGTTTGAGCAAATTCGAAGCATCCATAACACCGCCAGAAGTTGCTCCAGCGCCAATAATCGTGTGGATTTCGTCAATAAATAATATGGCGTTATCTATTTTTGAAAGATCTTTTAAGATCACTTTCAGTCTTTTTTCAAAATCGCCTCTGTATTTTGTACCCGCAAGAAGTGATCCCATATCAAGAGAGAATATTTGTGCATTGGCTAAAGTTTCTGGAACTTTTTTGTCAATAATATTTTTTGCTAAGCCCTCGATTAAAGCAGTTTTTCCAACTCCTGATTCACCTACTAAAATTGGATTATTTTTAGATCTACGAGCAAGAATTTGTGTGATTCTTACCAGTTCGCTCTCACGACCTATGACAGGGTCAATACGTCCTTGAAGAGCTTCTTCATTTAAGTTCAAAGCAAACTTAGAAATGTTTGAATCGGTTTTGCTTTCCACTTCCTTTTCTTCAGTAAATTCTGAAAAACTTTCATCTTCTAATTTTTTTTCGCCGTGACTTAGAAAGGCAACCGCATCCAATCTATTCATGCCTTGTTTTTTTAATAAGAAAACACTTTGACTTTCTTTTTCGCTAAAAAGCGCTACCAAAACATTGGCGCCCGTTACTTCTCCGGCGCCAGTGGACTGCACATGAAAAACTGCTCTTTGGATTACTCTTTGATAGCTTAAAGTTGGCTGAATTTCTTTAGCTTCGTCTTGAGTTAAAGGCGTGTTGTCTTCTATAAATTTTGTCAGTTCAGTTCTTAGCGTTTCAATATTTACGTTGCATGAAGTCAAAACTTTAATTGACTCATCATTATCCAGGATGGATAAAAGTAAATGCTCTGTGGTTACGAATTCATGCTTCTTAGAATGAGCATATTTAAATGAATTATTCAGGCAAGTTTCTAGATTTTTTTCTAACATTTATTCGTCCTCTGCTGGTTCAATCTCACTAATTAAAGGGTGTTCATTTTGTTGGGCAAAATTGTTAATGTGCATTGATTTTGTCTCGGCCACTTCCCTAGTAAAAACTCCACATATGCCTTTGCCTTTGGTATGGACGGACAACATGATTTGCGTTGCCTTTTCTTTATCGAATCCAAAGAACGATTGTAAAACATAAATTACAAATTCCATGGGAGTGTAATCATCATTCAATAATACTACATGATACAAAGGTGGTCTTTTAAGTATTGGGTCTGAGGGTTTGACTAAAACTGATGAGTTGTCGTCAAATTCGTTGGCATTATTATTTTTCAAATAATTGTGTGACATTTTTAATTTTATATTTCGTCTTTCACTAATTTAATTTTAGGCTCCTCATTAGCATCTGTTTTATCTATTATTTCCATTCCAGAGATTATTGATTCACCGAACTCTGAACATTTTAATAAAGTTGCACCATCCATCAATCTATCTAAATCATAAGTTACTAGCTTAGATTGAATGGACCAACTAATACCTTTTAGTACGTAATCAGCTGCCTCTTGCCAACCTAGGTGTTCTAACATCATGTGTGCAGAAAGGATCAATGAGGAAGGATTTATTTTGTCTTTACCAGCATACTTTGGCGCTGTGCCATGCGTTGCTTCGAATAAAGCCACTGAATCTCCTATATTTGCTCCTGGTGCTAATCCTAAGCCTCCGACTTTTGCAGCCAAGGCATCCGATATAAAATCTCCGTTCAAGTTCATCGTTGCAATCACATCGTAATCTACTGGTCTAATTAGAATTTGTTGCAGAAAATTATCAGTAATAACGTCTTTAATTATGATCGGCCTATTTGTTTTTGGGTTTCTAATTTCCATCCACTCTCCACCATCCAAACTAGAAGCCTCGAATTCTTTTTCTGCTAGGCTATAGCCCCATTCTTTAAAAGAGCCTTCGGTAAATTTCATGATATTCCCTTTGTGAACCAATGTGACAGAGGATCTATCATGATCAATCGCATATTCAATAGCTTTTCTCACTAATCTCTCAGAGCCTTCTTTTGAAATATTTTTTACTCCAATTCCGCAATTCTGCTCAAAGCGAATATTTTCAACTTTCATTTCTTCAACTAAGAATTTGATAACCTTTTCAGCTTCTTCACTTCCAGCTTGAAATTCAATGCCAGTGTAGATGTCTTCTGAATTTTCACGAAAAACAGTCATATCAGTGAGT
>CABZAV010000010.1 GCA_902523885.1 uncultured SAR86 cluster bacterium | reverse complement strand
ATCTTAATTCCACTAATTGGAAAATTTTCAACAGCTCTTTGAGTTTGTGCTCCGTATAAAGCTTTTTTAGGAACATACACCTCACCTAGGCTATCTTTTTCTAAACGAAATCCTTTTTTTATTTTTGCCATAACTTTTTTCAATGTTTAAAATATAATTGTACAATCATTTATTTAAATAAATAATTTAAATGCATAGTTATTTAATGGAGTGAATTATGTCAGATAAAGAAATTAAACTTCCTATAGATACTTCACTGGGAAAATTACCACAAAAAGAAAAAGGCTCTCTCCTTCCAATAGAGTGTAAATCACCTGAAGAAATTAGAAGACACCAACTAGAAAGATTAGCTGCAGGTTTTAGAATGTTTTCTCATTTTGGTTATGATGAAGGAATTGCTGGTCATATAACATTGAGAGATCCTGAATATCCTCATTATTTTTGGGTTAATCCATTTGGTATGCATTTTGGTCAGATCTGCATCTCAGATTTAATTCTTGTCGATAGAGACGGTAATATTGTTCAAGGCGATGGAAAAATGCTTAACACCGCAGCTTTTGCCATTCACTCAAGGCTTCATGAGGCAAGACCTGATGTCAATGCAGCTGCACATTCCCATTCTATGTATGGAAAGTCATTTTCTTCTTTAGGTCGTCTTCTAGAACCAATTACACAGGATTCTTGTGCTTTTTATGATAACCATGTGTTATTCGATGATTTTACTGGCGTGGTTTTGGAAACGGATGAAGGAGATAGAATCGCAAAAGCTTTAGGCGATAAAAAAGCTGCAATTCTAAAAAACCATGGTCTCTTAACTACAGGTGAATCCGTTGATGCGGCTTTGTGGGCTTTTTTGTCAATGGACAGATGCTGTCAATCTCAATTAATTGCTGAATCTGCGGGTCAAATGGAAAGAATTTCTGATGAAGTGGCAGAATTGACAAAATCTCAAGTTGGTTCTGAGTTTGCAATGTGGGCAAGTTTTCAACCCATTTATGATTTAATGTTAGAAAAAGACGATAGTTTCTTAAATTAAATAATTTCTTTCTTTCATAAAATTGTTTTCTTTGTTTCTTTTATTTTCTTTGATGGGTTTTATAATTCATCTTTTAGTTCGGCATTTTTTTAAAAAACGAAACTTTGTCGATATCCCTGATGGTTTTAAAAAAAAACATGAAAGTGAAGTGCCTATTTCAGGGGGTTTATCTTTTGGGATCTGTTTCTCTTTATTTTTCAGTGGTTCTTTTTTATTAATCTTTTTTAATTTTACTCCTTATTTTGATATTCAAATTCCAGCCGAGGGTTTTGGCTCTATAGAATTTTTTCCTTATATTTCTTTTTTTTGGTTGCTGTTTTTATCTTTAGTACTTTTGATGATTTGTCTTATTGATGACTTAATCAATTTACCAGTTTGGGTAAGACTCTTTTCGCAAATGAGCTGCACTATTTTAATGATTCAATTAGCTGATATGAATCTTATCAATCTAGGAGCTATATTTGGAGGTAACGATCTTATCCTCCCCAATTATCTAGCATTTCTATTTACAATTTTTTGTGTTGTTGGAATTACGAATGCATTCAACTGGATAGACGGTATTGATGGTTTTTTTTCGTTTCAGGTTTTAATAGCCTTAATAGGACTAGCCATAATTGGTAGGGCTGGATTTACTCTAGCCCATTTGTCTTTACTAACCGCCCTACTTCCTTACAGTTTAATGAATTTGGGTTTATTTGGAAAAAAATTCAAAGTTTTTATAGGTGATCATGGTGCTATGATGATAGGTTTCTATCTAGCTTGCTCTTTTATTTTTCTTACTCAAGACCCCTTTAACGAATTTGAATCTCACGCGCGTCCGGTTGATGCCCTTTGGTGTGTTGGATTAGTATTATTAAATGCTTTTAGAGTGATTTGGAAAAGATTTATTAAAAAACTTTCGATCTTTAGTTCAGATAGAGAACACATTCATCATTATTTTTTAGATCAAGGGTACTCCAATCTTCAAACGCTGTTAATTGTTTGTTCTATAAGTTTTTCAATTTCAGCTTTCGGATTACTATTATTTTTTTTAAATACTCCTGAATGGCTTTCTCTATTAATTTTTATGAGCATTTTAATAATTTGGAGCTGGGTAAGTAAATATACTAGTCAAAAAACTAAGATTCTAGAATCTCTTCAATCATCCAAATAGTATCTTTACCAAAGTAGATTTGATCATCTATGAAAAAAGTTGGTATGCCAAAAACTCCGCGCTCTACTGCCTGTTCGGTATTTGAAATAAGTTTTGCTTTCACTTCAGGATCTTGCATCTGATTCATTAATTTTTCTGAATCGAAGCCCGATTCATCAAATGCTGACTTAATAACTTCAGGATCATCCATTTTTTTTGGTTCCTCCCACATGTGAATTAATACTTTATCAATATAATCTTCTAAATAACCATCCATATCAGCAGCGACTGCTCCTCTTATAATTTGGAGACTGATAACTGGAAAATGAGGATTCATTTTAAACAAGTTAAGGTCATGTCTTTGAACAAATCTCTCCATTTCAATTCCTTGGTATTCATTTTTGTTCAAGACGCCAAAAAATTGCTCCATAGGAGGCTTATTGTTTGTAGCTTTAAATATTCCTCCCAATAGGACTGGGATGTAATTCAACTCAACGTCATATCTTTCTTTAATTTTTTGCATGACTTTATGACTTAAGTAAGCATTTGGGCTGGCAAAGTCGAAATAAAAATCTATTTTTTTCATAATTTCTTACACTCCTCTAAGGTAAAATTTGATTTATTGCCTGATTCTTTCAAATTATTAATGTATTCACATTTTATTTTAATATCTCCTATTCTATTATCTTCTGCTATCCTTTGCAGTTCATCGCCAAAAAATAATTCAGAGTTTGACATGTAAATACCTTTGTCGTTTGTAGAATCCAGTACAATAAATTTATCTTTGCCGGGACCATTTTGCCAGGGTTGCCATTTTTCTAAATCTTTCTTTCGGCCAGAGCCGGGATTTCCTGAGTAAGCAAATTCTGCCCAATAAGACATCATGGAGTTCGATAACTCTCTTGCTGCCGGTCTGCTCTTGTCATTAATAATAAATCTCTCAAATCCAAAAAACTCTAAACTTCCAGATACAAATGGAATTTCAAATCCATGAGCCGCACCGAAAATTTTTGAAAAATCCATCCACAAATAAGTTGGTTCTTCGTCCCAATCAAATCGATATGCAAAAACTTCGGGATTCCCTGATTTTGTTAATTTTCTTGCTGGTTGATCAACGCCGCTTATTTTCCAATTATTGGAGGCATATTCATTTTCAATTTCATATTTTTCTTTATCTTTAACAAATATAATGAAATTAGCAAAACTTGTGACAAATTCTTCATCCAATGCAAAGAATAATTTCATTTCATCTCTGTTTGTTCCAAGCATGGTTGGAACTTTATTGAATTGACCTCTTCGAAATTTCATACCTTCTTTTGGTAAAACATGTCCATCAGCAATAATCCTAGGGACATTAAACATTCCAGCAACTATCTTTTCTTCGTAAGTGTCGAAAATTTCTGAGGAGCTTAAGCTTTGTAAAAAGTTTTTTAAATTAGAGTTATTCATGGAGTCTTGTAAGATTTTTGCCTCATAAACATCTTTGGCACCGTTATAGCCAATTAGAAGACTGTTGACTATTTCTTTTGAACTAGTAGGCCAACCAGAATTTATTTCATCATCTAGATAATTTGAGGCATCTTCTATTGAGGTTGTTCTGGTTGAGCCGCTTTGAGAAATTGCTCTATGAAAAAGACCGCTGGCAAGATTTGAAGAAATTAAAGAAAAGACATTATGCCCACCAGCAGATTCTCCGAAAATAGTGACATTGTTAGGATTTCCTCCAAATTCCTTTATATTTTTTTTGACCCACTTTAAAGCAAGTATTTGATCCAAAAGTCCATAGTTTCCAGATTTGTCTTCTTTTGAATTGGTGGTTTCAATCAGACTGGGGTGATAAAACCAGCCAAATGGACCTAGTCGGTAATTTATAGTAATCACAATTACTTTTTGTTCAGATGCTAGCCTACTAAAATCATAACCACTTCCTGCTCCAGTTGTATTTCCACCTCCGTGAATCCAAACCATAACAGGTAAATTTTCATTTCCTGACAAGTTTCTTGGAGAATGGATATTCAGATATAGGCAATCTTCTGAACCAATATAATTTTCTTTTTCTTCACTATAATCAACAAAACTCCTATTCTGAAAGCAAATATCTGAGAATGAAGTTGCCTTAATAATTTCTTCGCTATTTTCTATAGGTTGAGGAGCTCTCCATCGAAGTTCATTAATAGGTGGTTTTGCATAAGGAATTCCGAACCAAGCTGTTGAATTATTTATATGTTTGAAACCAATTACTTGACCTGAACTAGTATTCTTTAAAGTAGTTAAATCCTCAACATAAGTAGTCTTGCCGTTATCATCCGCACAAGCAAAAACTAAAAAACATGAAGTAAAAACAATGATTTTTTTAAACAATTCTTCCCCCTAAAATATTCAGTCTACGAAAATAAACTGATAAAGTATTATGCTAGAAATTTAAAAATAAATCGAAAAAATTATGGAAATATCACCAATACCTACTCTTTCAAAAGATATTAACAAAATCAGAGAATCAACAGCTTCTATTGTTGCAAATCAAATAATCCCCAATGAATCAAAAATTTATGAAGGCGGTGATAATGCTAAAGCTTTGAGGGAAGAGATAAGATCAGAAGTTAAAAAGAAACAATTATGGGCTCCGCATTTACCTAAAGAATATGGTGGTATGGGAATTGGCTTTATGGCACATGCTTACATGAACGAAATTTTAGCTTGGTCACCTCTTTCCAATAGATTATTTGGAGTCATAGCCCCAAATTCAGGAAATCAAAAAGTCCTTCTTAAATACGGATCAGATGAGCAAAAGAAAAAATGGTTAGAACCACTGATAACGGGAGAAATGGAATCGGCTTTTTCCATGACAGAACCAGAGAATGCGGGTTCCGATCCAAGATCTATCAAAACTACGGCTAAAAAAGAAGGAGATGAATGGGTTATCAATGGGCATAAGGTAATGACTTCAAATGGAATAAGAGCAGATTTTGCAATCGTTATGTGTCGAACAGAAGAAGAAGACGATTCTGGTGAAGTAAATTCAAGAATGACACAAATTATAGTTCCAACTGATACGCCTGGTTTTAACGTAATAAGATCAGTTCCTATATGGGGTCATACTGGGGGAGATCATGTCGAAATAAAGTATGAAAATGTTAGGGTTCCAATAGAAAACCAGTTAGGTGCCAGAGGCTCAGGTCATGCTGCAGCTCAAGATAGACTTGGTGCAGGAAGAGTTTTTCATTGTATGAATAGCATTGGTCAAATGTGGAGAGCATTTGACTTAATGATGCAAAGAACAACTACCAGAAAAGTTCATGGCGGTTTACTCGAATCAAAACAACTTATTCAAGGTTTTATCGCTGATTCATATATCGACATTCAAACAGCAAGATTGATGACTATTCATTGTGCTGAGGTAATGGATTCCGAAGGAGATCCAAGAGTAGATATATCTGCTATAAAAATTTATGTTCCAGCAGCTATGCACAGAGTTGTAGATAGAGCTATACAAGTATATGGTTGGAAAGGTGTGTCTGCTGATTTACCTTTATTTGGAATGTATCAAGGAGCAAGAACTCTGAGGTTAGCTGATGGACCAGACGAAGTTCATAGAATACTTATTGCGAAACAAGTTTTAAAAAAATATCGTGAAGGACTTTCCTGGGACTTTGGCATCTAGGCTTTAATTATTTTTGCGTCTTTTGCCATATTTTCAATTAAGAAGTCCTTTGGCTTTCCTAGTTTTATTAACTTAAGACTGGATGATGCTTTAGCAACTATTTTCTCTTTTTGATAAAGCTCCGCTGAAGAAAAACCAATAGAATTTCCTAACTTGATAATTTTTGATTCGCAGAGAAGATTTCCTGGGCTACCCGCAGATAAAAAGGACACGTTTATATCAATCGACATTGGTGTATAAATAAAATCTGTCAGCTCCATAACCAAAAATGCCATACAAGAATCCATCATTACGGTTGTAAAACCCCCTTGTATAATGGTGCCATTTGTATGACATATATCTTCGGTAGCTTCAAAAGACATTTTTAAAGTTTCATTTTTATAATTAATTTCCAGAATTTTAGCTGCAAGTTGCTTCATGTATTCTGGGGTTTGATCTTTAGGCATTTTATATTTTTGAAAAAACTTCTATTGCCCTTTTTCTAGATGAAGAAAGGTCTGTTATTGGCATTGGATAATTAAGTTCTTTTCTTAGTTCAATATCAGGATTGTGGATTTCCTTACTAGAAAGGCCCTCTAAATTAGGAAGATAATGTTTTAAAAATAATCCTTCTTTATCAAATTTCTCGGATTGCGTTATCGGATTAAATATTCTGAAATATGGTGCTGCATCTACGCCTGTTGATGCGCTCCATTGCCAACCTCCTATGTTCGAGGCATGATCTCCATCAATCAAGTTTTGCATAAAAAACTCTTCTCCTCTCTTCCAATCAATCAGTAAATTTTTACTTAAAAACATTGCAACTATCATCCTCAGTCTATTGTGCATCCAACCTGTGTTTAATAATTGTTTCATAGCAGCGTCAATTATTGGAAAACCTGTCTCTCCTTTTGTCCATGCAACAAAATCTTCTTCATGATCTCGCCATTTAACTTGGTCATACTTTTCATTAAAAGATTTTCTCATGCTAACTCGTGGATAATGAAAAATTATATATTTATAGAACTCTCGCCAAATTATTTCATTAAACCAAGAATATTCACCTGTGCCTGGAGAATCTTCTGAAATTTCTAACAATTTAGACACGCATTTTTTTGCAGAAATAATTCCTGAAGACAAATAAGCTGAAAGTTTACTAGTAGAATCTTGAGCTGGAAAATCTCTTGCGACTTTGTAGTCAAAAATTTTATTTTCAAAAAAATTTTCCAAAATTTCTATTGCCGCTTTCTCTCCAGGTTCGTAAAGCTTTAATGCATTTTTTTTCAACGCATCCTCAAGCTCAAAATTAGGGATTTCGTCGGAATCACCAATCTTAGTTTCTTGTTTTACCGGCTTGGGAAAACATTGAAGATACTCTTTATTAAGTTCTTCTCGAAAAGATCTTGAGTAAGGAGTAAAAACTTTAAAATAAGTTCCTGCACCTGTTACAATTTTTTTAGGATTAATTATTGAGGAATCAAATTCAATTAAATCAATTCTATTATCGGCTAATAGTTTTCTTAATTTTTCATCTCTTTGTTTTTCATTAAAACCATATTCAGAGTTAATAAAGACTTTAGAAGCATTTATTTTCAAAGCCTCTTCTAAAATCAATTTATTTTCATCATCAAGCTTTGGGGAAAGAACTCTTAAATTAATATTTAGGTTATTTAGTTCTTCTTTCATTATTTCTAAATTATTTAATTGAAATTTTATTTTTAAAGGACTTTCGTAGTGAAGTTGCCATTTATCTTTATTAAAAAGAAATAATGCTTCTAATCCATTTTTACTCAAAGAAGCATTGTAAAGAGCTGCGTTATCTTCAAGTCTTAAATCATTCGAAAAAATAAATAAATTTGCCATTGGATATACTTTAATGAAAATTTAATAAAATAGTAATTACATAACTATAAAAAAACAAACGGATTGCAACTTCTTGTTGCAACCCGTTTAGATTCGAGTTGGAGAGATTTTTCTGGGGAGAAAGAATACTCGAATAAATACATTCTATATATCCGAAAGTACAAATAGGGTTATAAATATGGTTATTTTAGTTATAAAAGAATTAGTGAACTTTAAAATCTATATCGGCTTCTCTTAATCTGTTTATCAATTCTTCTCCTAGTCCAGCTGCAGAGGTTAAAACTCCACCATAATCATCGCCGCCTGGAAGATTGACAGACCTCGCAAGTGTCAGAGCTGATTCACAAACTAGTTTTGAAGTTGATTTATATCCTGGATCTCCTGAACCATAAATAGAACAAATCTTTTTCTCTCCATCTTCAGCTTCTGCAATGAAAGTAGATCTAAACCATCCATTGTTTTGAACATCTTCACTAGGGCCCTCTCCTGGTTTTGGTAAGAATCTTCTCACTAAGCCTTTTAGTGGCGATGCAATAATTAAAAACCCCAGAACCAAACCATAAGACGCACGCCTTGCTAATTTTTTAGTCTTGTGAAGTCCATATTCGCCAAATGTAAAATTAGTTCCATAGCTTTTTTGATTTTGTTCCATTAAAGCTGCTGATCTTCTTACTACTCTAGTATTTGCTGCTGCCATCACAAACATTCCAGACCAAGCATCGAGTTCTTCAATTTTTTCAATTTTCATTTCATCTTTTGAATTATTTCTTTGCTCGTCTGTGACAGAATTTTCTGGATTAAGTAGAAAAGGATCACGCATTTCCTTACTCAATTTACCCATCGTAAATCCAGTTTCTATAGTTCCTCCAGAAGCCCCGCCTTGCATTTCTTGATATAAATTAATTCTCTTAACCGGTTTGTTGAATTGAGAAACAGTATATAAAGCTCCAATATCTGATGGAATAGAGTCATACCCGCAAGATGGAACAATTCTCACTCCTTTCAAGCTTGCGTTATCATGATGTTTATCTATCAATGTCCTTACCCAATGATTTTCTCCAGTAATGTCTGTGTAATGCGTTCCCTGTTCAACACAGGCTTGGACTAATAAATCACTATATCTAGCAAAAGGACCCGCTGTAGATAAAACTACCTTAGTTTGTCCTGCCAGAACTCTTAAAGCTTCCAAGTTATCGCCATCAGCTACTAAAATATCTGTTTTTAAAGCAAACTTTTCTTTAATTTCTTCCAATTTATCTTTATTTCTTCCCGCAATAGCCCAATTTAAGTCAGGGTAATTTTCTTTAAAGTATTTGGCGCATAGTTGCCCTGTAAACCCAGTGCCGCCGTAGAGAATTATTTCGTATGTTTTATTCATAATAAGATTATAAATTAATAAAAATCTTTAGTAATTATTTTTAAAGTAGTCTGAAGAGCTATAAGGAAACAAAGCAAAACTTAAAACATTTTCATCAACTAAAGATGCATCTTTTAGTGAATTTTTTGAACAAAGATTACTTAAGTCTTCCTTGAGTTGATCAAAGTCATCAACCAAATCATCAGCTGGTCTAGTTTCAATTGGTTCCATTTCTAACTTAGCCTTTTGTTTTAAACCATCTTCTACTTGTCCAAAAATTTTTCCATAATATCCTGAAATAAGCTTTGTTAACTCAATAGATAATTTTTTGTATCTTTCCCCGTCAATAATATTTGATAAAGCTTGTGCTCCTATAATTTGTGAAACGGGTGTAACAAGAGGAAGATAACCTAAATCTTTTCTAACTCTTGGAATTTCCTGAATTACTGCTTCTAACTTATCTTCTAGATTCATTTGTTTAAGTTGGCTTTCTAAATTGGATAACATGCCTCCCGGTACTTGCCTCACTAACATTTGAACGTCTACTCCTTTTAAGCTTCCTTCAAATTCTGAATATTTATTTCTGATATTTTTAAAATACTGACTAATTTCGTCTAATTTTAATAGGTCAAAATCTAAAGAGAAATCTGTATCTTGAAGCATAGAAACTACAGTTTCAGTAGAAGAGTGACCGTAGGTCATGCTCATAGATGAAATTGAAGTATCTATGTTATCAATGCCTGCTTCAATTGCCTTAAGATTTGTAGCTGTAGACATTCCAGTTGTAGCATGAGTTTGCATATGAATTGGAATGGATAATTCTTCTTTTAATTTTGATATAAGTCGATAAGCATCATTAGGTTTTAAAATACCAGCCATGTCTTTTATTGCGATTGAGTCTATTCCAATATCCTCCATACTTTTCGCTAAATCAATCCAATATTGAATATTATGTATTGGACTAGTTGTGTAAGCCATTGCCGCTTGAGCATGTTTATTATTTTCTTTTACTTGCTCTAAAGAAAATTTAATATTTTCGATATCATTTAATGCATCGAATATTCTAAAAACATCTATGCCGTTTTCAGCTGATTTATTTATGAATTTAGAAACAATTTGATCGCTAAAATGTTTATAACCAACCAAATTTTGTCCTCTCAAAAGCATTTGTTGAGGAGTCTTTGGCATCGCTTTTTTCAGTTCTTTTAATCTCTCCCAGGGATCCTCGTTTAAATGTCTCAAACAAACATCAAATGTTGCTCCGCCCCATGATTCAATCGACCAATATCCTATTTCATCCAATTTTCTTGCTGCCGGAAGAAGATCTTCTAAACTAATTCTCGTTGCTAATAAAGACTGATTTCCATCTCTTAAAACAACCTCAGTTATTCCTACATTACTCATTATTTATTTTTTAAAATTTAACAAGTCAGAGATTTTTTTTCCTATCAGAGCTGGACTTTTTACAGTGAAAACTCCAGCATTTTCCAAAGCTAAAAATTTTTCATTAGCCGTTCCCTTGCCACCTGAAATAATAGCTCCAGCATGCCCCATTCTTTTTCCAGCTGGTGCACTAACTCCAGCAATATATGCAACAACAGGTTTAGAAATATCTGATTTTATAAATTCTGCAGCTTCTTCTTCTGCAGTTCCGCCTATTTCTCCAACCATTACGATTCCTTCTGTCTGATCATCCAACTCAAATAATTTCAATATATCGATAAAGCTTGAACCTGGTATAGGATCTCCGCCGATGCCTACACAACTACTCTGGCCGAGACCAATTTGAGAAGTTTGATCAACCGCTTCATAAGTTAAAGTTCCAGATCTCGAGACAATACCGACCTTACCTTTTTTATGAATATCAGCTGGCATGATTCCTAATTTACAAACTCCAGGGGTAATTAAGCCAGGACAATTTGGTCCAATAATCATAGAGTCAAGTTCATCGGCTTTAATTTTTAAACTAAGCATATCTAAAGTAGGAATCCCTTCTGTAATAACTATAATTAGTTTAATTCCTGCATCTAAAGCCTCATTAATTGAATCCTTACAAAACTTAGCTGGTACAAAAATTATTGACGTATTGGCTTTTGTTTTTTTGACTGCACTTTTTACATCGCCAAACACTGGTCTGTCTAAATGTCTTTCTCCTGCTTTTCCTGGAGTAACGCCCCCTACTAAGTTTGTACCGTACTCAATGGCTTGTTCGCAATGTAACGTAGCCTGAGAACCTGTAAAACCCTGACAAATGGCAATAGTATCGTTTCCTATTAAAATACTCATTTTGAAAGCTCTACAGCCTTTTTTGCTGCAATGGATAGATCTGGTTCAAAAATAATATTTAAATCGCTTTTAGTTAAAATCTCTTGAGCGATATTTGCATTATTTCCTTTAAGTCTGACTATAACTGGAATATCTACTCCTACTTCTTTTACAGCAGAAATAATTCCCTCTGCAACAACATCGCATTTCACTATACCTCCAAAAATATTAATTAAAATCGCTTTTACCTTTTGATCAGAAAGAATAATTTTAAATGCCTCTGAAACACTTTTTTCGTTTACTCCACCCCCGACATCCAAAAAATTTGCAGGAAAACCACCAGCAAGTTTAATAATATCCATTGTTCCCATAGCCAAACCTGCGCCATTCACCATGCAACCAATTTCGCCTTCAAGAGATACATAATTCAAATCCCATTTTGATGCTTCAAGCTCTCTTTGTTCCTCTTGAGATGTATCTCTTAAACTCATAAGTTCTTCATGTCTAAACAATGCATTGCTATCAACACTAACTTTTCCATCCAAACATTTAAGTTTATTTTTATCGTCAATCACTAGGGGGTTGATTTCAACCAGTGCTAAGTCTTTCTCAATAAATAATTTTGAAAGATTTTTAAAAATATCTATAAATTGTTTTGTTTGCTCGCTATTTAAATTCAATCCTTGAGCTAATCTTTTTGCATCATCATCTGCAGCTTCTTCTTCAATTTTTATAAAAGCCTTAA
>CABZAV010000009.1 GCA_902523885.1 uncultured SAR86 cluster bacterium | reverse complement strand
TAGTTCAAATGAATTCAACTTATCTCCTTAGTCATATTTTTTAAAAGCTTTTCAGGTACAAGCATGGGTTTTTTTGATGCAGAATTAATCGAACCACAAAATACCTCTGCTTCGCAAATTTTTTCCAAGTTAGAGTTATAAATAGTTTGTAAAAAATTAAAACTTACTTTTTTTACTTTATTCAAACGAGTATCAATTTTTATCAATTCATCTAAATTTACTGGTTTAAGATATTCGATAATTACTTTTCTAACAATAAATATTACTCCGATATCCATTAATTCTTTTTGTTCGTAACCTAATAATCTTAAATATTCTGTTCGAGCTCGCTCACAAAATTTAAGATAATTTGCGTAATACACTACACCTTGCGCATCTGTATCTTCGTAATAAACTCTGTACTCTATTGAATGCATGAATTATTTTTGATGAGATTCTATATCTTCACTATAAAGAGCTTTTAAAATAAAAATAAAATCACTCCAAGATAAATCGCATGTATGATTGTTATTTTTTTCTAAGTTAGTGTTAATGGTATGTAGAGGCACCCTCACCTTTATAGGCCTATTGTTAAATTTATAAATTAAAGCTGGCAATCCTCTATCTTTTGTGGAGTCTAAAACCTGTGACCACCATTTTTCTATAGGCTCATTACCTTGACCATAACGTTTACATTCTAAATACCAATTTCCAATAATTAAATCTGGAAGAAATTTTTCTCTTGTTTGTTCTAATATTCTTTTGAGTGGTATTGTTAAATTTAATTCTTTATTGAGGGAATTTGCTATTTCTCTCTCAAATGCAGCTCCTTTATTTCTAGAATTAGTCATGTTTGTTTAAAAATCTTTTGAAAATTCAGCATTTGAATGAACATTTTGTACATCGTCAAGATCGTCTAAATTTTCTAAGAGTTTAATTACTTTTTCAGAAGTATCATCATCTAATTCAACATTTATTGAAGCATTCATTACAACTTCACTTTCTTCTATTTCAATTGTTTGAGAATCTAATGCCTCTTTTACAGCGGGTAAATTTTCAACATCCATATTTATTAATATTTTTCCATCTTCTAATGGTTCTAAATCTTCTATTCCAGAAGGTATTAGAAGATCCAACAATTTATCTTCGTCTGATTCTTTAGCAATGATTTGTCCTGCTTTTTTAAATAAATATGATACCGATCCATCCGTCCCTAGACTTCCTCCAGCTTTTGAAAAAGCATGTCTTACTTCTGCAACCGTTCTATTTCTATTGTCAGTCATGGTCTCTACTAAAATAGCCACTCCTCCAGGACCATAACCTTCATATAAAACTTCTTCTAAGTTTTCAGATTCAGTATCTCCAGCTCCTCTAGAAACGGCTCTTTCTATGGTATCTTTAGGCATGTTTGACCTAAACGCTCTATCTAAGGCTAGTCTTAATCTTGGATTGTCCGCAGCATCTGGGCCACCTAGTCTTGCAGCAACAGTTATCTCTCTAATTAATTTCGAAAAGACTTTTTGTCGTTTTTCATCCTGTCTTCCCTTTTGATGCTTTATATTAGCCCACTTAGAATGTCCAGCCATATTTAATCCTTAGTTTGTATGGTGCTTCTAATTGCTAATTCTTTAAGCTCGTCATCAGAAATATTACTTGGGGCATCTGTCATAAGACAATATGCAGATTGTGTTTTTGGAAAGGCAATAACATCTCTAATAGAGTCTTTATTACAGATCAACATCGCCAATCTATCTAGCCCAAATGCTATCCCTCCATGCGGTGGACAGCCATAATCTAAAGCCTCAAGAAAAAATCCAAATTTCTCTTCTGCTGCTTCTTCTGAAATCCCTAAAATGGATAAAACTTTTCTTTGCTCTTCTGAATTATGTATACGCATTGAGCCACCGCCTATTTCATATCCATTTAGAACAAGATCATAAGCATCTGCTATCGCCATCGCTGGATTTTTTTCCAGCATTTCTAGGTTATCAGAAGTCCTTGTAAAGGGATGATGACTTGGAGAAAGTGATCCATCTTCAGCTTCTTCAAATACTGGAAAATCTTTGATCCAAAGAGGAGCCCACTTTTCTTTATCTATCAATTTAAGATCTTCACCCAGCTTTTCTCTTAACGCGCCCATAGATTCATTGACTATTTTTTTATGCCCGGCGCCAAAAAAAACCGTATCTCCTGATGAAATATTAAGTTTATTAGAAAGACTCTCTATTTCATTTTCAGATAAAAATTTAAGAATTGGAGATTGCAACCCTTCTTTCAAATCATTCGCATCATTCACCTTTATATAGGCCAAGCCTTTAGCTCCATAATTCCCTACAAATTTTGTGTAATCATCGATCTGACTTCTAGCTAGAGAATTTGAAATTTTCAAAGCGACCAACCGTGATTTTGCATCTTTGGCAGGGTCACCGAAAACTTTAAACTCAGAATCAGAAAATATATCTTTAACATCAATCAATTCAAGAGGGTTTCTTAGATCAGGTTTGTCAGACCCAAACTTTTTTATAGACTCAGAATAAGTCATAACAGGAAAATCTTTTAAATCTATGTTTAAAACCTTTTTAAATACTTCTTTTATTAAATTTTCTCCAAGATTCATTATTTCTTCAGCTGAAGTAAAAGATGACTCGATATCTATTTGAGTAAATTCAGGTTGCCTGTCTTTTCTTGTATCTTCGTCTCTAAAACATCTAACAATTTGAAAGTATTTACCGAATCCACTGATCATCAATAATTGTTTAAAAAGTTGAGGAGACTGAGGTAATGCATAAAAACTACCTTGATTAACTCTGCTAGGAATTACAAAGTCCCTAGCACCTTCTGGAGTAGCCTTAGTCATCATGGGTGTTTCAATATCTAGAAAATCATTAGATGTTAAAAACTGCCTTATTTCATTTGAAATGTTAGATCTTATTCTGATGGTTTCCTGCATCTCTGATCTTCTTAGATCAAGATACCTGTATTTAAGCCTAGTTTCTTCTCCAACTTTTACATATTCATCTAACTGAAATGGCATGGGTTTGCTTCTGGATAAAATAGATAAATTAGATGAATCTAATTCAATTTCTCCAGTTATCATTTTTTTGTTAATAGTACCCTTTGGTCTTTCCTTTATCTCACCAGATACGGAAATAACAAATTCATCTCTTATGGATTCGGCTACTTTAAATATTTCTTTATTTTGTGGCTCAACCACAACTTGAAGAATTTCGTTACCTTCTCGAAGATCAATAAAAATTACTCCTCCATGATCTCTTATATTTTCAACCCATCCAGCAACAGATATTTTTTTTCCTAAATTTTTTTTAGTTAAAGATGAAATTTTTGAGAGACTCATTTTTCTTTTTTTTCTGTTTTCTTGGAAGTATTAGTTGTTTTTTTTTCTTTCTTGTCTGATTGTACTAAATTTTTCTTCCTACCTGTTTTAAAGTCTGTTTCATACCACCCTTTTCCACCTAAACGAAAAGATGGAGCTGATATTACTTTTTTTGCAAATGCTTTTGGAGAGCAATTACATTTTAATTTTCTATTAGATTCTGAAAAGCTTACGATTTTCTCGAACCGTTTCCCACACACATCACATTGAAATTCATATATTGGCATTAACTAACCTTTGTAAGACAAAAAAAAGTATAATTTCATTTTTAAATAGGAAACTCATTTTAATATGAAAGCCTCTTCATATCACTACAAAACCCTTAAGGATGCCCCTAGCGATACAGAATTGATCAGTCATAAATTGATGATTAGAGCTGGAATGATTAAGCCTATAGCCTCAGGCATTTATACTTGGTTGCCTATTGGACTTAAAATTTTAAGAAAAATTGAAAACATAATTAGAGAAGAAATGAACAAAGGAGGATGCTTAGAAATTTGCATGCCAATGGTTCAACCGAAAAGTTTATGGGACGAGACAGGACGATCAGATGAATATGGACCAGAGTTACTAGGTTTTAAAGACAGAGGGAATAGAGATTTTTATTTGGGACCAACTCATGAAGAAGTTGTTACTGATTTAGCAAGAAAAGAAATTAATAGTCCTAAAGATTTACCTTTAACATTTTATCAAATACAACCAAAGTTTAGAGATGAAATAAGGCCTAGATTTGGAGTAATGCGAGCAAGGGAATTTCTTATGAAAGATGCATACTCTTTTGATCTAGACGAACAATCAATGCGAGTCACCTATTCTAAGATTAAAGAAATTTATATTAAAATTTTTGAGAAGTTGAATCTAGATTATAGAGTTGTTAATGCAGACTCAGGCTCCATAGGAGGAAGCTCTTCAGAAGAGTTTCATGTTTTAGCTGACTCTGGAGAGGATCTCTTAGCATTTAGTGACAAAAGTGACTTCGCCTGTAATGTAGAGCTAATTGATCAAGAGGATGTTGAAAAAATACCTGGAATGGATAGTCCTGACGGAAAAGGAAAATTAGCTGTAAAAAGAGGTATTGAAGTTGGACATATATTTCAGTTAGGAAATAAATATAGCAAGTCTATGGATCTTAAAGTACAAGATAATAATGAAATAAAGTACTTAGAAATGGGGTGTTATGGAATTGGGGTATCAAGAATTATTGCAGCTTCAATTGAACAAAATCACGATGATAAAGGTATTATTTTTGATAAGGCTCTTTCCCCCTTTGACTTAGTTATTGTATTAATCAACCAAAAAAATGATGAAAGCATCAACCTAAAAGCTCATCATTTTTATGAAAAGTTAAATGATTCAGGCAATGATGTTCTGCTTGATGATAGGGACTGTTCTCCAGGAATAAAATTCTCAGATGCAGAGTTGATTGGTGTGCCCTATCAAGTAATTGTAAGCAAAAATTGTATTGAGTCTAATAGTTACGAAGTTGTTTCTAGAAAAGACTTTTCAAAAAAATTACTCTCTGAAGAAGAGTTATTCGCCCTCTTCAGTTAGATTTTGCGCATCAGGTAATTCTTCATCTTTTGGTAATTCTTTTTCTTTGATTGCAGCATATATTTTATTTTCTATTTCCTGCATTATTTTTTGGTTTTGTTTTAAGAATTCTCCAGCATTAGTTTTGCCTTGTCCTATTTTTTCACCTTCATAAGAATACCAAGCTCCTGCTTTTTCAACTATCTTGTGTTCAGCTCCAATGTCTAATAACTCTCCTGCTTTGTTAATGCCTTTGCCATAAAGAATTTGGAACTCTGCTTGCCTAAATGGTGGCGCAACTTTATTTTTAACAACTTTTACTCTTGTTTCATTTCCAGAAACTTCATCGCCATCCTTTACTGTACCAATTCTTCTTATATCTAGTCTTACTGAAGAGTAGAATTTCAGAGCGTTTCCACCAGAAGTTGTTTCTGGATTCCCAAACATTACCCCAATTTTCATTCTTATTTGATTGATAAAAATAACAGTGGTGTTTGATCTTTTAATGTTTCCGGTTATTTTTCTTAATGCTTGAGACATTAATCTTGCTTGTAGCCCAACATGATGATCGCCCATTTCTCCTTCTATTTCAGCTCGTGGAGTTAAAGCAGCTACTGAATCTATAACTAAAACATCTACTCCTCCAGACTTGACCATGATGTCAGCAACTTCAAGAGCCTGTTCTCCATTATCTGGTTGAGAAAGTAAAAGATCATCTACTTTTACTCCTAGTTTTTCGGCATAAATTGGATCTAAAGCATGCTCTGCATCAATAAATGCTGCCGTTCCTCCTTGTTTTTGGCACTCAGCTATAACTTGAAGAGTTAAAGTAGTTTTTCCAGATGACTCGGGACCAAATATCTCTACTACTCTTCCTCTTGGCAGACCCATTACGCCAAGCGCCAAATCTAAACCTAGTGATCCTGTCGATATACTAGGAACATCTTCTACTTTCTTATCACCCATCCTCATGATAGTTCCAGTACCAAATTGACTCTCAATTTGGGTTATAGCAGATGCTAAATTCTTATTCTTATCGGTTGATAGGTCCTCGTTTTTTGTATTTTTAGTGTTTTTTGTAGCCATAATATTAATTACTGTATGTTTATACAGTATTTAACAATATCTATATTAATTTTGCAATGTTTTTAAAAAATTATTTATTTCAGTGAAAGCGTAAAGAATGCTTTGATTTCTTACGTCGTCTCTTTCTCCTTCAAAATGCATCGTGCTAGTAATAATTTTTTCTGAACTTCCTAAAGCAAAACAAACTGTCCCGACAGGTCGCACTTTGGAGCCTCCTCCAGGACCAGCTACTCCACTAATAGCTATTCCATATTCTGCTTTGCCAAGCTGCATGGCTCCAATAACCATTTCTCTAACTACTGATTCTGAGACAGCGCCTTCTTTTAAAAGAGTTTCTTTGTTAACACCTAATATTTTGACTTTAGCGCTATTTGAATAAGTGATTAAACCTGTACCAAACCACTTTGAACTTCCTGGAATTCCAGTAATTTCTTTACCTAACCAACCTCCAGTGCATGATTCAGCTGTACTTATAGTTTGATTTCGTTCAGACAAAAAATTCCCTAGATATTCCAATAAAGAATATAAATCGGTCGTTGTTTCAGTCATATATAAATTATAATTCATCTATGACCTTTATTGTTGGCTCTGCTTGTATCAATTGTAAGCACACTGATTGCGTGGAAGTTTGTCCTGTAGATTGTTTTTACGAAGGAGAAAATACCTTAGTGATAGATCCTGAAGAATGCATTGATTGTGGTTTATGCGAACCCGAGTGCCCTGTGAATGCAATTTATGCCGAAGACGAAGTACCTGCTGATGAAATAGATTTCATTGAAATCAACGAAAAATACTCTAAGATCTGGCCTAACATTACCGAAGCTAAAGCGCCCTTACCTGATCACGAAAAATGGAAAGACGTTCCTAATAAAATAGATGCTTTAATTTTAGAGTAATTAATTCAAGGAAAGAATCATGGATATTTCATTAGACTGGTTAAATCAACACAAACCAGGTAATACAGCAAAATTTTTTAATCTTGAATTTTTAGAACAAGTCGATGATACCTATAAGATCAAAGTAACTTTTCCACCTGAATCCACAAATCCTATGAATATGGTGCAAGGTGGCATGATTGCTGCTGCTATGGACGATGCTACTGCCATGGTGATCATTTCCGCATACGAATTTAAAAAGGGCCCTCTTTCGACAGATCTTCATGTCTTGTTTCATAGACCAGTTGCCGTTGGTGAGGCAGTGATTGAAGTTAAAATTATTAAACTTGGTAAAAAACTTGCTACTGTTGAAGGTAAGTTATTTAATGCCGATAATAAGTTGGCGGCTACTTTACTCCACACTATTCAACCATCTGACATATCTGATGGAGAAAAACCAAAAATTGAATAATGTGATTTATTAATCCTGTATTTTTCCACTCAACATCGGCACAAACAAAACGGAATCAAGGATAGTTTCCTTATAATTGTCTTTGGCCAATTTTTCTAAGAAAACCAAACTTTGTTTGTTTTGATCCCCACAGGGACAGATTAATTTACCACCAATATTTAATTGTGTTTTTAAAGTTGCTGGTATTTCCGGAATTGCTGCCGTACAAATAATGGCATCAAACTTTTTAGGTACAGGCCAACCTAGAGTGCCATCTGACCATCTGATTAAAAAATTTTTTATTCCTGCCTTTTTTAGATTTTCTTTTGCTCTTTCAGCTAATGGTTTTATTCTTTCTAACGAAAACACTTTGCGGCAAAATCTCGAAATGACTGCTGCTTGATAACCGCATCCTGTTCCTATTTCCAAGACTGCACCTAAAGGTTTTTTTTCCAAAATATTACCTTTGATTAATATTTCAGTCATTTTTGCTACTACATAAGGTTGAGAGATTGTTTGTCGATAACCAATGGGCAATGACATATCTTCATAAGCTCGACTAGAAAAAGCGCCGTCAATAAATAAATGTCTAGGTGTCTTGAGAATTGCCTCTAAAACTCTTACATCTGCAATCCCTTTAGAGGCTAAAGTTTCCGCAAGTGCAGTTCTTGCTCGTTCATAAGAGAGTTCTATTTTGTAATTAGTTTTAAAATTTTCCAAGCCAAGTATCCACAGCTTTTAGATTTGCTTTATCGAAAGTTGAAATCTTTATTGGTGAAATTGAAATGTTTCCAGATTCTAAAGAGTTAACATCGTCTTCTATTTCATCATCACTTGTAGCTTCTTCATCAATAAAAGTTTTGGTAACTTTCATTTGCGGTTGTTTAAATAAATTATGATCAGGGACATTCACATTTAAAATAGATTTTTCTGATAAGTTCAAATTAGTAATATTTTCTAAAATCTTTAATACCGTTTTTGCCGCAAACGAATAATCTGAAATTTCAAAAGAAGAAACTGAAATTGCAATGGATGGATATTTCAGGTCTCGGCCTTGAATTGCAGCTCCAACTGTACCAGAGTAAAGCATCAAATGACCTATATTTGGTCCTGGATTTATCCCGGAAACAACCAAATCAGGAACAAAAGGACAAAATTCTTCTAGGGCGAGACGTACGCAATCTACTGGAGTTCCGTCAATTTTATAGACATTTTCTTCTATTTTTTGTTCAGTAATGGGAGTTAAAAAAGTTAATGCGCTACTAAAACCACTTTTGTTGGTATCAGGAGCCATCATGAAAACTTCATGATGTTTAGATAATTCCTGAAATAAAGTATTAATTCCTGGATGATCATAACCGTCATCATTGGTTAATAAAATCTTCATTTTATTTTTTCCAATAACACAGTTGCATATGCTGAGATGCCCTCATTTCTTCCTTCTGGACCCATGCCATCGGTAGTAGTAGCTTTGCAAGATATATTGTCTGCATCAATCCCAATAACCTCAGCTAATTTATGCTCCATAATACCTTTATGTGGTTCTAATCTAGGAATATTGCCAACAAAAGTAGAATCAACATTAATAACTGCCATATTGAGATCAGCGATCTTCGTCATGATATTTTTTAAAATCACCAAGCTAGAAAGGTTTTTTGTGGAATCATCATCAGGAACAAAAGAACCTAGATCTCCCAAGTGAGCAGCGCCCAACAAGGCATCGCAAATTGCATGCGTTACTACATCGCCATCTGAATGAGCAATGATTTGATAGCCACAAGAAATTTCAACTCCGGCTAACGTCATTGAGTCTCCTTTTTCAATTTGATGAGAATCGAACCCAAAACCGATTCGAAGATTACTCACAGACGTCCCATCAATTTTAAAAATAATTCGGCAATAGCAATATCTTCTTTCTTAGTAACTTTTAGATTCATTCGACTGGAATTAATGGGTTTAATAGAACTCTTATAAAAACTATATACTGCACTCACCTCATCGTAGTATGTTTTTTCATTATCTTCTGCTTCACCTAATGCCTTGAATACATCTTCTAGAATAAAAACTTGCGGAGTGGCCGACAGCCAAATCTTGTTTCGATCAAGAATTTTAGAAATTTTTTCTTTACTGCTTTGATTAATGCTTTCATTTGGCTGATATGCTAAAAAAGCACCCTGTCCGTCTTCTTTAATTTCTTCGTCTGCATACTCCATCAAAGTTTTTAAATCTTCTATTTGCAAACAAGGTCTAGCTGCGTCATGAATTGCAACCAAACTAGATTTATCCTCTTGGTCAATTAAAAGCTCCAAGCCAGCCAAAACCGAGTTCATTCTTGTTGAACCTCCAAAACAAGAAGTTATTTTTTCATGATCTGAAATACCCAAAGAAGGCCAAAGATCGTCTTCTTCATTAGTAACTACACATATTTTTTTGCAATTTTCATCCTTTATAAAAGGGTCAATTGCATGCTCAAGAATTGTTTTCTCCCCTATTTTCAGAAACTGTTTCGCCGTACTAAGCTGAGCTCTAGCTCCAACTCCTGCTGCAGGTATTAATGCCAAATAATCATCAATCATTTTCGATTTCTATTATGATTTCCCCTTCTTTAATAAGCCCCAACTCTTGTCTCGCATAACCCTCCAAGGCATCTTCATCATAAGTGAGACTGTCTAATTCACTTTCTAAATTTTTATTTTTTTCAATCTGTAAATTATTTTCTATGGAAATAATATCTTTTTTAGATTCTAATTTCTTTATCTCAGTAAAACTATACATTCCGAAAAAGATTTCATAAATATGATAAATAAAAATTATGATTAATAAGATTATTATTCCAAAAGGTAAGTTTTTGAATAAGTTTCGAATCATTGATTCAATTCGTTTCTTCCCAAAAATTCGAAGTTTTCCCAAGCATCAATCATTAACAGTCTATTATATTTAGAAGTTCTGTCTGATCTAGAAGGAGCTCCTGTTTTTATTTGTCCTGCTCCAGAACCAACTGCTAAGTCTGCTATAAAACTATCTTCAGTTTCTCCCGACCTATGGGAAATTACAGTTGTATAGTTGTTCTCTTTAGCTAAATTTATTGTTTCTAAAGTCTCGGTTAAAGTTCCAATTTGATTTATTTTAATGAGAATTGAATTCGCTATATTCTGTTGAATACCTTCTTGAAATATATCTTTGTTGGTAACAAATAAATCATCTCCAACCAGTTGAGTTTCCTTTCCCATTTCTTTTGTTAGATGATTCCATCCTATCCAGTCGTTTTCATCTAATGCGTCTTCTATTGAAGTGATTGGGTATGACTTACTAAGCTCTTTGAGATAATTAATCAACTCTTCACTAGATAGTTTCTTATTATCTGAAAATATATAACTTCCATCATCGAAAATTTCTGTTGATGCACAATCCAAGGCAAAAGTAACTTCATCCTCAACTTTATAACCTGAACTTAAGATAGCTTCTGATATCAGACTCAAAGCTTCTTCTGATGAGCTGATTTCAGGGGCAAAGCCGCCTTCATCACCAACAGCAGTAGAAAATTTCTTTTTGTTTAAAGTTTCTTTCAAAGAGTTGAAGACTTCCACTCCACAAGTTAACCCTTTTTTAAATGATGAAAACCCTACTGGTTGAATCATAAACTCTTGAAAATCCAATCCGTTGTTAGCATGTGCACCTCCGTTCAAGATATTCATCATTGGTAAAGGCATTTTCATTTGAACGTTGGTCTTAAAAAAATTTTTGAATAATGAATTTATGTACAAATATAATTTTTTCTTTTCTGCTACTGCTGCAGCTTTACAAACTGCTAAAGAGAGCGCCAAAGTGATATTAGCCCCAACCTTGGCTTTATTTGTCGTGCCGTCTAACTCGATGATTTTTGAATCGATTTCTATTTGATTTTCAACATCCATCCCGATAAATTCCGGGAAAAATGATTTTTCAGCATCTTTTATAACACCTTGAACGCCCTTACCATCAAAGCCATCTCCTTCATCTCTTTTTTCAACTGCCTCTTTTGATCCTGTGGATGCGCCAGAAGGAACCAAACCAAATTCTTCCATATCATTTTCTAAGATAACTCTAGCCGCAACTGTAGGAGTTCCTCTGGAATCTAAAATTTCATAGGCATCAACTTTTTTTATTTTCATTTTATTAGAAGCTTTTTATAAGATTATCAACTTCAGAAACTTTTCTTAAAAAACTCTCAAACTCGTCTAATTTTGTTGCAGAGGGACCATCGCATAATGCTTTTTCAGGATTTGGATGAACTTCAATAAAGATTCCTGCCAAACCTATAGCAACTCCAGAAAGAGCTAGATCAAGAGCCTGTTTACTTCTACCACCCGCTGAATCTCCATGAGCTCCAGGTAGTTGAAGGGAATGTGTAACGTCAAATATAATTGGACTATCAAGTTCTTTCATTTTTGACATTCCCAACATATCCACCACCAAATTATTGTAACCAAACGAAGATCCTCTTTCGCAAATCATTACTTTTTCATTGCCAAAGTTTTTACATTTTAAAATTATGTTTTCAATTTGTTCTGGAGATAAAAACTGACCTTTTTTTATATTAAGAGGTTTATTAGTTTCACAGGCGGCTTTAATTAAATCAGTTTGCCTACACAAAAAAGCAGGAATCTGAATTACATCGACTACTTCTGCTACTTCTTTAACTTGATTGATCTCATGAATATCGGTAATTAAATCAAAACCTTCAGATTTCAAGTTTTTTAAAATTTCTAAGCCTTTTTTTAATCCTGGACCTCTGTATGAATCAACCGATGATCTATTAGCTTTATCAAATGAAGCTTTAAAAATAAGTGGGTTACCAAATTCGGTAGTTACTTTTTTTAAAGTATTTGCTACTTCAATTGCTTGTTCTTCAGTTTCCAATACATTTAAGCCAGCAATTACAGCTAACTTAGAAGAATTTGATACTTTAAAATTTGATAACTCTATTTTGTTCATTTTTTTAGTTTAATGTTTTTTTGCAGCTTTCACGAATCCTTTAAATAGGGGATGTCCTTTTCTTGGATCAGAGGTAAATTCTGGATGAAACTGACATCCAATAAACCATTTGTGTTCTTTAAGCTCAATTGCTTCTACCAAAGAATTGTTTTCAGATTTTCCAATAATTTTCATACCGCCTTTTTCGTACAAAGGAAGGTAATTATTGTTAAATTCATATCGATGTCTATGTCTTTCAGAAATTTTTACTTTTTTATAAAGCTTAGCTATTTTGCTGCCCTTTTTTAAATTACAAACTTGGCTACCTAATCTCATTGTTCCGCCCTTTTCTGACTTTTCTGATCTCATGTGAATAAGACCATCTTCATCCATCCACTCAGTGATTAAAGCTATAACTGGATTAGGAGTCTTTTTATCAAACTCTGTACTATCGGCTTTGATCTTTAAAACGTTTCTTGCAAATTCAATAACTGCAATTTGCATGCCAAGACAAATACCAAAATAAGGTATTTGTTTTGTTCTGGCATACTTAGCCATATTTATCATCCCTTCAATTCCTCTATTTCCAAATCCGCCAGGAATTAAAATACCGTCTGCTTTAAAATTTTTGATACCATCTTTAAATTGTTCAGAATCATAATACTGGATTTCTACTTCTGTTTTATTATGTATACCTGCGTGGACCAAAGCCTCATTGACTGATTTATATGCATCAGCTAATTCTGTATATTTTCCAACCATTGCAATAGTGGTTTTTCCTTTTCTTTCTTTTTCTAAAGATGAAACTTTTTTCCACTGACTTAATTTTGCTTTGCCACATTTTAATTTCAATTTATTAGTTATTTGATTATCCAGTCCTTGAGAATGCATCATCACTGGAATAGAATGAATCGATTCAACATCAGGTAAGGTAAATACGCATTCAGCTTCGACATTTGTAAATAAAGCTATTTTTGAACAATCAGCTTTTGACAATTTTTGTTCAGATCTGCAAATTAATAAATCTGCTTGAAGTCCATGAGACAACAAACTTTTTACAGAGTGTTGAGTTGGTTTTGTTTTGGTCTCTCCAGAAGAACTAAGATAAGGAACTAGCGTCAAATGTGCTAATAAAGCTCTTGTTGAACCTAATTCAAGCTTCATTTGTCTAATTGCTTCCAAGAAAGGTTGAGATTCAATATCTCCTACCGTGCCGCCAATTTCAACTATTGCAACATCATTACCTTTTGCTCCATTCTCAATTCTTTTCTTAATTTCATCAGTAATATGAGGTATTACTTGGACTGTCGTTCCTAAGAACTCTCCCTTCCTTTCTCTTCTTAAAACGTCTTCGTAGACCTGTCCCGCAGTAAAATTATTTTTGCAAGACATTTTTGAATCCAAAAATCTTTCATAATGGCCTAAATCTAAATCAGTTTCTGAACCATCTTCTGTAACAAAAACTTCGCCATGTTGGAAAGGCGACATAGTTCCTGGGTCTAAGTTTATATAAGGATCAAGTTTTAAGATTGTGACTTTAAGCCCTCTGCTTTCAAGAATTGCTCCTAAAGATGCTGAGAGAATACCCTTTCCGAGAGAAGAAACAACTCCTCCTGATACAAAAATATACTTTGGCTTATTTGCCATCTAAAAACCTTAACAAGATGGAATATCATCTTAACAAGAAGATAGCTTAGCTACAATGAATTTAAGCTGTTTCTGAAAAATCTAAAGGCTGTTCTAAAGAAACCCAGTCAATATCTCCGTCAGTTGGCCAATTCTCGTATTCCAAAACACCCAATTCATCATAGAGCGGTCTAACCTTTTCAGTTAGAAGGCCTATTCTAGATAAATTTGGCACAACTCTTGTGAATAACAAGTGTTGAAAATTATTAGCAACATCAGCTTTTTGAGCAAAAGCCTGAGCGTCCTCTTTGTCCCATCCAAAATTCTCATAAACGTCCGCTGACATTAATCTTCCTCTCATTACTAGACAGGCTTCATAAGCAAACATTGCTCTTTCTTCTAGTTCTTCTTCAGATAAAGTCTTAATAAATTCTTCTAAATAATTAACTCCGAAAGTAACATGTCGAGCTTCATCTCTAATTATTAAGTAAAGCATATCTTTGAACACAGGATCGTTTGTGCCTTGTCTTGCAACGTTGAAAGCTGCTAAAGCTAAGCCTTCTATGATTATTTGCATACCAATAAATTTTAAATCCCATCTAGGGTCGGTGAGAATTTTATCTAAAAGAGATTTTAATCCGTTACCAATTGGGTACATCATTCTCTGCCTTGTTTGGATATATTTATTAAAAGCCTCAACATGTCTTGCCTCGTCAAAAGTTTGAGAAGCAGCATATAACTTAGCATTGAACGTTGGGGCACAAGAAACAAGTTGAGATGCGACCAATAAAGCGCCCTGCTCTCCATGCAAGAATTGACTCAAAGACCATGAACCTCTGTGTTGAAGGAATTTAAACTTATCTTCATTTGACAGATCTTGATAAGGTTTATAATCGTCCCAAAATATTGGAGGAGGAGTATCTCCTCTATCCGGCAATGGTTGGGACCAATCTATATCAGTACCGGCATTCCAGTTTAGCTCTTTACCTAGTTCATATAGTCTCTTAATTCTATTATCTTGAATTGTATAGTCCCAGTTATAAGCTCCTGTTAAAGGCGTTTGAAATATCTCTGCTACATCTTCAACTTGTTGCTCAGAGAGCCCTAATTCATTCTCTACTGGAAATTCTCTAATTTTTCTTGGCGTTTCTTTAACTTTTGTAATTTTCATAATTAAATTTTATCTTCCTAATAGAAATAAATACATAATTTTTTAACTTTTTTATAAATAAATTCGTTTTACTCTTGCAGATAATGAAGTCATTATTGTGTAAGGAATATTTTTAGTCGCTTGAGCAATTTTTTCTATCGGCAGATCTTTTCCCCATAAAATAACCTCAGATTCGTAATTTACTTCTTTGATCTTT
>CABZAV010000008.1 GCA_902523885.1 uncultured SAR86 cluster bacterium | reverse complement strand
TCAAGGGGGGAAGTAGATCTAGAGCGCACACATACATTTCTTTGGAGTAAAAAAAAGTGGACAGGTGTTCCTATTATGTCTGCCAATATGGACACAGTAGGCACACCAGCAATGCACAAAGTACTTTCTAAATATAATCTAATTACTTGTCCAGCTAAGCACCATTTAAAAAAGAATTTAGACAAATTTAAAAGGGGGAAAAGTAACATTTGTTGGTTTGGTGGAATCGATGATATCTCAAAACTTTCAAAAACTTCATCGGGTTTCATAGGTCTCGATGTTGCCAATGGCTATACGATTAAATTTGTTGATGCCGTCAAAAAATTAAGAGATAAATGTCCAAAAGCAACTATTGCGGCTGGCAATGTTGTGACTGCAGACATGACTCAAGAGTTAATATTAGCTGGTGCTGATATCGTTAAAGTTGGTATCGGGCCAGGTTCCGTTTGTACGACAAGAATCAAAACCGGTATTGGCTATCCACAATTAAGCGCCGTCATAGAATGCGCCGATGCAGCTCATGGTTTGAATGCTCATATTATTGCTGATGGCGGATGTGTTAGTTCGGGCGATATTGTGAAGGCTTTTGCAGGTGGTGCAGACTTTGTAATGATTGGCGGCATGTTGGCTGGCCATGATGAATGCGATGGAACATTAGAAAATGGCGTAATGAAATTTTATGGAATGGCTTCCGAATCAGCTATGACTAGGCATGAAAATCACAATAATTACAGGGGAGTCGAAGGAAAAACGGTTGAGGTTGAATACCGAGGTAAGGCCGATGAAACCATTAAAGATATTTTAAGTGGAATTAGGTCTGCGTGTACTTATGTAGGTGCCAATCGATTAAAAACGCTTTCGAAATGCACTACCTTTGTTCGAGTAAATAATACTCATAATAAAGTTTACGAGAATACTTAATTTTTTTAGGGTAAATTTATATTTAAATGAAAGATCTGAAACTTTTCTCTAGATTCAGAAAGTGGAACCATTTAAGGCTTCAAAAAAGAAAATCTCTAGCAATAGAAAATATTAACTATCCTTTTAGACTTGGAGTTCTTGGAATCATGAAAAATGAATCTATGAATATTATTGAATGGATAGAACACTATATTGAAGAAGGCTCCGGACAGATTTATCTTATTGATAATGGAAGCACTGATGATACAGTTTCAAAAATTCAAAAATATATTCAAGAAGGGATAGTTCATCTTATAGAGTTACCTCAACAGCACAAACAAAAACAACACTATTGGACTGCAATTGAATATTTTGAAATTTTAAAAAATTGTCAGTGGTTAATCATAGCTGATTTAGATGAATTTTGGTTTTGTAAAGATGGAGAAAAATTATCTGAAGCAATAAAGGATTATCAACAATATTACGATGTTATCTATGTAAATTGGAGCATATTTGGAAGCGGAGGAAATGTTACCCATCCTAAGAGTATAAGAAAAGAATTGACAATGAGACATCAGTTTTTAAGTAGCAATATAGTTACAAAATATATTTGTAAAACTTCTGTTTTAAAGTCTATCGAAAATTTAGAGATTCATAAAATTAGAGGAGCCTGTTCTTCAGCAACCATATCAGATAATCAAAAATTTCAAATAAATCATTATGTAACTCAAAGTCTTGAATATTTTGAAGTAAAGATGAAACGCGGTGACGTAATCAAAAAATTAAATGATAAAATTAGAGATATGGATTATTTTTATAAATACGACGAACCATGCACAGTCGAAGACTTCCTTCTTTCTGATAGAATAGATAATTAATAATCATATGTTTCTTTTTTAAGGTTCATTTTCTATGAATTAATGTGAATAAAAGAGGAGAAAAAAAATGATTCAATCAACTAAAAAGATGCAAATCCCATGGTGGCTTTACATAATTCTTTTCATGGAAATCTGGCCAATGTTCGTAGGTCCTTATTTAGCCTTAACTAATCCCTCTTTTTTAGGAGGACCTGGAGCGTCAAGTCTTATTGTTGGAAGTATAATTTACTTGGCACGAAATTTTGCCGTAGGAATTGCTTTTTTTATCGCAATTTATTTAAAAAATGCCTCAATGCTTTTTATATTGATCTTTATTAGATTATTTACTGATTTGATAGACGGTCCAGCATTTTTAGCCTTTGGGATGGCAGCTAATGAAACACGTTTGGTTATGCTGTTTGTCTTGGGCTACTACATACCAGCTATCATCGCTATGCGTTATCTTTGGAAACAGATGACGCAACAAGTTTAATTAGAATCGATGATAAAAATAATTTTTTTATTTATTTTAATTTTTAATTTTTCTAGTGCTTTTTCTAATGAAAGACCTCCTTGGTTTATTCCTCCACCCCTTGATCCAACTGGCGTTGAATTAGAAACAAAAGAACTCGATGAAGGGGTTTATGCTCTTTTATCTAATACTCCTTTTGCAGACAATGCTGGATTTATAGTTGGTAAGGATAGTGTTTTAGTTGTAGACGCACATTTCAATGGTGAAATGGGTATGCAAATCATTGATGCAGTTAGAAAGGTTACAAATTTACCAATTAAGTACTTGGTAAATTTAAATGCGTTTGGAGATCATGTTTTTGGAAATTATGTTTTTCCTGAATCTACAATCATTATCTCTCATGAAAAAACTTTAAAATTTTTAAAAGATAATTCTTTAGATTTCAGAAAAAAAATAATTTCTGTTACTGTCGAAGGGGATATGAATGTCTTTGGAGATGTTAAGGATAGATTGCCTACTTTAACTTTTTCAAAAAAAATGTCTCTTGATTTGGGAGAAAAAATAGTTGAATTACATTACTTCGGCCCGGGGATGTCACCTAGTGATTCTGTTCTTTATTTGCCGAGTTCAAAAATAGCTTGGACAGGTAATTTGGTTTTTGGAAAAGGCAGCATACCTTGGGCTAGATCGGAACAATTAAGAGATTATTTAAAAACTATGCAAAATTTTGAAAAAACTATTCAACCCATAAGCATTGTCTCAGGTCATGGAAAAATAGCTGAGGGAAATATTGTTAAAAAGTATATAAATTATTTGAGTGATGTAATTATCGAATCTAAGCAGCTACATGAGGACAAAAAAAACATTAATAATTTTGTCTCTAAACTTTCTTTAAATTCTGAGATTGAAATTGAGGATGACATTAGAGATTTAATGGAAGGCTTTCATAAGTGGAATGTTTTAAATGCATACAAACAATTAAACTAATAGAATAGTTATACGAGCTTTTAGAAAATTTTAGGAGAAAATCATGGCAGAAGAGAAATATACGCCACCTGAAGTATGGGAATGGGATAATCAGAGTGGAGGTAAATTCACTAATATAAATAGACCAATTTCTGGTGCAACTCATGAAAAAGATTTACCGAGAGGAAAACATCCTCTTCAACTTTATTCTCTAGGCACCCCGAATGGCATGAAGGTAACTGTTTTATTGGAAGAACTATTAGCTTTAGGGCATGAAGGTGCAGAGTACGATGCTTTTTTGATTAATATTGGAGAGGGCGATCAATTTGGAAGTGGCTTTGTAGCTATGAATCCAAATTCAAAAATTCCTGCTTTGCTTGATGTCAGTATTCAACCGCCAACAAGAGTTTTTGAATCTGCAGCTATAATGGTCTATTTGGCAGAAAAATTTGGTGAGCTATTACCTACTGAAGCCTCAGCTCGAGCTGAATGTATGTCTTGGCTGTTTTGGCAAATGGGAAGTGCGCCTTATCTAGGCGGGGGGTTTGGTCATTTTTACGCTTATGCACCTGAAAAATTTGAATATCCCATTAATAGATTTGCCATGGAAGTAAAAAGGCAATTAGATGTTTTGGATAAAAATTTAGATTCAAGACAGTTTTTGTGTGGTAATGATTATAATATTTCAGACATTGCAGTTTGTTGTTGGTATGGCACATTGGTTTTGAAAAATTCATACAATGCGGCAAAATTTTTAGATGTTGCCTCTTATAAGAACGTTATACGCTGGGCAGAAGAGATAGCAAAGCGACCTGCTTTTAAGAGAGGGATAAGAGTGAATAGAGCTCCAAGCGGTCCAAATGACAAAGCTATCATAGAAAGGCATGATTCAAGCGATCTTGATTAAAAAATGACTAATAAAATAAAAATTCATGGGGTTCCCATGTCGCAGGCGGTAAGAGCAGTGCTATGGCTTTTATTCAATAAGGAATTACCTTTTGAGCTGGTATTAACTGTTCCTGGCTCTAAAGAGGAAAACGGAACACGTCATCCTTCTTACCTGGAAAAATATCCAAATGGAACCATTCCTGCTTTGGAAGATCCTGATACTGGATTTCTCTTAGCAGAATCTCATGCCATTATGTGTTATCTATGCAATAAGCATGGCTGGGACGATTTGTATCCACAAAATCCTGAGGTAAGAGCTAAAGTCGATGACTTTCTGCATTATCATCATCGTAATATCAAAGAGGCTACTTTGGCTTTTTTTGCGCCCATGGCAAGACCTGACCTTGGCTTGTCGAAAGATGCAATTAATATGGCAAGAAGGTTATTTAAAAATGCTCTCAACATGATGGAAAATCACTGGTTGGCAAAAAATAAATATATAACTGGCGATCAAGCAACCATTGCCGATATTGCAGCTTATGTTGAGATTGGCCAACTTCAAAGTCAGTTTACAAATTTATATGATTTTGAACCTTTTCCAAATGTAAGTCGCTGGTTGAAAGATATGACTTCATTAGAAGGATATGATGACTCTCATTTAGTTTTAAGCGAATTAGGCGACATCAGTGAAACTCCTCCTAAAATAGACGATTTAATGAGGGCAAACATCAAAGGTTTAAAGCATATTGCCTCAAAAACTGCTTAAAAAATATAAAAAAACCCTATCAAATGATAGGGTTTTTTTATGCAACTTACATTATTAGAAAGGTTTTCTACATAAAAGGATGAATATAATTATCGTTGGAGCTGGAATTTGTGGACTTGTTTCTGCTCTCTGCTTACATAAGAAAGGTTATAAAGTTGAGATTTACGAACAAGTCGGAATCTTATCTGAATTGGGAGCTGGCGTTCAGCTCTCTCCTAATGCAACCAGAGTATTAAATCATTTAGATTTATTTGAAGATCTAGAGCCTTATATATTTGAACCCAATTCCTTTCAATTTCTAAATTACTCATCCGGAAAAGTTATTACTGAACGTAAATTAGGCGAAGCCATAAAAAATGATTTTAATTCGCCAAATTATGATATTCATAGAGCTGACTTGCAAAGAGTTTTACTTAATAAAATTGAAGCTGAAAATATAGATATTTATACCAACATGAAAGTAACCGGTGTTGGTAACAATAAAAATTCTGCTTTTATCGAAGTTGATGAAAAAAAAATCAAAGCCGATCTGATAATTGGAGCAGATGGCATCCACTCTATAGTTAGTGATTCATTATTTGGAAAAAAAGAAATAATTTTTACTGGCAACGTTGCATGGAGAATGCTGATTCCAGTTGATTTACTTCCAAAAAATTTAATTTTTCCCGATACAACAGTTTGGTTGGGACCTAACAAACATTTTGTAACTTATCACGTCAATGGAGGTAAAAATTTAAATTGCGTCTGTTTGGTTGAACAAGATGGCTGGTTAAACGAAAGTTGGTCAGAAAAAGGAGATATTGAAGAACTAAAAAGGATTTACAAAGGTTGGAATAGAACAATTGGAACTTTATTAGAGTATGTTGATCCAAATACTTTATACAGATGGGCTCTGCATGATCGTCCTCCAATGAAACAATGGAGCAAAGGAAGAATTTTAGTTTTGGGTGATGCAGCTCACCCAATGTTGCCTTTTTTAGCTCAAGGAGCGGCTATGGCTATCGAGGATGGCGCTGTTCTAGCAAATTGCATTGATAATTTTGACGATATTGAGGTAGCGCTTAATCAATTTGAAAAAATTCGCAAACCAAGAACTTCATATGTTCAATCAGCTGCAAGAAGAAATGCAAAAGTTCTTCATTTATCTGGATTAGCTGCAATTTTGAGAAATCTGGTCATGGGATATGTAGGAAATAAAATTTTTAATAAACTTTATAGCTACGATGCTTTATCAATAGTTAATAAAAATCAAAATAATTAATATGGAACAAAGAAAATTCAAACCTTTTGGCTCGGTCAGCTCGCTAACTTTAGGGGGCGGGGGAATAGGAAATGTTTGGGGAGAAACTTCGAGAGAAGAAGCTATTGAAACAGTAAACCTTGCCTATAATTCTGGTATCAATCATTTTGATGTTGCGCCAATGTATGGAAAAGGCGAAGCCGAAAGGGTTCTTGGCTTGGCTTTGAAAGATAAAAATTTAGAAAATATAAAAGTTACTACTAAATGTAGACTGGGCAATCCGAAAGATTCAGAAGTCTACGAAATATTAAATAATTCTTTGTGCCGAAGCCTTGAAACGATGCAGTTAGAAAAAGTAGATTTATTTCTACTTCACTCTCAATTAATTGAAGACGATTTTCGTTTTTTTAAATTCGACGAAACAAGAGAGGCAAGCGGGACTACTCTCTCATGTTACTTTAATGCAGTAATTCCAGCTTTTGAAAAACTAAAGCAGGAAGGAAAAATAAGTCACTGGGGCATTGGCTTAGGACAAGAGGAAGCTTTAATTAAAGCAATTAACTCTTCCACACCACCCGAAGCCATGCAATGTGCGGTGAATGTTTTAAATTCAATTGGGGCAATCGGCTATGTTAGTGAAACAAACAATCCAAATAAAATATTAAAGGAGTGCCAAAATAAAGAGATTCCAATTTTGGCCATAAGAGCTGTGCAAGCTGGCGCTTTGACTGCTGCGATGGATAGAGAACCAAACAGTTTAGGTTTTGATAAGGCAGATTTTAAAGATTTTGAAAAAGCTCTGCCTTTCAGGAAATTCGCTGACGAAATCAATGAAAATCCAGCTTCTTTGGCTCATCGATATGCACTTAGCGCAAACAAAGTAGGCTCAGTTATTCTGGGAGTAAAGAACAGAAAAGAATTAGTGGAATGTATTGAAGCAGAAGAAAAAGGGTTGCTTGATGAAGATATGATATCAAAGTTAGAAAAACTTTTTAAAAATATGGAATAATTTAACTTATAGGGGAGAGTGATCTATGGAGATAAGACATTTAAATGCTGATGCTTCAATTGAAGAAGTGTTGGAAATAATTGACCAAGACGCAGGCGTAATAATTGATAATGTGCTTAGTCAAAATCAGTTAGATAAAATTTCAGAAGAACTTAATCCTTATTTAGTCAATACTAAAGAAGGTCAAGATGATTTTACCGGCTTCAATACAAGGAGAGTTGGGGCTTTAATGGCTCGATCTTCAGAATGCAGAGTCTTGGCATTAGATCCTAAAATAAATGAAGTATCTAAAAGGTTTCTAGAACCACACAGCGATGGTTATCAATTACATTTCACATCCGCGATTGATATTGCACCAGGCGAAAGCGAACAAATATTGCATAGGGACAGAGGAGTATGGGGAGGTTACATTCCAAGAAAAATAGAAACTCAACTTAGCACCGTTTGGGCAATTACTGATTTTACAAAAGAAAATGGAGCCACCCAGGTTGTCCCAGGCTCTCACAAATGGGATAGAAATAGGGAACCTTTAGAAGGAGAAATATGTTTTGCCGAAATGAAGAAAGGATCTGTTTTTATTTATACTGGTTCAGTAATACATGGTGGAGGGGCAAATAATTCTGATGAAAATAGACTTGGCGTATTTCTGCATTATGCTCCAACTTGGCTAAGACAAGAAGAAAACCAATATCTATCCTGTCCCCCACACATTGCAAAAGATTTGACTCCAGAGTTGAGAGCTTTAATGGGTTATTCAAAAGGGGGTTACGTATTAGGCTTTTATTCTGACCCAGAAGATAAAAATGGTGAACTAGAATCTGTTTCACCAGAAAAAATGTTTGGAGATTTTAAAGACAAATACGGCTTTATCAATAGTGCCGATAAGTTAGTTTCAGATTCCAGCGAAAGAAAATAAAACATGGAAGTTGTATCTTTTTGGAATGATTTATCATGGGTTTTAGATTTAAGAACTCCTTTTTTAAATATATTTTTTGATTTGGTTTCATTGGCAGGATACCCAACTTTTCTAATTTTATTTCTTTCGTTTGGATATTTTTACTGGTCTCCAGAAAAATTTTCTAGAATTGCAATGTTGCTGTTTATTTCAGGTTTGATAAATGGATTTTTGAAGGATTACTTTCAAGACCCAAGACCCGAAATGGAATTTATGCTTGATCCTAGGATTGGACAATCTTATGGTTGGCCAAGTGGGCATGCTCAAATAGCTGTGACTTTATGGGGCTTAATTGCTATAGAGTTTAAAAAAGACTGGCTTACTACTTTTTGCATTTTGATGATTGGATTAGTGTCTTTTAGCAGAATGTATCTTGGTGTCCACGACATCGGAGATGTTTTTGCTGGACTTTTAATTGGAATAATAATTTTAGCATTATGGTACTCAGCATCTATTTATAAATTTAACGATCTTTTAAGCAATAAACTATGGATAGTTGCAATATTGTTTTCACAAATTATTTATTATCTATCCTATCCAACACATATTGATCACGAACCAAGTGCTTGGTTTTTGGGTGTTATGTTTGGCTGGTATGTATTTGCTTCCGATATAGAAATAAATAAATCTGAACTTATTAAGGTCCCAGTTGTTTTGATAAGCACTATTCTAGTTTTTATAACTATGATCGTTATCAGTAACATCAATGAAGCAATTACAGTTCAGGGAATTATGGGTGTATTAGTTAGTTATTTTCTTGGAATAACTTTTTCGCTAACAGTCACTTGGTTGATTCCAACAATATGGACTAAGCTGAAGTTAGTCTAGCTTTTAATTTATTTCAAGATAAAATATCGATATGGATAAAATAGAAGCATATTTTAATTATAGAAATCCTCTGAAAGAAGGGGAGTTAAAACCAGAGTTTGGTTTGAAAGAGGAAGACCCTTTGATGCCAAATCATAGTTCTCATAAAAAAATTATACAAAACGCAAGATTAAAAGATTTCAAGATTGAGATGGGAGGATTTGAATTATTAAGTCACAAATCTTCTGTTCAAGATTTCTTTGATGACAACGAGGTTTCTCAGATCTATTATCCTGAAATGACCAAATTAGTTAAAGATAAAACAAAGGCGGATGAGGTCCATATAGTCTCGCATATTTCTAGAAACGAGGCTCAAGTAGAGTCAGGCGAAAGAAAAGGTGCACACAGATTAGTCCATAACGATTTCACACCAAATTTTAAAAACACTCTTGAACCCCTCCTCCAAGAAACTAATAGCAACCCATCAAAAATAATGGTTTTTAATCTTTGGAGAAGATTTGATAAAGACGGTGTAGACGCTCCTTTTGCAGTCTGCGATTCCAGAACCGTTTCTGAGAAAGAATTAATTCCTACAGATCTTCATAATTATCTAGAGGATCAAGAAGATTCTTTGACTGTTGAGATATTTCAATCTTCTCATAGTGACAAGCACGAATGGAATTATTATCCAAAAATGAATAGAGATGAGGTTTTGATGTTTAAAACTTATGATTCAACTTTGAACCCTTTTATGCCAACTCTTCATAGCGCTTTTGATGATATATCTTTTGAGGGTAAAGATGTGTCTCCAAGAATGAGTTTAGAAGTCAGAGCCATCTGTTTTTTTAATTAAATCAAAAATGAATTTTACTCAAAATGAAGAAGGAGACTTCTTTTATGAGTCAGCCAGTCCATTTGAGTTTACAGATATATTAAATTCAACCAAACAAGAAATTCATCAGGCGTTTGGGACCTTGATTCTTCCAGAAGAAAAAAAGGATTCCTATCCGCTCGTGATATGTATGCATGGCAGTATGGGTTGGGGGATTAGTTCACAAGATCACTCTATCAATTTTTTAGAAAATGGCTTTGCAATTTTCAAGGTTCATAGTTTTGAGTCCAGGAATGTAAAAACAATTTATCAAGATCAAATGCAGGTTACAGTTTCTATGTCACTTACCGATTGTTACGAAGCTTTAAAACATCTATTTCATCACCCAAAAATTCAAAAAAATAACATTTTTATTGCAGGTTGGAGTTTTGGCGGGTCAACTGCTGTATATGCCGCTTGGGAGCCACTGGCTGAAAAATTAGCTCCAAACGGAGAGAGATTTAAAGGTTTTTTAGCTTTTTATCCCGGTGCTTATGTTTGGCCTGAAGAAATGAGATGGAACAAGAATCCCATACTTAGTCTAATCGGAAAAGATGATGATTATACTCCTTCGATTTTAATAGAAAATTTATCCAAAGCTATTAATGAGTCTGGAGGAAATAGTTCAGTTATTCTTTATGAAAATAGCCACCATTCTTTTGATAGAGTGGATCCAGTAAAATTCCTTCCTGATGCAATTGCACTCAGCAATAAGCCAAGCAAGATCGATAAAAATGGAAACTTATATTATGAAAGTGATTCTGGAGAAAGATTCGAGATGAATACACCAGAAGGCAGACTTAAATTGATTGAATCTGGCTCTGCACCAATCGGAGCTTCCCTTGGAAGAAATTGGAATGCAAGAAAGTCATCTTTTAAAGATAGCATTAATTTCTTAAAAAATAATTTGTCCTAATGAAAATATTGAAATTAAGTCTCTTCCTTATTTTCGGTATATCTTTAGGGTTTATTGGAACGACTTATTATTTAATATTTATTGCTTAATGAATTTTTTCAAAAAAAGCCTATCTTCAAAATTTTTTATATTTATTTTTGGAATTATTTTAGGATCATTTCTATCTGTAACTTTTCTCAATCATTACATCAATATTGAGATTTTAAGACTTGAACCTGCTCAGGGAAAATTCAAAAGCTATTCTCTCACTCACGATAATCTTGATAGAACTTATGATGTCTTTGTACCAGATTCACTTAAGAAAAATGCTCCAGTTTTTTTTATTTTTCATGGATCTTATGGAACATCCGTGGGGATGAGAGGTGCAACAGGATTTGATTTTGAATATTTAGCTCAAGAAAAAGGATTTCTGGTTGTATATCCTCAAGGTTATAAAAATTTTTGGAACGATTGCAGAGGCTCAGCAGACTACGAAGCAAATCTAAAAGATGTAGACGACATAGGATATTATAAAAAAGTAATAAATTTAATTGAGAAAGACTTTGGAATTAATAAAAATAATATTATCTCCACGGGAATTTCTAATGGCGGTCATATGGTTTATAAACTTGCATATGAGATTCCAAATAGCACTTTTCTGCATGCTCCTCTAGTAGCAAATCTCCCTATTAAAAATAATAACGACTGTGATATTTCTGAAGTAGAAGTAAATATGGCAATTTTTAATGGAACAAATGATCAGATAAATCCTTACAATGGAGGTTTGGTGTCGTTACTTGGAAACGATACCAGGGGCGAAGTTCTTTCTTCTGAAGAATCTTATAAATATTGGAGAGATTTATCATCTTTTGAAGAAGAAAATTTTAAAATTCTTCCTGAAAGAGACGAAAATTTAAATAGTTCAGTTACAAAAAAAGATGTTATCGGAAGTAAAATTGTTGCCCTTTATACTTTAGTAAATGGAGGACATATTTACGCTTCTCCAAATGTTAAATACAGCTCATTTTTTGGCGGCAATGTAAATGATATCAACACCGCTGAAGAGATATATAAAATTTTTGAAAAACTGAAGATTAAAAATTAACTTAAAAAATTTTTTATAAAATCAACTTCTTTTTGATCGAAGGGACTTCCATCCATTCTATAAATGTCATGAAACCAAATTTTTGGCTCTGGAATTTCTTTAATATCAGTAACAAAATCTTTATTTTCAACTGATTTTTTCAATTTCAAAATTGTCTCCCAACCAAAATGCGTTTGACTTTTGCCAGCTACAAAACCCCAGTTATAACAACCCACGTTATGTTTTTTAAAAATAGGCAAACTAAATTCAAAAGTAGTTCCAAATTCTCTAGCCATGTATTCTGTACAAATAATTGGTCTGTCAAAATTAGATAACTCTTTAATAGTTGGTTCAAGTTTGTCTGCTTCGTAAGTATGGAAAGTGATCACATCAGACTTTTCGCTATTTAAAGCTATAATCTTTTCTCCAATCGAGCCATCCATACAGCTTGTCAAAGGTTGATCCGGTCTTACTTCGAATGCCCAATCCCAAACAAGCTCTAAAAAATCTAATGATTGTTCCCCAATTCCAAATTGACCAGGTTCATTGTATAAATCCCAAAGCAAAATCCTTCGATCATGCCTAAATAGATCCAAAATCCCTTGTGTAAAATTTTTCAATCTCTTTAATTCTGACAAGCATCCATCATTAATATCTTTTACAATTTTATGACCAGGACTTTGGCTCCAGCCTGAATTATGAATTCCTTTAACAGGAAGATATTGAGCACCTAGTTTAGGATTTGCTCTGTGACAGTCGTCAAATAAAACAATAATTGGTTTAATATTATTTTCTTCACAGATTGAAAGAAATTTTTCAAAGCTTATTAAAAATTCATCTTTTATCAACCAAAGAAGATCATGTAAGTAAACTCTCATAGAGTTAAATCTCAATGACTTTGCTAAGCTCAATTCTTTTCTGATTGTTTTTTCATCGAATGTTTCAGTTTGAAACATTTCCAATTGATTTATTGCAGTGCTAGGTAAAAAATTTGATCCGATTAACCACTCTTGTTCAGAGTACCATTCATTTATTTTTTTTGATGACCATCGAGTCATAAATTAGCTTTTTTTTAATGCCGTTCCCCAATAATTATAACCAGCTATTTTAGGAGTATTAGGTAAGTACATTTCTTCCAAATTTAATATTTCAAATCCTGATTTTTTTATTAGTTCAGGAATATTCCTATTTAAATTACATCCTCCAGCAATTTTTCCCCATATAAAATTTATTCTGGATTGCCATTTAGCAACTTTTTGTTCTGGAGATAAACCATGTTCACAAAAAAGTAGTTTTCCGTTAAGTTTTAAAACTCGAAAAATTTCTTTGTTTGCCTTCATAACCTCGGGAATAGTACACATCGTATAGGTGATAATTACATTATCAAAATAATTATCTGGAAGAGGAATATTTTCAGCACTACATTCGTAAAATTTAATATTAACACCTTCATCTTCAGCTACTTTTCTTGCCATGTCACATAGTTCTCTGGAAGGCTCAATAGCATGGAATTCTTCAATAACTGCCAGATTATAAAAAGGAATATTAAGTCCAGACCCCACACCAATTTCTAAAATTTTACCTTGAGCAAGAGGAACGACTTTCTCTCTTTGAAGTTTTATAGGTTTGGAGCCACAAGTACAATTTAGGACCTTAGGAAGAACATATTTTTCATATAAATTCATCTTTTAATCTTATACTACTTAAATGAATAAAGCTTCATTGATGATAGACATCGAAGGATCTTCTCTAAGCCAAGAGGACATTGAGCTAATAGAATCATCTCATGTTGGCGGGCTTATTTTATTTGAGAGAAATTTTCTAGACAGAAGTCAGGTAACAGATCTTTGCTTTGAGATAAAATCAAAGAAGCCTGAGATTATTATTGCTGTTGATCAAGAGGGCGGGAGAGTACAAAGATTTAAAAAAGGTTTTTCACTAATACCTCCGATGCAAAGATTGGGAGACATGGTAAGCCATGATAAACAGGCTGGCTTGGATTTATGCAAAAACACCGGCTGGTTAGTAGCTTCAGAATTAATAGCATCTGGGGTTGATTTAAGTTTTTCTCCCATTTTAGATTTAGATCAAAATTCAAGCAGTATAATTGGCGATAGAGCGTTTTCTGATCAGATAGATATCGTAATAGATTGCGCAAGGGCTTTTATATATGGAATGAATGAAGCAGGAATGGCATGTGTTGGAAAACATTTTCCAGGACATGGATCAATTAGTGAAGATAGTCACATAGAAAAACCTATTGATCAAAGAACCCTTAATGAAATTGAAAACAAAGATTTAATTCCTTTCAAAGAGTTGATAAATAATTTAGATGGAATTATGACAGCACATATTCTTTTCTCCGAAGTTGATTCAAGGATAGCAACTTTTTCTAAAGTTTGGATCAGGCAAATTTTGAGAGAACAAATGAATTTTGGAGGAATGATTTTTAGCGATGATCTTTCTATGGAAGGCACAAACGAATTTATAAGTTTTTATGACAAAACCAAGAACGCAATTGATTCTGGTTGCGAAATGATATTAATTTGTAATAACAGGGAAGGAGTTAAAGATGCTTTAAGATACTTTGAAAAAAATAATGTAGAGGCATCAGAAAAAATATTCTCAATGTTAATGGCGAACGATGTTTCTTGGACTTCTTTAGAAAAGAATAAAATAAGAGCAGAAATTTCTATTCAGCTCGAAAAATTAATTCAATAGGTTAAAAATAGATTGCGCCTATCAAATAACCGCTAAAGAAAAAACAAATTGCAAAAAGAGGATATTCTTTAAAAAACCAAAATATTGAGTTAACGTAATCTTTCATAATTAAATTTTAATAATATTTTTCGAGGCGGAATTCAATGCTTGCTAAATCAAAAAATTTAAATTTGACTTAATATGGGGCAAAAAGTTATAAATTTCTTTCTTTTTTTGCCAAAAAACCAACTTATAATAACCTTACTTTAAAATTATGAAAATTTTCGTTATTAGCATGAAATCTTATAAAGAAAGAAGAGAATTTCAGATAAGGCAGGCTAAAAACTTAAAATTGGATATTACTTTTATCGATGCAATTGACGGATCAGGTTTAAGCACTAAAGAATTACAAAATGCTGCGAATCAATGGACGAGACCTATTGCTTCAAAAGATGTAGGTTGTTTTTTATCCCATCGCAAAGCTTGGGAAAAAGTATGCAAAGAAACAAATAAGTGTTTGATTTTAGAAGATGATGTAATCATTTCTGACAAAATTAATAATATTATTAATGTAGTTAATAATATTAAAGATTCTTGGAACACAATATATGACTTAGAGTATGCTCCTGGAAAACATACATTAAGCAAGCGTAGTTTTTATTCAGATCGTGATAAGCTCTTAAACATCAGGGAGATCTTTAGAAATAAATCAGGCTCTGCAGCTTATATTTTAGGACCTCATTCTGCTTCGAGAATGTTAAAAGAATTAAATGACTATAAAATGTTAGATGCTGCTCTTTGGTCAAGATCTTGGGCTCAATACATGCAAGTCGAACCTGCTCCAGTTATTCAAATGATGCATTTAGGTAAAGAAACAAAGCAAGACGAGAATTCTATTAAAAGTGTAAGAGATGTAAATTTTATTAATAAGTCTTGGTTTTCAAGAAAATTTAAAAGGTTGCAAATATCTTTTTATGAGCTTCCAAGTTTTATCAAAGGATTGATTAAAGGCAATAAAAGGAAACTTATCTTTAATAAAGATGAGCTCATTTTAAATTTTGATTTTTTAGTTGATAAAAATAATCAAGTTAACTAAATTTTTTGGATATCCTATTTTTACCTTCTTCAACCCCAAATTGGTCAAATGGGTTTATTTCAAGCAGTTGAGAGCTAATAAAAGTTTTGTGCTCCCAAGTACTTATTAAAAAACCCAAATTAAATGGCGTGAGTTTTTTTAGCATAAAAAGATTGCTAGAAACATTGCTATTTATTTTGTAATTTTGTTTTAAATTTTCCTTAGGAGGAAAATTAAATAATTTATTTTGAGTAAGAGCTTGTATTTTTGGCAGCTTATTTGATTCAGATACATCTTTATCAATTATAAAATCTATAGAAGTTTTTGAAGTCCCTTGATGAAGCATTTGGAAAAAAGAATGTTGCGCTCTTGGGCCAAAATCACCGTAAATAGTCTGAGAGGTTTTTGAAAAGATAGACTTAGGATTAGCCTTTTTCCCTAAAGACTCCATTTCTAGCTGTTGAAGATATTTTGGAAGAGTTCTTATTTTCCATAAATAAGAAAGTATTACTCTATTATCAATATTTAAAAAATTTGAATTCCATAACTCTATATAAGCTAATTTTTTTATAGATCTTTTGAAGCTATTTTCTGACTTCATGAGAAGGTCAGCTTGATGACCTCCATCTAAAAATGATGAAAAATTCTTTTTTGATTCAAGTATGGATGTTAGTGAAACTTCAGACCAGATAGAGTATCTTCCTCCAATTTCCTCTTCCAAATTAATGATATTTTTCTCTAAAATCCCTAATTTTTTTGCTTCTGGAACATTTGATGTGATTCCGTAAAAATTTTCTTTGGCTTTCGAGCTTTTCATTTTTAAAGAAAGCCACTTTTTAGCCAGCTTATAATTATTTATTATTTCTAACGACTTCATAGATTTTGAGGACAAAATAAAAATAGTTTCTTTTTGATTAAGACCTATAAGCTTTTCCTTGAATTCTTGATTGTCTGATCCGGTAATGAAAATATGATTGAATTTAAGATTATTTAAATCATTTAAAGCTTTAGAAAGCAGATTAGGCCCTTCGTAAGAGCCTCCAATCCCTAAAGTAACAATATTTTTTATAGAGCTTTTTAATATCTGTTTTTTTATAGCATCAGATTTAATGAAAAGATCTTTGTAAAGGCCGCTATTGGGATCTCTTATTTTCCAATGAAGTGCTGCTTTCTCTTCGGTTACATTAACTTTTTCTTCATTGAAAAGCTTTGTAATAGAATCTTCAATATTCAAAAGTGAATAAAAATTTTCAAATTCTTTACTTACTAGATTATTAAAATTGAAAGCAAAAGATTTAATTGAGAGAGAATTGTTTGAGAAATTGATGACTTCAATTAATTCTTTCTTTTTATTTGATTGAGAAACTAGCTTCTCTTTAGTTTTTATAATATTCAAAATAAGTCCTAATTATAACTAATTTAATTAAGATATAATTCTTACTAAATTTCTTAATTTTTTTAAATTTTCCTGAGGAAGTATTTTATTTATGAGAGATAGTAATTTAATTTATGCGGTAAAATTTATAAGACTTGTACCAATCTTATTTTTTGTTTCAGTTTGTATTGCAATTTTCTTTTATCCAGGAGGAAATATTCATGATCCCACGCAAGAGGGCTATTCCTTTACTCATAATTTTTTGAGTGATTTAGGGGGTTACAAATCTCACTCGGGAGAAATAAATTTTCTTTCTTCTTTTTTCTTTGGATTTTCTTTAATCTTATTTTTTTTTGCTGGGATTGCTTTCTTATACATACCTCATCTTTTCAAAGATAATATTTTAAATTTTAGATTAGCTTTATGCGGCTCAATTTTTTTTGGTCTTGGCTCCATTTTTTTTGCTGGGGTGGGACTTACTCCGCATGATTTATATATGGAAATGCATATTTTCTTTGCTTTAAATGCCTTTAGATTGATGATTCCAGGCTCTCTTTTATTTCTGATAGTTTTATACAGAAGTAAGGTAGAAAATTATTTTGCTTTTACGATATTTTTTTTAATGATTTCAACATTTGCTTATGTGCTCTATCAAATATATGGTGGAAATCCTCTAGAAAATATAGATAACTTGTCCCAACAAGCAACCATCCAAAAATTAATTGTTTTGGTAAATATTCTTTGCGTTTTCATTATATCTTTTGCATTTTCCAATCAATACAAAATATTAAATCAAATTAAAGGTTTATAATTCTGAAATGTTAGGACATAAGGATATTTTAAAAATGGGTAACCCAATTTTGAGACAAATTGCTGAACCCTTTACCGATGAGGAGATTAAATCGGAAGAAACTAAATCTCTCATAAAAAAAATGTGGAAAATAATGGATGAAGCAGGAGGAATAGGACTTGCAGCTCCTCAAATTTCTGTTTCTAAACAATTAGCTATCATAAAATTAGATGAATCATCTGAAAGATATCCTGAAATTGAATCTTCTCCCGAATATGTGATGTTTAATCCAAGCATTGAATATTTAACAGATGAAAAACAAGGCAATTGGGAAGGTTGCTTGAGTGTCCCTGGTTTAAGAGGCTATGTCGAAAGACCTAGTCAAATATCTGTAAATTTTAAAGATGAGAATTTAGAATTTAAAAAATTAAATTTAGAAGGTTTTCTAGCAACTGTATTTCAACATGAGATCGACCATTTATTTGGAAAACTATATGTTGATCGAGTCTCAGACAAAGAATTATTAATGTATGAAGATGAATTAAAAAATCTTGATAACTAGGTATGATATTTTCTGACTTTGATAAAAAAATGATGAGTCTTGCGATTGAACAGGCATTAATTTCAAAATCTAAAGACGAAGTTCCAATTGGTTCTATTTTGACTAAAAAAGAAACTATTCTTAGCAAAGGACATAACTTGTCTATTGAAATGAACGATCCAACTGCTCATGCAGAAATACTTGCAATTAGAAGCGCTTGTGAAAAAGAAGAAAATTATCGTCTTTTGGACTCTACAATGTACACAACTTTGGAACCGTGTTTAATGTGTTTTGGAGCAATTATTAATTCTAGAGTCAAGAGATTAGTAATTGGAGCGCTAGATCAAGTCGGCGGGGCACCGATTAGTAACAAAGCACTTCTCAGTCAATTAAAACTAAATCATAAAATTGAAGTTCAAACAGGTCTGTATTCCGATGAATGCTCTGAGATATTAAAGAATTTTTTTAAAGAAAAGAGATCAAAAAGAAAACTCGGTCCAAACAGGAGCATGATCTGAAGGTTTTTCCATGCCTCTAATTTTATAATCTATTCCAACATCTTTTATTTTCTTTATCAGCGGTTCAGTTATCCAGAGATGATCTATTCTTAATCCTCTTTTAGGGTTGTCATCAAAGCCTCTACTTCGGTAGTCAAACCAACTGAATAAATCGTCAGAAGTTGGATTTATTTGTCTATAGCTGTCTTGAAAACCCCAATCTATTATTTTTTGTAACCATTCTCTCTCTTCAGGAAGAAAGCTGCACTTTCCAGTCTGCAACCATCTTTTTCTATTATTTTCTCCAATACCAATGTCTTTATCTTCAGGAGAAATATTTAAATCACCTAAAATAATGATATTTTGATTTTTAGTAAAATTTTCATCTAAATGCTTCATTAGATCTGCGAAAAATTTTTTTTTGTAGGGGAATTTAGTTGGATGATCGCGGCTTTCTCCTTGAGGAAAATATCCATTGATGCAAGTTAATTCTCCTTTTTTTAATTTATGAGTGCTTGTTATTAATCTACATTGAGCATCTTCCGGATCATTTTTAAAACCTAAAGATGAAGAAACTAATTCCCCCTTGTAAAATGTTGCAACACCATAATGACCCTTCTGACCATTTATGATAATTTCATATCCAAGATCTTTTAATGCATCAAAAGGAAAATCATCATTATGAACTTTTGTTTCTTGGAAACAAATAATATCTGGATTTTGAGAATTAACCAAAGCTTCAAGTTGATGAAACCTTGCTCTTATTCCATTCACATTGAAAGAAACAACTTTCATATTATCTTCGATAAGAAATTCTTGAAGATTTTTCCATCAGGATTTGATCAATTAAAATTTCTGCAGCTTCTTGTAAAATAATTTCATCCTTTTTATCTGAAATTTCTTCACCGTCCGAGTTAGCAAATTCTTCATAAGATTCAAAAATGTCCAAATCCAAAGATTCTCTGAGCTCATTCTCAATTGCGAGTCTCTTCATTTCATTCTTTGTTTTTATGTCTTTTCTCGTTTTTAAGTTTACTGGAAGTAAATTTTTGTTATTTTCATCTTCAATAAGTTGTTTGGTTTCTTTGACATATGAATTCATAAAACTATCTTTAATTCTATTATTCGAATATCTTTTTATAGACTCTAAATTGGATAGATTTTCAAAAGTTTCATAATATACAGGTGATATGTCGTTATAAGGAAGAGCATTTTCATAGGACATTTCACCTATTTCCTGATTTGAATATACATATGGTAATTCAATATCAGGTATCACGCCTTTATGCTGCGTACTTTGACCAGAGACTCGATAAAATTTTTGCTCAGTAAACTTAATTTGCCCATAGCTTAAATTTTCCATTCTTTGAACAGTTCCCTTTCCAAAAGTTTGAGCTCCTATAACTAATCCTCTTTGGTAGTCTTGAATAGCACCGGCTAAAATTTCTGAAGCTGAAGCACTTAGCTTATCAACTAGAACCGCTATTGGACCAATATAATTCTGTCTTCCCATTGTATGCCCCAAAGGTTGAATAGAACCATTTGATTCCATAACTTGTACTACATTACCTCTTCCGATAAATAGTTTAGCGAGCGAATATGCTTCGAATAATGATCCGCCACCATTGCCTCTTAAATCTAGAATTATTCCATCAGAATTATTTTTATCTAGTTCTCTAAGTAGGGTTCTTACATCTTTAGAGCTGCTTTTATAGTTATATCTATTTTTTTTGTATGCATCAAAATCCATGTAAAACGTTGGAAGTTCAATTATTCCAATATTAAATAATTTACCCGATCTTTTTATTTCTATTTCTCTTTTTTTTGCTGCCTGATCTTCGAGTTTTACAACATCTCTGGTTATCTCAATTAATTTTCCAATTTCATCATCTTCCATAGAGGCAGAAAGAACTTCCAGTCTAACTTTTGTGCCCTTAGGCCCTCTTATTAAATTCACTACCTCATCTATTCTCCAATCCCTAACATCTTGAATTTCCTCTGATAACTTTGACGCTACTCCAACAATCTTATCTGAGACTTTTATTAATC
>CABZAV010000007.1 GCA_902523885.1 uncultured SAR86 cluster bacterium | reverse complement strand
TACAAGCAGAGTTTGTTATTAATTTAGCTCCATCAGGCGAAATATTGAGCTTTGATTTAATTTCTTCAAGTGGTGAAAAAGTATTTGACGACTCAGCTTTGGCGGCATTATCTAAAATTTATTTTGTAACAGAAGTAATAGGCTTGGAGAGAAAGTATTTTGAAAGAAATTTTAGATCTTTTAATTTAGTTTTTAAATCAAAGAATCAATAAAGTGAAAATCTTTCTTATTTTTTTAACTTTCCTTGCTCTATCAATTGAAGCTAAATTAAAAATTGAAATTTCACAGGGCTCTAAAGATTTACCTAAAATTGCAATAGTGCCTTTTAAATCTAATATGAAAATAGGTGAGTCAATTTCCATGCTTATTCAGGATAACTTAACTTTGTTTGGAGAATTTAGGGCTTTACCAAAAAATGAAATGCTATCTTTTCCAAGTAAAGAGGAAAATTTTTTTTATAGAGATTGGAATATTCTTAATGTGGATTATGTAGTCATAGGAAACTTTCAAGAGGAAAATTCCCAATTTATCAATATTGAATATTTTGTTTTCAATATATCTTTAAATAAATTAATTTTAAGAGGAGATGTTTCAGGGAATAATTCAGAAAAAGAAAAAATTTCTAAAGTTATTAGTAATCGTGTTTATAAATCAATTACAGGCTTAAAAGGAGTATTTGATACAAAAATTGCATACATTCTTAATCCATCAAGAGAGGAGTACAAAATTTGTATTTCTGATATAGATGGAACTGATGAAGAAGTTTTATTTGAGTCTTCTGCACCTTTAATGTCACCTTCTTGGTCGTCAGACTTAAAAAAATTAGCATATGTTTCGTTTGAAAAAGGTTATCCAGAAATTTATATGCAAGATCTATTTTCTGGTAAGAGAGAGTCAATCAAAACACTAGGCTTAAGTAATAGCGCTCCAGTTTGGTCGCCAGATAATAAAAAACTAGCATTTGTTATGTCATCTTCAGGCAATCCTGATATTTATATTTATAATCTCAGGAATAAAAAGATCTCAAGGCATACTACTCACTATGGAATTGATACAGAACCTGCTTGGTCTCCGAATAGTAAGAAATTACTTTTTACTTCAAATAGATCGGGCTCTCCACAAATTTATGAATTAACTGTTTCTTCAAATAGAATAAAAAGGGTTACCTTGGATGGTGATTATAATGCTAGAGCAAGTTACTTCCCTGACGGGAAAGATATTGTGCTTGTCCATGGAAATAACGGAGTTTTTCATATTGGAACAAAAAAACTTAGAAGCAGATTCATAAATACTATTTCTAAAACTACTTTAGATGAATCTCCAACAATTTCTCCTAATGGAAATATAATAATTTATGCCACAAAAAATAATTCACAGGGTTACTTAGCTGGCCTTACTTTAGACGGAAAATCAAAGTTCACTTTACCAGTTAAATTTGGATCTGTTAGAGAGCCTGCTTGGTCACCTTTCATGAACTAATAATTAACATATTTGTCAAAATAAAAGCTATTAATTTAATTTATAATTCACCAAGAAAGGAGCCTTCATGAAAACATTTAATAAAATCATCATATTAAGCATATTTCCATTAGTAATTGGATGCGCAACTCAAGTTTCAGACTTGGTAACATCAACTAATTATTCTTCTGCTGAAAGTGATAAGTATGAATCCGTTGATAAAATTGATACTAACTTAGATGATTTGATATATTTTGAATTTGACAAAGCTTCATTAAGTTCTGATTCGAAGGATCTTATTTCCGAGTATGTTGAATTTGCAAAAAATGCTAAAGCAATTAGACTGGAAGGTCATTGCGATGAAAGAGGAACAAGGGAATATAACCTTGCTCTCGGAGAAAAAAGGGCAATAGAAGTTAAAAATTATTTAATTATCAAAGGGGTTTCTTCCTCTAAAATTAAAGTAATTTCCTATGGAGAAGAGAAACCAATAGACATTAATTCAAATGAAAATGCTTGGAAAAAAAATAGAAGGGTAGAGATATCTTTATTTTAATATCCAAAGTCTTATGAAAAATTTAATTTTTTTATTTTTATTTGTTGCTGCGACTGTAAATGCACAGACAAATAATGACTCTTTGGATTTAATCTTAGAAAAAATTGAAAATTTAGAAAATGAATTAGCTAGACTATCCAATCAAATAGATTCAAATACATTTGAAGTTCAAAAATTAGATGAATCAAATCAGGCGAGATATGTTGATTTAGATAAGAGAATCCATAATCTGGAAGCAGTAATTCTGTTATCAAAAGAAGAAGAAGAGGCCGAAGAAATAATTGAATTAAATAATCCTTTGGCTGAATTAATCGAAAAGGATGGCGAAGAAGAAGAATTTACTTTGTGGTCCAATACTTTAAAGCTAATAGATAATTCCAGATATTCAGAAGCAGCTGAAAATCTAAGATTTCTCATTTTATCATATCCAAAGGGAGCTTATTTAGTAGATTCCTATTTCTGGCTAGCCGAAATATATTTTCTTCAAGAAATGAATGAAGATGCTTATGAGACATATTTTTCACTTATAAATAATTTTCCTGAACATGAGAGAGTTCCTGTTTCACTTTATAAGTTAGGTCTAATATCTATAAAGTTAGAAAAAAATGATGAGGCTATTGCTTTTTTTGAGCGAGTAATACTTAATTATCCAGAATCAGGTTCGTCTATTTTATCTGAACAAGAATTACTCAAATTTAAAAGTTGATTTGATATAATTTCTTAAATTGGGTCGTTAGCTCAGTTGGTAGAGCAGTTGGCTTTTAATCAATTGGTCATAGGTTCGAATCCTATACGACCCACCAATTTAAAATGACTTATTTTTTTATAGGACTTGGTGGGGCTTTAGGAGCATCTCTTCGATATTATTTCTCAAGTTACTTCTCGCAATTTATATTATTTAGTGTTCCTTTAGGCACAATTTTAGTTAATCTATTAGGATGTTTTTTAATTGGTTATTTTATTTCTAACCAAGAAGAAGGAAATACATTATTTATAAATAATTTTATTGCTATAGGTTTTTTGGGGTCTTTTACTACATTTTCAGCCTTCACTAAGGAAGCTTTAGTGTTTTACAACAACGAAAGTTTTTTAACTTTTTTTGTTTATATCTCTCTCATGTTATTTTTATGCTTGTTTTCAACATATTTAGGTTTTAAGATTTTTTATAATGGCTAGTAAAACAATTTTTCAAAAGATAATTGAAAAGGAAATACCTTCGGAATTTATTTACGAAGATGATTTATGTATTGTAATTAACGATATTAATCCTCAAGCTCCACTTCATTTACTAATAATTCCAAAAAAGCCATTATCAAAGCTTTCTGATGCTCAGGAGAAAGATTTAAATCTTCTAGGTCATTTAATGTTAGTAGCAGGAAATATGTCTAGAAAATTTAATGTTGAAGATGCTTTTAATATCGTAATTAATAATGGAGAAAAAGCAGGACAAACAGTATTTCATCTCCATATTCACTTGCTAGCTGGAAATAAAAAATTAAATTTACCTAAATAAATTTAAGTCAAATCCTTTAAAGCTCTTTTAGTCTTATAAATTTGTTCCAGCTTATTGATAATACTTTCTCTGATTTCAAAAAAATTTTTAGATAACTTTAATCCCTCTCTTAATTGAAATATTGCTGAATCATATCTTCCAGTAAGAATAAAATATTCAGCCCTAGATCTATGAAGGCCAATAATATTTCCTGCCAAACCCTGAGCCTCCGCCAATTCATACCAGACAGATGGATCTCTAGGATTTTCTTTGGATAAATTAATTAAAATTTCTTCAGCTTTTTCGGGGTTGTTGTCTAAGATGTATGCCTTAGCAAGGTAGTATGAAATTGAGAAATTATTTGAATTTACATTTAAAAGTTTTTCTCCTACAGAGATAGCCTCTAAAGAATTTCCTTCTGCTAAATGGATTTCTAAAATATTTGTTTGAAAAATTAGGTTTGATGGAATTTCTTTTAGTAATTCTCTTGCAGCTTTAAATGATTCTTCGTATTTTTTCTGTTCTTTAAGAACCAAAGATAATCCATATTTTTTATAAAGCTTAATTTTACTGTCATTATTTTTTGTTTTGAGAGATAAAATTCTTTTTGAGAATTTAAATTTTTTGAATTAGCAACTTCAGCTCTAGCTTTGACTAAATAAAATTCCAATGAATTTCTATAATTTGACTGATTATCGATATTTTCTTCTCTAATTCTTGCATCGGTTATTCTTTCTTTTGGAATTGGGTGAGTGAAGAGATATGAATATTCTTCATTTATTCCACTTTGAGATTTTTGAAGAATCTGAAACATTTGTGATTGTGATCTCGGATCAAAGCCTGCATTTACGAGATTTCTAAAACCTATTCTATCAGCCTCTCTTTCATTTTCTCGAGTGTAATTTGTTGCCAGCTGCTGAATCAAAGCAGGAGCAATAAGAATTGCTTGAGGATTTGCCGTAACAACAGCTGTTGCAACGCTTCCCAGAAGTATCAACGCATTTGTTAGTGGATTATTGTTCTGTTGAGACCTTGCATAATGTCTTTGACTTAAGTGTGCTAATTCATGACACATGACAGAAGCAAACTGCCCCTCAGTTTCTGTTTTTATGAACATACCAGTATTTATTCCTATTATTCCACCAGGAGCAGCAAAAGCATTTATTGAAGCATCGTCTAAAATAATAAACTCATATCTTCTATCTCTAACTTCACTAGTCTCAGAAATTCTATACATAAAGTCTCTTACATAGCTTTTTGCTATAGGATCATCATATTCTTTAGCGGAACTTCTAAATAAAGATAACCACAATCTTCCTAAATCATATTCTCCAGCTAAAGATATAGAACCCGATGACGCATCTCCCAATGAGGGCAAAGTATCATTACTTTGTGAGTTAGCTAAAACTCCAAATAAAGAGAATAAAATCAAAAATAAATATTTTTTCATATAAAATGATAAATATTATAAAAAAATTATTCTTTTATGTTTGATTATTTAAAAGGTTTTTTCAGAAATTATTTTTATGAAGAAGAGCAATTTGCTGCTCTTTTTTTGTTAATAATTGCAGGAATTTTACTGTACTTTATTGGGTCTACAATTACTCCAATTTTTGTGAGCATTTTGATAGCTTATCTGCTTAACGGAGTTATGAATTTCTTTGAAGGAAAAAATTATTCAAAGAAAACAGCTTTCTATTTTTCTTTTACAATCTTTTTAGTTTTTTATTTGATTGTCTTACTGAGTCTGCCTTATGTTACTGGTCAAATTGCATCTTTAATAAATGAGCTCCCAGCAATTGTAGCTTTTGTTCAAAACTTATTTGACAATTTAATAATACGTTATCCTAATTTTTTTACTACAGAACAGGTGGAAGAAATTTTCGCTAGTTCAACGTCTTTTATTCCATCAATAGCCGAACAAGTTTTAATTCAACTCAATACAGGGTTTTCAGCAATAATGAATGCTTTAATATTTCTAATATTGACTCCAATTCTTGTTTTTTTCTTTCTCAAAGATAAAAGCGAAATGCTCAGTTACGTTACATATTTTTTACCGAATAAAAGAATCTTGCTGTCTCAAATTTGGAGTGATTTGAATACCCAATTATTTGGTTATGTTCGAGGTAAGGCGCTAGAAATGATCATAGTAGGCTCCATAACAACTTTAGCTTTTTTAATATTAGGCGTTAATTACTCCGTCATTTTAGGAATTCTTGTTGGTATGTCAGTTTTGATACCTCTTTTTGGAGCAATTTTGGTTACTATTCCAGTAGTAGTAATTGGGCTATTTCAATGGGGACTTGATACTCCATTTTTTATTTTCTTATTCATTTATTTGTTAATACAAATATTAGATGGCAATGTTTTGTTTCCTTTATTAATGGGTAACGAAGTAAATCTCCATCCGGTATTAATTATTCTTGCAATATTAGTTTTTGGCGGAATTTGGGGTTTTTGGGGGCTTTTATTAGCTGTGCCTATTGCAACTCTTATTAGGGCGGTATTTAAAGTTTGGCCTAAAAAAGAATTAGCTAGCTAATTTTTTTAACCTCTTCTAAAACTTCTGAAGCATGACCGTTTACCTTTACCTTTCTCCATTCGGCAGATAATTTTCCTTCTTTATTTATTAGAAAAGTACTTCTTTCTATTCCCATGTACTTTTTACCGTACATATTTTTCTCTTTGATTACATCAAATAAATTACATAATTTTTCTTCTGAATCAGATATCAACTCAAATGGATATTTGTATTTCTCTTTAAATCCCTCATGAGATTTTAAGCTATCTCTTGAGACACCATAAATTTCAGTTTTTAATTTCTTGAATTCTTTATAAAGATCTCTGAAATCCTCACCTTCTTGGGTGCAGCCAGGAGTATTGTCTTTAGGATAGAAATAAATAACATAACTTTTACCAATCAAGTCAGTTGAATCAATTTCTAATTCATTGGTAGCAGAAACTTTAAATTTTTTAATCTTTGTATTTATTTTGACGCTCATATTATTAATCCTTTTATCTATTTAGATACAAATAGTATAAAATTTTGTAAGAAAATTAAACTTTATACTTAGATGAAATTGACAGGTGCTATGACAGCAATTGCCACTCCTATGTTTGAGGATGGAACATTAGACTACCAATCTTTAAACAATCTTATTGATTTTCAGATAGAAAACTCTATTTCAGCAATTGTGGCAGTTGGCACAACAGGTGAATCAGCAACAATTGACTTTGAAGAACATATTAGTTTAATCGAATATTTTGTTAAATATGTAAACGGAAGAGTTAAAGTTATTGCAGGAACAGGAGCAAATTCAACAATTGAAGCCTTAGAGTTAACAAAATCTGCAAAAGATGCAGGAGCTGATGCTGCTCTTTTAGTATCTCCGTATTATAATAAGCCAACTCAAGAAGGACTTTATCTGCATCACAAAAAAATTGCTGATGAGATTCAAATTCCTCAAATTCTTTATAACGTTCCTTCTCGAACAGCATGTTTCATAGAAGCCGAAACAACCCATCGACTATCTCTTCATGAAAATATAATAGGTATAAAAGACGCTACAGGTGAAATGAATAATTTAGAAGACATAAAAAAATTATGTAGCGAAGAAATAAAAGATGAAAAATTCTTTTTATATTCTGGAGACGATGCCACTTCTTACGAGTTCCTTATGAGAGGAGGTCATGGGACAATTTCAGTTTCCTCAAATATAGTTCCAAATATGATTTCAGAAATGACTCGTCTTGCTATGGATAAAATAGAAGCAGGGAAAAAAATAGACGAAAAAATCAATGCCTTAAATAAAATTCTTTTTGTAGAGTCTAATCCTATTCCTGTAAAATATGCACTGTATTTAATGGGTTTTATAAAATTAGGCATTCGTCTTCCCCTTACTGTTTTGGATTCAAAATTTCATGAGAGTTTAAAAAAAGAACTTAAAAACTTAGATTTAATATAATGAAATTATTATTGGCTATATTTTTTTTGATGTTAGCTTCATGTGCCTCAAGTCCTGAAAATAATAAATCAAACAAATATCTATCTGCGAAAGATAATGAAAATGCAGAAAAAATATTAGGACAAAATATATCCAAATCCATAGATTTATATCCTATTCCTGATATTTCAGTTGCTGCTCCCCAAAAAGTTTATGAACTCCCTTTGCCGAAACAATTTTTTTCATCTGAATCAAACAATGAATTACGTCTTCACAAATTAGGAGAAATCAGATGGATTTATTTAAGTCTTGAGCCAAGTAAAGCTTGGCCTATGCTTCAAGAATATTTAAATCAAAGTAAAGAGTTAAACATTTCCAGTGCTAATCCAAAAACAGGAGAAATTTTTACCAAGGGAATTAACAGAGATAATAACAGTACTAGATTTGTTTTTAAAATAGAAAGTGGATTGCAAAGAGCTAGCACTGAAATTTTCATTTCTTATGAAGCTTTAGATGGAAATATATGGAAAAAAAATTCCGATGATGAATATGTCAAAACTATTTCAACAAAAATTTTAAATGGCCTCAGTGAATTGGGTTCAGTAACTGGAACCTCTCTGATAGCTTTAAATTTAAATTCAATTGATAAAACTGAAGTATTTATCGATAAAGACGGATTTTCAAAAATAAGACTTATGGTTGGCTTTCCCAGAGCTTGGTCTGCTTTGCAAAGAACTCTGAGTATTGCCGAATTCAAGGTTAATGATTTTGATAGAGAGAAAGGTATTTTCATTACTGAAATTAAATCTGAGGAAGGTTTTTTTGGGAGAGGGGACACAATAGAATTTCAAATCTTTGTTGAAAAGATAGCTCAAAATGAGACAATTATTTCTATTTCTATGGAAGAACAAAATAAAGAATTCATTCAAGAAATTATTTCTCAAATTAATCAGGTACTATCTTAAAATGTTAGAAAGGAAAGAACTTTTAAAAACAGGCAAAGCAAAAGCTTTGTATACTACCTCTGATGCTTCAAAACTTATTATGGAGTATAGAGACGATACTTCAGCATTTGATGGAAAAAAAATTGAGCAAATTGCTGGCAAAGGAACGGTAAATAACAGGTTCAATAGCTTTATTATGAAGCACCTTTCAAAGGAAGGAGTGGCAAATCATCACTTAGAAGAGTCTGCCCCCAATGAAAGCATTGTAATGTCTCTTGAGATGTTTCCCATTGAGTGTGTCGTAAGAAACTTTGCAGCGGGAAGTATATGCAAAAGATTAGGCCTTGAAGAAGCTTCTGTAATGGATCCTCCAATATTTGAATTCTTTTACAAAGACGATGACTTAGGAGATCCATTAATAAATGATTGCCACATAACTTCTTTTGGATGGGCTAATGAAGAGGATATAGAAGAAATGAAAAAATTGACTCTCCAAACCAATGATATTTTAGTCAAACTTTTCGATTCAGCAGATCTTATTCTTGTTGACTTTAAGTTAGAGTTTGGAAAATCCGAAAATAAAATTTATCTCGGTGATGAATTTACGCCAGATGGTTGCAGAGTTTGGGATAAAGAAACTAAAAAGAAGCTTGATAAAGATAGATTTAGATTAGGTTTAGGAGATGTTGTTGAGTCTTACCAAGAAATAGCTCACCGCTTAGGCGTCGATTTAACTTAGGCTTTGATTTATTTCATCTAAAATTTTACTTCCTGGACACAAAACATCTTGTTGAAGCTGGCTTAAGGGAGTTTGAGTCACATTCAATGTTTCGTTTAAATCTTTGGCAAGATCATTGATATACAGCAAACCTGTAAGGACTTTTCCTTCTTTTTCTTTTTCTCTAATAAAATTAAGGGCTTTGCCGGCATCTCTGGGATCAAAATTTGCATCAGTTTTTTCTAATGCAAGTTTGGATCCATCATGCAAACTTATTTCTGTAGAAGATCCTTCTTTATATGAAGTTGATATTTCCTCTCCCAAAGGAACAAAGTCAGTCTTTCCAACAGCTTCATTATGGTCACGAATATAGTCATAGCTTTTTGTAGATGAATCGTGATTGTTGAAAGTTACACAAGGGCTGATAATGTCTAAAAGTGCGAAGCCTTTGTGTTGCATTGCTCCCATAATTAAAGGAATAAGCTGATCTCTATCTCCAGAAAAACTTCTCGCAACATAAGTTGCACCTAGTTGAATTGCCATTGTTGCTAAATCTATAGGTTTGAATAAATTATCTTCACCATATTTATTTTTTGATTCTAGGTCATTAGTTGCAGAAAATTGTCCTTTAGTTAATCCGTATGTACCGTTATTTTCAACAAAGTAGACCATGTCAACTTGTCTTCTAATAGCATGAACAAATTGACCTAAACCAATTGATGCGCTATCACCGTCTCCTGAAACACCCAAATACATAAGATCTCTGTTTGCACAATTTGCTCCAGTAGCAACAGAAGGCATTCGGCCATGAACAGAATTAAAACCATGAGATTGTTCCAAAAAATAAGCAGGGGCTTTTGAAGAACAACCAATACCTGATAATTTAGCAACTTTGTAAGCTTCTATATTTAGTTTGAAACAAGATTCGATGATGGCAGCGCTAATTGAATCATGACCACATCCTGCACAAAGAGTTGAAACCGCTCCTTCGTAGTCACGTCTAGTAAGTCCTAGCTTGTTTGTCTCAAGTTTTGGATGATGATTGATAGGTTTTTTAAATGACATCTTTATCTCTTTTTAGCATTAATATGTGACTTATAATTTACTTCTCGCTCTGAAATCTTATTAACTATGTAGCTTGCTTGAATTGGATCTCCAGTGAAGTGAACTAAAGGCCTTAAAATTTCTGGTGAAATTCCTCCTTCTGCCATAATTAATGTTCTCATTTGACTATCTCTATTTTGTTCAACCACATAAATACGGTCATGGTTTGCTATAAATTCCCATACATCTAAATTGAAAGGGAAAGATCTGATCTGCATTAAATCAATGTTAATTTCTTTTTCTTTCAGTATATCTTTTGCTTCGTGAACTGCAGGAGAGGTGCTTCCATAAAAAATTACACCGCAGCTATCTTCCCCATTTATTTCTATAACTGGTTCTGGAACTAACTCCGATGCAGTCCTAAACTTTTTCATGAGTCTGCTCAAAGTAGCGGCATTTACTTCTCCATCTTCGGTATATCTAGCATATTCATCATGAGAAGTTCCTCTTGTAAAAAATGCTCCTTTTTCAGGGTGAGTTCCTGGATAAGTTCTATAACAAATACCATCATTATCTATATCCAAATATCTTCCGAAATTTTCAATTTCATCTAAATCTTCTTTATTTAAAACTTTACCTCTATTGTATTTATATTCATCGTCCCATTTAAACTTATCGCAAACCCAATCATTCATACCCATGTCTAAGTCGCTCACCACAAAAATTGGTGTTTGAAGCTGATCTGCAAGATCAAATGCTTGGGCAGAAAAATCAAAACATTCTTTCGGGTCAGATGGAAAAAGGACTACATGTTTTGTATCCCCATGAGAGGCGTACGCACAAGCTAATACATCTGATTGCTGAGTCCTAGTTGGCATACCTGTAGAGGGGCCTCCTCTTTGAACATTAAACAAAACCAGCGGTATTTCTGCAAAATAGGCTAAACCAAGGAATTCACTCATAAGTGAAATACCTGGTCCACTTGTTGCTGTAAAACCTCTCGCACCGTTCCAATTAGCTCCAATTGCCATTCCAATAGCAGCTAGTTCATCTTCTGCTTGCACACTTGCAAAAAGATTTTTGCCAGTATTATTTTCTATCCTGAATTTTTTTGCATATTTTTCGTAGCCCTCAGCTAGAGAAGTTGAAGGAGTAATAGGATACCAGGAGCAAAAAGTGGCTCCTCCATAAACAGCGCCGAGACCAGCAGCCTCATTTCCAGAAATTAGAATTTTATCTTCCAATTTGTCAGCTCTTGAAACAGTTATTCCTAAAGGGTAGGGAAGGTTTTCCAACACATAATTTCTGCCTAAGTCTAAAGCTTTTAAATTTGGTTCTATTAAGGCGGGCTTTTTAACAAATTGTTCAGATATTATTTTTTCAAGGACTTCATATTCAATATCTAATAAGACGGATAAAGCACCTACATAAGCAATATTTTTAAAAAGAGGTCTTTGTTTGGGATTTTTAAAGGCTTCGACACACAATTGAGTAAGAGGTATTTCAATAACAGTGATGTCTTTCCTATTAAAGTTTCTTTTCCAAGTTGAATCGTATAATAGGTAACCACCAGGTAAAATTTCATCAACATCTTTAAAGTAACTTTGAGGATTCATTGCAACAGCAATATCAACTCCACCTCTGCTTCCTAAATAACCTTTTTCATTAACTCTTACCTCAAACCAAGTAGGCAATCCTTGAATGTTAGATGGAAATATATTTTTTGGACTTACTGGAATTCCCATTCTAAACATAGCTTTCGCGAACATTTGATTAGCACTAGCAGAACCGGAACCATTCACATTTGCAAACTTTATAACAAAGTCATTTGTAGATTGGATAGATTCTATTGATTTAACTTCATGCATTATGCAACTTCCTTAGCTTTAATTTTATTTGTCAAAGTATGACTTTCTTTATAAGCATTTCTTTTTATATCCCAAGCTCCTGTAGGGCATCTTTCAGCACAAAGACCACAATGGACGCACATGTCTTCATCTTTAACCATTCTTCTTCCAGTTTTAAGTTTTCCAGAGACGTATAAACTTTGATCTAAGTTTAAAGCAGGCACTCTTAGTTTGTCTCTTACCTTTTCTTCCACGTCATTATCAACGAAATTTATACAATCTGTAGGGCAAATATCTACACAGGCATCGCACTCAATACATAAATCATCTTCAAAAACTGTTTGCATGTCACAGTTGAGACATCTTTGAGCTTCCTCGAGAGCCAATTCTTCATCAAAACCAAGTTCAACTTCAGTTTTTAGATTTTTTAACGATTTAGATAACTCTTCATGAGGAACAGAGATTCTTTTTTCTTGAGAAACATCGTTATCATAAGACCATTCGTGAATCCCCATTTTTTGACTAACTAAATTAGTAACAGGAGCTGGTCTATCTTTTAAGCTAACACCAGAACAAAAGTTATCAATAGAAATAGCGGCTTGATGACCATGAGAAACAGCCCAAATTATATTTTCTGGCCCCCAAGCTGAATCACCACCAAAAAAAACTTTTGGATGTGTAGATTGCATTGTTAATTTGTCTACTACCGGCATTTCCCATTCACCAAATTCAATTCCTATATTTTTTTCAATCCAAGGAAAAGCATTTTCCTGACCTATTGCTAAGAGAACATCATCACACTCAATAGTTATCTCTTCGCCTGTAGATTGCATTTTCTTTCTTCCATCAGCTTCAACCTGTTGCATTTTTTCAAACTTCATACCATAGAGTTTTCCCTTATCATCAAATAAAAATTCTTTTGGCGAAGTATTATCTAAAATAGGGATTCCTTCTTCCATCGTTTCTTCAATTTCCCACTCCGATGCTTTCATTTGAGAAAAGGGACTTCGAACAGTAACTTTTACATCAGTAGCTCCTAATCTAAGAGCTGACCTGCAACAATCCATTGCAGTATTTCCACCACCAATCACGATTACCTTTTTTCCAATCTTTTTGACGTGCTCAAAAGCAATACTTGTTAACCAATCTATTCCTATGTGGATATTTTCCGAGGAGATCTCTCTTCCTTTAAGCTTTAAATCCTTTCCTTTCGGAGCTCCAGTTCCAATGAATACAGAGTCATAATCGTCTATAACAGGTTTTAATTTTTCTATATAAGAGTTTAGTTTTAATTCAGCTCCCATATTTATAATCCTATAAATTTCTTCATCTAGGACATCAGCAGGAAGTCTAAAAGACGGAATATTTGTTCTCATTAAACCACCAGCTTTATGATCTTTTTCAAAAATAGTGCATTCGTATCCCAGTGGTAATAAATCTCTAGCTACAGTAAGAGAAGCTGGCCCAGCTCCAATGAGAGCTATCCTTTTACCATTTTTAACTTTTGGCGACTGAGGAATATATTTTTCTACGTCATCTTTGTAGTCGTAAGTGACTCTTTTGAGCCTACAAATTGCAACTGACTTTTCATGAGTTCGACCTCTTCTGCAAGCAGGTTCGCAAGGCCTATCACAAACTCTTCCAAGAATTCCTGGAAATACGTTTGATTCCCAATTCAGCATATAGGCATCTGTATACTTTTTTTGAGCAATTAATCTAATATATTCTGGAACATTTGTGTGAGCAGGGCAGGCATATTGACAATCAACGACTTTATGAAAGTATTGAGGATTATCAATATTAGTTTTTTCCATAAACTTAGTTGAAGGTAATGGAACATATTTTTCAGTTTCACTAAATTTAGATTTCAAAGATTCAACTATGTGATTTCTTACACTCCTAGCTTCATTTAAGTCAGATTTTCCCGTAGTTTGTCTCAAGTCATAACCAAACTTGTCTCTTTGGGATTTAGGAACAGCGACTTTAACCCACCAAATATTGTTCCTTTTGTATAAATATTTTTTATCTTCCATTATTTTTATAGAGTTACTTGTACCTTTTTTTAATTCGATTTAAAGCAAATAAAAAAACAATTTTATAGATATAAAAGCTATAAGTAAAGTTTTTTCCTAAGATATAGGGGTTTAGACGTCAATAGAACACATCATTTGCTTTACTTTTTTTTATATCTACTGTACCTTACCTATTTGAAACGGATAAGGATATACTTTTAGTTATTTTAGGTGTACCTTACCTTGTAATTATTCTCTATGACAACATAATTACTTTATGAAACCTATTTATTTAGATTATGCTTCTACAACCCCTGTTGATCCAAGAGTAGTAGAAAAAATGCAGGACTGCCTTACTTTCGAAGGAGACTTTGGAAATGCTGGTTCTAGATCTCATTCTTTCGGATGGAAGGCTGAAGAGCTTGTTGAGGAAGCTAGACTTAATGTTGCTAATTTAGTCTCTTGTGATCCTCGTGAAATTATCTTCACTTCCGGTGCAACAGAATCAGATAACCTTGCAATTAAGGGAGCTGCATATTTCTATAAAAATAAGGGCAAACATATTGTTACCTCTAAAATAGAACACAAAGCTGTCTTAGATACATGCAGACAACTTGAAAAAGAAGGTTTTGAGGTCACTTATTTAGACGTAGATGAAGACGGTTCTATTTCTCCTGAGATAGTAAAAGGAGCTTTAAGAGATGATACAACACTGGTTTCTTTAATGCATATCAATAATGAAATAGGTGTCATTAATAATATAGAAAAAATAGGCGAAATCACAAGAGATAAAGGTATTTTGTTCCATGTAGATGCAGCACAAAGCGCTGGTAAGATACCTATTAATTTAGACGGCTCTTGCATAGATTTGATGTCTTTTTCAGCTCATAAAATCTATGGGCCTAAAGGTATTGGAGCTTTATACATAAGAAGAAAACCTAGAGTTAGACTCCAGGCTTTATTTCATGGCGGCGGGCAAGAAAGAGGCATTAGAGCAGGAACTTTGCCAACTCATCAGATAGTAGGATTAGGGGAGGCTTTCAAAGTTGCTAAACAAGAAATAGATTCTGATTTTAAAAAAATAAATTCGTTTAAGATTAAGTTATATGATGGCTTAAAAGATATGGAAGAAATTTATGTTAATGGCGATTTAGAAAATGGTTATCCGGGTATTTTTAATTTATCTTTCAATTATGTTGAAGGTGAGTCTCTCATAATGGCGTTGAAGAATATTGCTGTATCCTCTGGATCAGCATGTACTTCAGCTAGTTTAGAGCCTTCTTACGTTCTAAGAGCTTTAGGGCGTCCTGATGAATTAGCGCACAGTTCGATTAGATTTTCTTTTGGTCGTTTTACAAAAGAAGAAGATGTTGATTTCACTGTAGATTTAGTAAAAACTTCAGTTCAACAGCTGAGAGAAATATCTCCCCTATGGGAAATGTATCTTGATGGCGTTGATTTAAGTAAAATAGAGTGGGCTAGCTAATATTAAGGGGTAATATAAATGGCATATTCAAATAAAGTTGTAGATAAGTTTGAAAAAACTTTAAAAGATCCGGAGGCTGCAAGCGTTGGAAGATGGAAACCAGGCGATGCAGATTTTGATAAAGTAGGAACTGGGATAGTAGGCGCTCCAGCTTGCGGAGACGTCATGAAACTTCAGATCAAATGTGACGAAGTAGATGGTGTAAAAAAAATCGTTGATGCAAAATTCAAAACCTATGGATGTGGATCAGCCATTGCTTCTAGTGGGCAGCTCATTGACATGCTTAAAGGAAAAACTATAGAAGAAGCTAAAGAAATTTGTAACCAAGAAATTGTTGATATTTTAGAACTTCCTCCAATAAAAATTCACTGTAGTGTGCTTGCTGAGGAAGCTATTAAGAAAGCAATAAATGACTTTGAAAGTAACGATGAAATCCGAAAGCACAACCAATAACCACTTTGAGTTAACTCAATCTGCTGTGAGGCATTTTTCTTCTTTGCTTCGCAACAAAGACAACCAAAATATCAGAATTGGAATAAGAGATTCAGGTTGTTCTGGATATGCTTATTTCCTTGAATTTTCAGAAAGTATTAATAATGATGATTTAGAATTTAATTTCGAAGATTTTAAAGTTTTAATAGATGAAAAAAGTTTTACTTTTTTGAATGGGACAACCATAGATTATATTAAAGAAGGTGTTAATTCTAACCTCTCGTTTATAAATCCTAATGTTTCTGCCCAATGTGGATGCGGCGAAAGCTTTAGCATCTAATGCCAAAAATAATAATTAAACCACACTCAGAAATTTGCCCCAAAGGAGCAGAAATTGAAGCTGAAAAAGGCTCTTCACTTTGCGAAGCTATGCTTGATAATAAAATAAATATTGAACATGCTTGTGAATTATCTTGTGCTTGCACAACTTGCCACGTAATAGTTACAAGTGGGTTTGAGAAATTAAATGAAGCTTCTGATGAAGAAGAAGATTTATTAGATAAGGCTTGGGGATTAGAGCAAAGATCAAGACTAAGCTGTCAGATAATTCTAGATGAAGACGATTTGGAGATAGAAATACCAAAGTATAATATTAATATGGTATCGGAAAATCCTCACTAATTATGAAATGGACAGATACATATGAAATTGTTGACGCTTTGATAGATGCTTATCCTAATCAAGACCCAAAGACCTTGCTTTTTACCGAACTTATGAATATGGTGTGCACCTTAGACCAATTTGAAGACGATCAAGAACGATGCGGAGAGAGAATTTTGGAGGCAATTCAAGCTCTGTGGATTGAAGAATTAGATTAGTTTTTTTTTAGAAGAGAATGGAAACAACGTTATGTATCATCAAACCAGACGCCGTTAAAAATGGTTTTGAAGATAAGATTAATGAAAAAATTATTTCTTCAGGTTTAAAAATTATCCGATCTAAAAAAACTTTACTAACAGAAGAAATAGCAAGTGACTTTTATAAGGAGCATGCTCATAAACCATTTTTTAATGAATTAGTTGAATTTATTATTTCAGGCGAAGTTGTTGTCCAAATTCTTGAAGGTCAAGACGCAATAAAGTCCTATAGGTCTCTAATGGGCTCTACTAATCCAGTAGAAGCCGAAGAAGGGACCCTAAGAAAACTATTTGCCGAATCTCTATCTAAAAATGCTGTCCATGGATCTGATTCTCCAGTGTCTGCAGCGAGAGAAATTGATATAATGAAAAAAATTTTTTAAAAAAATGAATTCAGAATGGGAATCTCAATTAAAAAATGTGAGATCTTCCAAAGGGCTTACATTGGAGCAATGTTCTGATATAACGAAGATCCCAATTAGTTTTTTAATAGCTTTAGAAAACCGAGATTTTAGTTCTCTTCCCGCAAAAATTTATTCTGAATTTCATATAAAAAAATATTTTTCGTTCTTAAACATTAATCCAAGTGAATGTCTTCAAGAATACAAAAGCTCTATTTCAGAATTAAATTTTGATGAAAAAGATGAGGATAAAAAACAAGAAAAAAATGAATATTTTAGTTTTTTAATTAATTCTCCTTATCTTGTACCTAGTATATTTATTTTGTCCGTGTTTAGTCTTATGTTGGTAATAAATCTTCAAGAAACTGAAAACTTTTACGATGAAAAAGAATTTTCAAATGCCACAGAAATTGAAACAAAAAAAGAAGAGGTTTCATTAGAAAGTCAAAAAGAAAACTTTTCTTCAGAAAATCTATTAACACTCACTTTAGAAGAAAATAATAATGTCTTAGAGAAACCATTAAAAATAGAACCGGATAGAATAAAAATAGTAGTCTCCGAGGAAAGCTGGATAATAATTGAAGAAGAAAATGACAAAAATTTAATTTATGAATTGATGCAAAATGAAGAGCGAGAAGTCTTGGGTTATAGGCCATTAATCTTTAAAATAGGAAATCCTGAGGCAACAAAAATATTTATCAATAATAAGATAATTAATATCTCTAGAGTTTCTAAAAAAGATGCTAATTATAGTTATTTCGAAATAAAGTAGAGTTTTAAATTGAAGATCAATAATAAAATTGAAAGAAGAAAATCGTCTTTAATAAAAGTCGGTAGCGTTTCTATTGGAGGAGATTCTCCAATATCAGTTCAAAGTATGACCAACACAAATACTGAAGACGTTAAAGCGACCGTCACTCAAATAAAAGAACTTCAAAATGCTGGTGCCGATATAGTAAGAATTTCTACGCCGAGTCTAGAATCCGTTGATGCTTTTGCTCAAATAAAAAAAATGGTGAATGTCCCTTTAGTCGCAGACATACACTTTGATTATAAAATAGCATTGAAAGTAGCGGAAAAAGGTGCAGATTGCTTACGAATTAATCCTGGAAATATAGGCTCCAAGCAGAAAGTAAAGGAAGTTGTTAATTGTGCTGAAGCAAATGGAATTCCAATTAGAATTGGAGTAAACGCTGGATCACTAGAGAAAAAACTACAAAAAAAATATGGAGAACCGTGTCCTGAAGCATTAGTCGAATCTGCAATGGCTCATGTAGAAATATTACAAAAACTCAATTTTGATAATTTTAAATTAAGTATCAAAGCATCAGACGTTTTTATGATGACTGAAAGTTATAAATTAATTTCAAAAGAAATTTCTCAGCCTCTCCATTTAGGATTAACTGAAGCAGGCGGATTGAGATCTGGCACGGTAAAATCGTCAATAGCTATCGGGCAATTATTAAAAGAAGGAATCGGAGACACAATAAGAGTATCACTGGCTTCTGATCCTGTAGATGAAATCAAGGTAGGTTTCGATATATTAAAATCATTAGGATTAAGAAAAAAAGGTATAAATTTTATAGCATGTCCCAGTTGTTCAAGGCAAAACTTTGACGTAATCAAGACCATGAATGAATTAGAGTTGAGATTAGAAGATATCAAAGAATCGATAGATGTTGCTGTGATAGGTTGTTACGTTAATGGTCCAGGAGAGTCTAAAGCTGCTCATGTTGGTTTAACTGGAGCTTCTCCAAAAAGTTTAATTTATATTGATGGTTCTCCTGATCACAAGGTAGATAACGATGAGATTGTCAATCATATAGAAAGAACAGTTAGACAAAAAGTAGATCAAATGAAAAGAGAAAAGAAAAAAATTATTACGAAAGCATGAGTAAACTCGAAAAAGTAAGGGGAATGCACAATATTCCGATTGAAGAAACTCATCAATGGAGTCATGTGCTTAATTTTTCTGAAAAATTAATGAAAAGTTTTTCATATTCCGAAATTAGATTACCTATTATTGAATATACAAATCTATTTGAAAGATCTGTTGGCACTGAAACGGATATAGTAAACAAAGAAATGTTTACTTTTAACAGTAAAAGTAAAAAGTCTTTAACCCTGAGACCAGAAGGAACAGCTGGATGTATGAGGGTTGCTATAAGTCAGGGTCTCTTAGACAAGGGTCCGCAAAGACTTTTTTATTCAGGTCCTATGTATAGATATGAAAGACCTCAAAAAGGAAGGAATAGAGAATTTTTTCAGTTCAGCGCAGAAGTATTTGGAATCGAATCCATGACAGCAGAGTTAGAAGTATTCCAAATTATTGAAACTATAATCAATAAATATAAAATAAATGACTCCTGGCTGGAAATAAATTCTTTGGGGTCTGAGGAAGACCAAAAAAATTTTTCTAAGGCTCTTCAAAGCTTTCTTAAACCTTTAAAAAGTAAACTTGATAAGGATAGTCAAAATAGATTAGAAAAAAATCCGTTGAGAATTTTAGATTCCAAATCAACTGAAACCAAAAAAATATTGATGAATGCACCTAGAATTTCGGAATTTAGATCTAAAGATTCAACAACTAATTTTAGTTTATTGAAAAATCTTTTAAGTGATTTTGGTATTAAATATAAAGAAAATGAAAATCTTGTCAGAGGACTTGATTATTACAATGACGCGGTTTTTGAGTGGAAATCTGATTCACTAGGAAGTCAAAATACTTTTTGTGCAGGGGGAAGGTACGATAGCCTCGCTAAAAAACTTGGCGGTCGACAAATACCAGCTGTTGGAGCTTCTCTTGGCATAGATCGTCTAATTATTGCTTGCAAAGATAAATATAAATTCCCCTTACAAAGACAAATAGCTGTTATCGTTCTAGATAGAAATTTTTTAAAACAAGGAAATATAATATCTGAAAAAATTAGATTAAATTTCCCATCTACAGCAGTTAGGTTTTCTGGTTTGAATATAAATTTGAAATCAGAACTGAAGAGAGCTAGTAAAAATAACTTTAATTTTGCAATCATTTTAGGGAGAGAAGAAGTAGAATCTTCAACTTATACTATTAAAGATTTAGATTCAGAACGAAACTATGAAAAATTATCTGAAGAAGAACTTATTTCCTTCCTTAAATAAAAAAATGAATGAATTAACTCAAAATAGCTTTATACAAACTTCTTTAGATTGGATTAGAGAAAACTATTTAAAGATAATTTTTGTCTTTCTGTTACTTTCATCAATTTTTGGTTGGATTTATTATCAAGGCTACACTCGGGAAAAGAATTCTAAAGAAGCTTCTATTCTTTTTGAAGAATTCAATACCTTTTTAAATAACGAAAACATTGATTTTGATAAATTAAATTCAATTCAAGAAAAAACAAACAAAAACTATCCTGATCAGATCTACTCAATTTTAATGAATCTTGAAATTTCTGAATTGAACTACAATTCAAATAACCTTCAAGGATCAATGGATAAATTGAGAAAAGTTAACTTAGAATTAGAAAAAAGGGGAGACGAAGTTAGCGTTCTAAGAGACTTATCCAGATTGAAATATTCATTACTTTTAATATCTCAAAATGAACTTAATAAAGCCATAGAATTGCTAAGTAAAGATTTTAATTTTTTTAATGAATTAAAGTATGAGTTTTTAGGCGATGCCCAAATGGAGTCCTCAAATGTCTTAGAAGCGAAAAAAAATTATCAAATAGCTCTAGATATATCGTCTTCAGAAATTCACAAAGAGTTAATTAAAATTAAGCTATCAACTATCAAAAATTAGATTCAAATGTTAAAGAACTTATCAATTATATTTTTATCTTTTTTAATGATCTCTTGTCAATCAGACTCTAAAAAAGAAGAGAAGCCAGCTGAGTTAAATGATATTCAATCAAAAGTTTTTTTTGAGAAAAGCTGGTCAAAAAAAATTCTAAGTGACTTTCCTTTAGGAGATGTTGATTTAGCATTCAATCAAAACAATATTTTTACTTTTACAGAGCAAGGAGAAGTTTCGGCCCTAGACTTTACTGGTGATTTAATTTGGAAAAAAAGTTTTAATGATCAAATTTCTGCAGGCTTAGGGTATGGGTTTGAATCTGTTTTTTTTGCAACTGAAAACGGAAAGATAATTTCTCTTAATGCCAAATCGGGAGAAAAAATTTGGGAATCAAGAGTTAATGGCGAAGTTTTATCAAGTCCCTCAACTAATGGTTTGATAGTTGCAGTTCAAAGTTCTAATGGAAAAATTACTGCACTTGATTTTAATGATGGAAACTTTAAATGGGAATACCAATCAACAGTTTCTCCTCTCAGTCTCAGAGGAACAAGCAAACCTGTATTTGATAAAAAATTCATTTATGTGGGTTTTGGAAATGGAAATTTAGTCAAAATTGAATCTCGAACAGGCGTTGTTCAATGGGAGGTACCGGTAACCTTGTCTGATGGAGTTTCTGAAATCGAAAGAATGATAGATGTTGAAGCAATGCCAGTTATTTCTCCAAATGGATTAGCATATGCCGTAACCTTTCAAGGAGACTTGTCAGCCGTTGAAATAATTCAGGGCCGAACTGTTTGGAAGAATTCAGCGTCCTCTACCAAAGACATACTACACACAAAAAATAAAACCTACATTGTTGATTCCGAAGATTTAATCAAAAGTTATGATGGTATAAAAGGCAATAGTATATGGAGCCTGGATGACTTTAAGCTCAGAAAATTGTCTTCTCCAAAAAGATTCAAAGATCATATGATTGTTGGAGACTATGAGGGCTATTTGCATGCGATAAATCTTAATAATGGAGAAATAGAAGGAAGATTCAGACCCTCAAATCAAGCTATTTATGAGATCTACGAATTTAACAATTTTTTATATGTTTTAGATGAGTCTGGAAAAATATCAACTTTAAAAATTAAATGAATATAGACTTTGTTTATGGGCCCATTAATTGCAATAGTCGGAAGACCAAACGTAGGAAAATCATCTCTATTTAATAAACTTATTGGAGAGGATATTGCGTTAATTGCAGATTATCCTGGTTTAACAAGAGATAGAAATTATTCGGGCTGTAAAATTGATAATTCAAATTATATTCTTGTTGATACGGGAGGAATCACAAACCCTTCTTCGAAATTTGATCAACTTATACTAGCTGAAACTCAAAAAGCAATTTCAGACGCAGATGGTTTGATATTTCTTGTAGATTCTTCCTCTTCCATCAATCAACTAGATTTTGAAATTAATGATATTTTAAGAAAATCAGGTAAAAATTACGTATTAGTAATAAATAAATCCGAAACTAAAGAGTCAAAAAATAATATTTCAGATTTCTACTCTTTAGGAGTAAAAAATTCTTTTGAAATTTCAGCAAAAAATGGTTTAGGCATCAGAAATTTAAAAACTTCTTTAAACAAAATATTTCCATCTAATTTTCGAACAAATGATAGCCAAAATGATTTTTTCCAAATAGGAATATTAGGCAAGCCAAATGCTGGAAAATCTACTTATTTTAATTCAATTTTAAAAGACTCAAGATCTATAGTCTCAAGCACTCCCGGTACAACTAGAGATGCGATTTCTGAATTGATTACATTTAAAGGAAATCACATAAAAATAACAGATACAGCTGGATTGAGAAAAAAATCAAAAATAAGTGACTTAGTAGAGAAATACTCGGTCAATGCGGCGATCAAGGCCATGAAAATATCTGAAGGAATTATTTACATGATAGATGGTAAAGAATCAATTTCAGACCAGGATCTTCACTTAATTGCTTTGACTATCTCCTCCGGAAAACCTCTAGTTATTGGTATTAACAAGTCTGAAACTTTAGATAAATATAAAAAAACAAACGTTAGAAAAGATTTAAATAGAAAGTTATCTTTTGCAAATGACTTAGAAGTTAAATATATATCAGCAAGAAAAAATCTTGGAACTTCTTCTTTGATATTGAGCTTGATAAAATTAATAAAAAAAAGTAAAGAAAAACTTAATCCAAAAACTGTAAATAAAGTTTTTTTAGAGGCCTACGAAAATAATCCTCCTCCCATGAAAGGAAGGTTCAGACCTAAAATAAAATTTATAAAGATTTTAAATACACAACCTCCTACATTTGTTTTACATGGAAATAAAATTGATTTTCTGAGTAAGCAGTATCTCAAATACCTTGAAAATTCAATCAGAAAATCCTTACAACTTAAGGGAATACCTATAAAACTAGTTTTAAAAATAGCTGAAAATCCCTACAAAACAAGGAAAAATAAACTTACAAAACGCCAACTGAATAAAAGAAAACGCATCAGAGGGCGTTAAAGATAATTTTTAATTTATAATAGTTAATCCTCTAATCAATATGTCTAAACCTCCAATATTTCTCAACCTTTTAAAGATTCAATTACCAATTGCAGGGGTCTCGTCTATTATGCATAGGATATCGGCTGTCGGAATCTTTCTTCTTCTTTTGCCCTTTAGCATGATATTAGTGCTCGCTTCTAATTCTGAAGAGGGTTACTTAATCGCCTCATATCTTTTGAACTTAAATTCAATAAAGATCTTACTAGTCTTGTTTTTAACTGGGCTCACTTATCATTATATTTCCGGGATAAGGCACTTGGTTATGGATTTTGGATATTGGCAAACTCTCAACGCCGGCAAAATTTCAGCAATTTTAACTTTTGTGCTAAGTGGACTAATGAGCCTATTACTAATTTCACTCGTATGGTAACAAAACTTTATACTCTGAAGAGAACAGGTGTATTAGATTATGTGCTTGTAAGGGTTTCTGCTATTTATCAAGCCCTATATTTTTCAGTTATAACCTTTTATTGGTTGTTGCATAACCCCTTTAATTACGGACAACTTAATGGGTTTTTTGATATTCTTGTTGTAAAGATAAGTACAGTATTGGTTGCTATCTCCATTTCTTATCACTCTCTACAAGGTATTCATCATATAGAAACTGATTACCTCACAGAGCCTAGAATTGGAAAAATAGCTCTTCCTGCAAGAAGAATTTTAACCATATTTAGTTATATTCAAGTTGTTGGCATCCTTATATGTAGTTTTCTTTTAGTAATATAGAGAAAAATTATGGCAATGAATGGTAACGGAAAGGCTTTAGATGCAAATTCACTTCCTGTTAAGGAATATGACGGCATTATTATTGGTGGTGGGGGATCTGGTCTCATGTCCTCTCTTCAATTAGCTCAATCTGGAATGAACACAGCAGTTATTTCAAAAGTTTTTCCCACTAGATCTCACACTGTCTCCGCTCAAGGGGGTATCACATGCGCTATAGCTAGTGCTGACCCAAATGATGATTGGCGTTGGCATATGTATGATACTGTTAAAGGGTCAGACTTTATTGGAGATCAAGATTCTATCGAATATATGTGTCAAGAGGGTCCAGCAACTGTTTTTGAATTAGAAAATATGGGTCTACCATTTTCTAGAACCGAGGAAGGAAAAATATATCAAAGAGCATTCGGTGGGCAATCGAAAGATTATGGCAGAGGCGGGCAGGCTGAGAGAACTTGTGCAGCTGCCGACAGGACGGGGCACGCACTTTTGCATACCCTTTATCAGGCAAATGTTAAAGCTGGAACTAATTTTTTAAGTGAGTGGTTTGCAGTCGACTTAGTACTAAATAGTGAAGATCAAGTAACTGGAGTAATTGCCTTTGAAATTGAGTCTGGTGAAGCTTATTTTTTAAAAGCCAAAGCAACTGTGTTGGCAACTGGCGGAGCTGGAAGGATTTATAAATCTACCACTAATGCCCTCATTAATACTGGAGATGGAACTGGAATGGCTTTAAGAGCTGGCCTAGCAGTGCAAGATATGGAAATGTGGCAATTTCATCCAACTGGAATTCATGGTGCTGGTACTTTAGTAACAGAAGGTTGTAGAGGTGAAGGTGGATATTTAATTAATAAAGATGGAGAAAGATTCATGGAGCGCTACGCTCCGAATGCTAAAGATTTAGCAAGCAGAGATGTTGTAGCAAGATCGATGATGCTGGAAATCATCGAAGGACGTGGTTGCGGACCCGAAGCTGATCATTGTTTTTTAAAATTAGACCATTTAGGAGCGGATCTTCTTCATAAAAGACTTCCTGGGATAACTGAATTATCGAAAACATTTGCAGGAATCGATCCAGCAGAACATCCAATTCCAGTAGTTCCAACTTGTCACTATGCTATGGGTGGAATACCAACTAACGTCAATGGTCAAGTTATAACTCAAAAAGCAGATGGATCTGATTCTTTAGTTGAAGGACTTTATGCAGCAGGTGAGGCTGCTTGTGTTTCTGTGCATGGTGGAAATAGGTTGGGAGGAAACTCTCTTCTAGATCTAGTGGTATTTGGAAGATCTGCTGGACTTCACATTGAAGAATCTTTTAAGCAAGGAATAGATATTAAGGATCCCTCAAAAGAAGACATCAACAAAGCTCTAAGAAATGTAAACAGGGTAAATATTAGTTCAGATGGTGAAAATGCTTCAGTGATCAAAAAAGATCTGCAGGAAATTATGCAAACTAGTTTTGGTGTATTTAGAAGAGAAGACAACATGAAAAGTGGTATTAAAGTTATAGAAGAAATAAGAGCTAGAGCTGAAGGTCTTCACTTAGCAGATAAATCTTCTAGATTTAATACTGCTAGAATTGAAGCTCTAGAACTTTTAAATTTACTTGAAGTTGCTGAGGCAACTGCCATTAGCGCAAACGAAAGAAAAGAAAGCAGAGGCGCTCACTCAAGAGATGATTATCCTGAAAGAGATGATGAAAATTGGTTGAAACATTCAATTTATTTTAAAGGTAATAAAGAGATATCAAAAAGAGACGTCAACTTTAGACCTAAAATAGTTCAAGCTTTTCAACCTTTTGCAAGGACTTATTAATGAATTCAATTGCAACAGAACAAATTTCAACTCTAAAAATGAGTATTTATAGGTATGACCCTGATACCGGAAACAAGCCTTTCATGCAAGATTTGGACATTGATATACCAAGCGATAAAGACATTATGGTCTTAGATGCACTTCACTTAGCAAAAGAGCAGGATCCATCAATATCATTTAGACGTTCCTGTAGGGAAGGTGTTTGTGGTTCAGATGGCATGAATATTAATGGAAAAAATGGATTAGGCTGCATTACACCTTTATCTGAGGTCGTTAAAAAAAATAAATTAGAGATAAGGCCTTTACCAGGGTTGCCTGTAGTGAAAGATTTAATAGTCGACATGACTCAATTTGTAGATCAATACAAAAAGATCAGACCTTACTTAATTTCTGATATAGAGGATAATGGAAAGGAAATTCCTCAAACGGTCGAAGATAGAGACAAATTAGATGGTTTATATGAGTGTATTTTATGCGGTTGTTGCTCTACGGCATGCCCGTCTTTTTGGTGGAATCCAGATAAATTTCTAGGACCGGCAGCTCTTCTTCAAGCATACAGATTTATCTCTGATAGTAGAGATATAGCAAGAGAGGAAAGGTTGGATCAGCTTGAAGATGCTTTTAGCGTCTTTAGATGCCATGGAATTATGAATTGTGTTTCAGTTTGTCCTAAAGGGTTGAATCCAACTAAAGCTATTAACGAAATAAAAAAAATGTTGGTGAAAAGAGCTTTATAATAAAAGCACTTTGAACTTACACGAACATCAAGCAAAAACTCTTTTCAAATCTTACGATCTTCCAACATCAAATTTCTTTGTTGCAAGTACGGTTGAAGAAGCAAAGGAATTAGCCAAAAAATTAAATGTTTCTAAATGGGTTGTTAAAGCTCAAGTACATGCAGGCGGAAGAGGGAAAGCTGGCGGAGTTGAAGTCATTGAAAGTCTTGATGATGTAGAAATTTTTGCAAAAAAATGGCTAGG
>CABZAV010000006.1 GCA_902523885.1 uncultured SAR86 cluster bacterium | reverse complement strand
GGTAATTTTGATGTATTAGTAGGTATTAATTTATTAAGAGAAGGTCTAGATCTTCCAGAAGTCTCTCTTGTCGCAATTCTTGATGCGGATAAAGAAGGGTTTTTAAGATCTGAAACTTCAATTATTCAAACTATAGGAAGGGCTGCAAGACATATCAATGGACATGCTATTTTATATGCTGATAAAGAAACAGGATCAATAGAAAGAGCAATCAAAACAACCAAAAAAAGAAGAAAAATCCAACTCGAATTCAATAAAAAAAATAAAATTATTCCGACGGGAATAATTAAACCAGTTTCAGATGTCATGGAAGGTTCTAAAAACTTCACCAAAAAACAATTTATTTCCGAAATGGATAAAAAAATTAAGGAAGATTATTTATCTCCTAAAGAGTTGGCTAAACAAATTGATTCATTAGAAAAATTAATGATTGAGCATGCTAATAAATTAGAATTTGAAGAAGCCGCTAATATGAGAGATAAGATTTCCGAACTTAAAAATAGATTATTTGCTGCCTAAAATTTAAATTAAGTTTGCAACTCAGTTATAATTGTTTTTTCTAATTTAAATGTTAGATATTTATCATATTAATCCTTATTTAATTGGTCTTTTAGGGCAAGAAACATTAACTGATTTTGAATTAAAGAATCTTTCTAAAGAAATAGAAAAGACATCCAATAATAAACTAAAAGAAATTAAAGATTTTTATCTTCTAGAGTTGTCAATAGAATGGATAAGACTACCCGAAGAAAAAAAGGCGCAAATTTTTAAGTTGCTTCAAGCAGAGGTCGATTTAAAAAAATATGAATTGAAAGGATTTTATTTCTCATCTCCAAGAAAGGGAGTGCAATCTCCTTGGGCAACTAAAACTTTAAATATTTTTGATAGCTGTGGTTTAACTGAAGTTATTAAAATTGAAAAATTAAAAGCTATAAAATTTTCGAATGAACTCATAAATAAAACGAATTTAAAAAAAACCCTTTTTGACCCGCTGACTGAATCTTTTTTTACAGATTTTAAGTTTTTAAGAGAATTATTTTCTGACTTAGAAAAAAAGAAAACTAAATTTATAAAAATTAATAAAAATGAAAAAAATTTAAATACTTTGAATTCTTCAATGAGCTTAGCTTTAAATGAATACGAAATAAATTATTTAACCAAAGGTTATGAGCTTTCAAATAAAGAAGCTTCAGATACTGAATTGATGATGTTTTCTCAAATAAATTCAGAACACTGTCGTCATAAAATATTTAACTCGACATGGACTTCGAATGGGAAAGATAAAAAAGATAGTCTTTTTGACATGATAAAAGGTACTTATAAAAATTATTCAATGGATGTTTTGTCTGCTTATAGTGATAATGCTGCCATTATCTCTGGTCAGGGTAAAAAAAGATTTTATCCAGATCCTGTTACTAAAGAATATAAGTCCATTGATGAAAAAAATAACTTTTGTATAAAAGTAGAAACTCATAACCATCCAACTGCTATATCCCCTTTTTCCGGAGCTGCGACTGGTTCTGGAGGAGAAATTAGAGATGAAGGAGCAACTGGAAGGGGAGCTAAACCCAAAGCTGGATTATGCGGATTTTCTGTTTCTTATTTAAGAATACCAAATGAAAATGAAGATTGGGAAGGGGAAGAGGATAAACCTAGCAGAATAGCAGGGCCTTTAGAAATTATGATTAAAGGACCAATAGGAGCTGCTTCTTTTAATAATGAATTTGGAAGACCAAACATTCTGGGTTATTTCAGATCTTATGAATACAGAACTGAAAATTCATATTTTGGTTTTCATAAACCTATCATGTTGGCAGGAGGTCTCGGAAATATTAAGCCTATGCATACCAACAAGGCAAAAGTATCTAGTTCAGCAAAAATAGTTGTTTTAGGAGGACCGGGTTACCTTATTGGATTAGGAGGGGGCTCAGCATCTTCAGTTGAATCTGGTAAATCTAGCGAAGATTTAGATTTTGCGTCAGTTCAAAGATCAAATCCTGAAATGCAAAGAAGATGCCAAGAAGTTATAGATCAATGTTGGCAGCTTGATAAAAGTAATCCAATTGCATTTATTCATGATGTAGGCGCAGGAGGTCTGTCAAACGCTATTCCGGAGTTAGCAAAAGATTGTGATTTAGGGGCTGTTATAGATTTAAATAAAATACCAATAGTAGATAAATCTATGAGTTCATTAGAAATTTGGTGCAATGAATCTCAAGAGAGGTATGTGTTAGCTATAGAAAAAGATGATATAGAAAAATTTCAAATTATCTGTATGAGAGAAAATTGTCCTTTTTCAATAGTTGGAGATTTTACTAAACAAAAAAAACTCAAACTAATAGATAAAAACTTAAATGAAAATTCTATCGATCTCGATATGGATTTTATTTTTGGAGCCAAAGAGCAATTAAAAAGAAATCTAAAGGACTTTTCTAGAAACAAACCCGACAATATTAATTTTGATTTAAATATAAAAAAATCTATTTTAGATGTTTTGAGACATCCCACTGTAGGGAGTAAAAACTTTTTGATTACTATTGGAGACAGAAATGTTGGAGGTCTGACGTATCGCGATCAAATGGTGGGGCCATATCAAGTTCCAGTAGCAGACAATGGAATTACAATGTCTCATTTTGATTCTATTGAAGGCGAAGCAATGTCTATAGGAGAGAGATCTCCAATAGCTATTATTGACGCTCCGGCTTCAGGAAGGGTTGCTATAACTGAAGCTTTGACAAACATCCTCTCCTCGGGAGTTGAAGAGATATCTAAAATAAAATTATCTGCTAATTGGATGGCCTCGCCGAATAATGATTCTAATGATTATGATTTGTATGAGACTGTTAAATCGATTTCTAAAGATCTTTGCAATAAATGGAACCTAACAATTCCAGTGGGAAAAGATTCTTTATCAATGGAAACTGCTTGGGACAATAAGAAAAATACTTCTCCACAATCTCTGGTAGTTTCTGCGTTTTCACCAATCCCAGATGTTACCAAAAGCATCACTCCTGATTTAAACCAAAATTCAGATTTAGTTGTCTTGAGAATTAATTTCAATTCAAAAAATTATAGATTAGGTGGTTCAATTTTATCTGAGACTCTTAAAAAGGATTTAGGAGAAGTTCCTGATATGGATGCAATTGAAGAATTTCCCAAGATTTTTAATTTTGTTGCAAAATTAATAAAAGACAGAAAAATATTCTCTTACCATGATATTTCTGATGGAGGCCTCATTGCTTGCTTAGCAGAAATGATAATTTCTGGTAACAGTGGCTTTGATCTAAAAACAGAGTTATCAAAAAAAGATCTGCAGCATTTTTTATTTTCAGAAGAGCTAGGGTTCGTTATACAGGTTTCTAAAGAAACCTTAAATGAAATAGAAGTTTTTATGAAAGCTATCAGAGCAGAAGAAATGTTAACTATTCTTGGGAATACAAATGAAAATAATGGTTTGACTATTTCCTCAAGCGAATTTAATGAAACTATCAATTTAGAAACATTAATTTTAAATTGGACACATGTATCAACAAAAATTAAATCTTTGAGAGATAATCCAATATCTGCTTTAGATGAATCAAAATCTTTTATTGAAAGAGAAAAAAATAAATTAAATCAAAAAACTCATTTCAAAAGTTCAAACTTTAAAAAAGTCTTTTCTGGTAAGCCAAAAATAGCTGTTATAAGAGATCAGGGAATTAATGGGCAAACTGAAATGTCAGCTGCTTTTACAAAAGCTGGATTTAAGGTTTTTGATGTTCATATGACCGATTTAAAAAATAAAATTTTTAGGTTAGATGATTTTAAAGGCTTAGGTTTTCCCGGGGGTTTTTCTTATGGAGACGTTCTTGGAGCAGGCAGAGGTTGGGCAAATTCAATCTTAATGAATAATGAACTAAGGGACAATTTTGAAAATTTCTTCAAACGATCTGATACTTTTTCTCTTGGAGTATGCAATGGATGTCAGGTCTTGTCTGAACTAAAGGAAATAATTCCTGGTGCAGAAGAATGGCCTAGTTTAAAAAAAAATCTTTCAAATCAATTTGAAGCTAGATTAGTTCAATTAAAAGTTAATGACTCAAAATCTATATTTTTCCAAAATATGAAAGATTCTCAACTAATTGTTCCAGTAGCGCATGGCGAAGGAAGAATGGAATTTCCCAATCCATCTAATTTAAGAAAATTAATTTCAAATAATCAAATTCCTCTGCAATATGTTGACTCAAAAGGTGAAATCACCACCAGTTATCCTTCTAATCCAAATGGTACAACTGAAGGGATTTCTTCAGTTTGCTCCAATGATGGAAGAGCAACTATTCTTATGCCACATCCCGAAAGAGCTTTTTTAAATAGGCAACTTTCATGGACAAATAACGAGGATTCTGGCTTTAGTCCTTGGTTTGAAATGTTCTTAAATGCCAGACAATTTGTTGATTAACTCTTTTTTCTTACTATATCTTCAACATGAAGATTGAAAGATTTTTTTTCTAGACATTGGTAATAATATTTAATAGTTTTTGGTACGAATGGAAAAGCAAGCTCTTCCCAAGGAATCTCATCATAAGAAAATAGTTTTACATCTAAACTTTCAGATGTGGGTCCGAAAGAGTTATCTTCAATATCAGCAAGGTAAATAACATAAATTTGATTTATCTGAGGAATGTTAAATATCGTAAATATGTCTCTCATGTCTACCTCTGCTTGAGTTTCTTCTTTTGTTTCTCTCCAAGCTCCTTCAAGCAATGATTCTCCATTTTCTAAAAAACCTGCAGGCACTGTCCACAAACCTACTCTGGGCTCTATAGCTCTTTTACAAAGAAGAATTTTATCTTCAAAAGTAGGCAAAGTACCCACAACTACATTTGGATTTGAATAGTGAATCGCTCCACAATTAGTACAGACATATCTTTCTCTATTATCACCTTCAGGGACTTTGAGAATAACTTTTCCTGAGCAAATAGAACAATAATTCAAGATAAATTTTATTAATTAAAAAGAATCAGAAGTATAATTGATCTTTGATACCTTTAAAAATGATATCTACCCTAAAGTCAAATCTTGAAAATTATGCTCCGAACGGGTCTTTAAAAGATCATCCTCAAGCAGCAGTTTTGATTATTTGTTATGAGGCCGATGGAGAATTATTTATTGTGATGACTCAGCGGTCAAAAAATCTCCCAAGACATCCTGGCGAAGTAGCCTATCCTGGGGGTAAAAGAGAAAAAAAAGATGAATCGCTTATACAAACAGCTTTGAGAGAAGCATCTGAAGAAATTGATTTAGATGAAAGTAAAATTAAAATAATAGGAGAAATAGATACTTTAAAATCTAGATTTGGTTTAAGCGTAACTCCATTTATAGCTGTTGCCGATGAAAAATTAATTCTTAAGGCTAACTCGAATGAAGTTGAAGATATCTTTTATATTCCACTATCATTTTTTAAAAATGAACCAAATATTTCAAAAAAAGTTACTAATTTTAAAGGGGAAACCTTTAAAACTCCTGTATTCAATTTTGAAAAATATAAAATCTGGGGGCTTACTTTAGCCTTTACAATTAACTTTTTAGACTTATTAGATATAAAATTTGATTATGATTTATAAACTAGGTGAATATGAAGTTTCGACTGATGGAGATAATTTTTTTATTGCGCCGTCTGCTTCAGTTATGGGAAGAGTTTTTTTAGCAAAACACGTAAGTGTATGGTTTGGCGCTGTTGTAAGAGGAGACGTAGAAGAAATAAAAATAGGAGAGAATTCTAATGTTCAGGACTTGTCCGTTTTACATGCTGATCCAGGACATCCCCTTCTAATTGGCAAAAATGTTACCGTGGGGCACAAGGTTATGTTGCATGGATGTTCAATTGGAGATAATTCTTTAATCGGAATTAATAGTGTAATTCTGAATGGAGCTAAAATAGGCAGAAATTGTTTAATTGGAGCAAATTCTCTTATTACAGAAGGAATAGAAATTCCAGACAATTCTCTAGTGATGGGATCACCTGCGAAAATTAAAAAAGAGCTTGATCCTTCAATGAAGGATATTTTAATAGGTAGTGCAAGTCACTATGTAGAAAATTATAAAAAATTTAAAAAAGACTTAATGGAGCAAAAAATATGAAGACAGAAAAAATAACATATCAATCTGGGGATAAATCATTTGAAGGATATTTGGCTCAACCAGAGGGCGATTCTAACCCTTGTGTGCTAATTGCGCACACTTGGGCAGGAAGAGATGCTTTTGTGGAAGAAAAAGCTAAATTATTAACCGAACTTGGATACGCGGCATTTGCAATAGATATGTATGGAGAAGGAAAAATTGGAACATCAAATGAAGAAAATGCAGGCATGATGCAACCGTTACTCGATGACAGAGAAGAGCTGGCAAGGCGAGCTCTTGCTTCTTTAGATGCTGTTTCAAAAATTGATAATATCGATGCGAGTAAAATTGTAATCATGGGTTATTGTTTCGGAGGATTAGTTGCAATGGATCTTGCTAGAACAGGTGTTGACATCAAAGGCGCTGTTAGCTTTCACGGTTTTCTTGCTGGTCCTGAAAATTCAACTAACGAAATAAAAGCAAAAATTTTAGCTCTTCATGGCGATTCAGACCCTATGGTAGGTCAAGATCAAATTGAATCTTTCAGACAGGAAATGACAAGTAAAAAGGTCGATTGGCAGCTGCATGTTTTTGGAGGTGCAATGCATTCTTTTACTAATCCTGAAGCAAACGATCCAGACTTTGGAGCTGTGTACTCTAAAAATGCTGATGAAAGGTCTTGGAAAATTTTTACAGATCTCCTTATGGAGCTTTTTTAAACTAAAGAATGAATTCTTCTGAAGTTCGGAAAACTTTTCTAGATTTTTTTAAAGAAAAAGATCACGAACTTGTTAAAAGTTCGCCATTAATTCCTCAAAACGATTCAACTTTATTGTTCACAAATGCTGGGATGATTCAGTTTAAAGATGTGTTTCTTGGTGCAGAAAAAACTACTCTTAAAAGAGCCACTTCATCTCAAAAATGTATTAGGGCTGGTGGAAAACATAATGATTTGGAGAATGTTGGATACACCTTGAGGCATCATACTTTTTTTGAGATGTTGGGAAATTTTAGTTTTGGAGATTATTTTAAAGAAGATGCGATCAAGTTCGCATGGGAGTTGTTAACAGAAAGATATAAATTACCTCAAGAAAAATTATGGATAACAGTCCACATTGATGACGATGAATCTGAAGATATCTGGCTCAATAAAATTGGGATTACAAAAGAAAGAGTTAATAGATTAGATGAAGATAATTTTTGGTCGATGGGAGACACAGGTCCTTGTGGCCCTTGTTCAGAAATATTTTACGATCATGGGAGCGATTTTCTAGGTGATCCTCCTGTAGAAGGAAATGATTCAGGAGACAGGTATATAGAAATTTACAATCTAGTTTTTATGCAATATGACAGAGATGTAAAAGGAAATATGACTCTTTTACCCAAACCATCAGTCGATACTGGAATGGGCTTTGAAAGAATTACAGCGGTAATGCAAAACACGAATGATAATTATAAGACTGATATTTTTGATAATTTAATAAAAAATATTGCAAAAAAATTGAAAGTAAATGACATATCAGATCCTTCTCTGAGGGTTATTGCAGATCATTTAAGATCTTCATCGTTTCTTTTATCAGATGGAGTAATAATTGGAAATGAAGGAAGGAGTTATGTTTTAAGAAGAATTATTAGAAGAGCGCTTAGACATGCTTATAAATTAAATACAGAAGAAAATCACATTTTATCTAAATCAGCTAAAGAGTTAATTGATAACCTAGGTAACGCCTATCCTGAGCTAATTAAAAATAGAAATCTTATAAAAGATTCTCTTGAAAATGAAGAGAATCAGTTTAGTAATACGCTTCGAACGGGAATGAGCTTACTTGAAGAAAAATTAAATTCTCTAAAAGAAAAAATTATTCCTGGTGAATTAGCTTTTAAACTTTATGACACTTATGGCTTTCCACTGGATATGACATTGGATTTAGCTAGAGAAAAAGATCTTGAAGTAGACGTAGATGAATATGAAAACCTCATGGACAACCAAAGAAAGAGAGCTAAAGAAGCAAGCTCTTTCGAGTCTCTGCTTCCTTCTTCGATTGATTTAGACAAGGAAACTGATTTTTTAGGATATCAACAAGATGCTTGTGAAGCTCAAATAAGATTGATTTTCAAAAACGGTTTAGAAGTAGAAGAAGTTGATTCTGGAGAATTTTTATTCATAACAGATAAAACTCCTTTTTATGCAGAATCAGGAGGGCAAGTTGGAGATTCCGGCTTTATAAAAGCGGACATAGGACTCGCTAAGGTTAAAGATACGCAAAAAACTGGTGGCCATTTCATTCATTTTGCAGAAGTAAAAAAGGGTTCTTTTAAAAAATCCCAAAATATTCTAATGGAAATCGAAATTGATAAAAGAAAAAAAATAGTCTCTAACCATTCTGCTACTCACTTAATGCATGCTTCATTGAGAAATATTTTGGGAAAGCATGTTGAGCAAAAAGGTTCTTTAGTAAATGAAGAAAAATTAAGATTTGATTTTTCTCATGACAAAGCTTTAACAAAGAAAGAAATCATAAAAATTGAAAATCAAGTTAACGAAATTATTAGTAAAGATATTAAAACAGAAGTTTTTGAATCCACTTATGATGAAGCAATAAAATTAGGTGCTCTGGCTTTTTTTGGTGAAAAATATGGTGACATTGTAAGAGTCATAAAAATTGGAGGAGACTTTTCCACTGAACTATGTGGTGGAACCCACGTCAAAAGTACAAGTGAAATTAAACTATTTAAAATAGTTTCTGAATCGAGTATATCGTCAGGTGTCAGAAGAATTGAAGCTGTTTCCAATTCTTTGGCTGAAGAGCTCGTTGATGACTTAAAAAATGAAATTATTGAACTATCAAAGTTTTTAGGAACTGAGGTAAATAACATCCCAAATAAAATGAAAAATTTAGGGCTTCGTTTAAAAAAATATCAAGAAAGGTTAAAAAAAATAGAACAAAAACAAAATGAAAACCTGATCTTAAGTTTTAAAGAAGATTTTAAAAAAATTAATAAAATGAATGTCCTTGTTAAGAGAATAGATGGGATAAATTTGTCAAATTTAAGAGGACCTTTGGATTCATTAAAAAATTCTACTGGAAGAGTAGTTATCGTGCTTTCGGGAGAGTTTCAATCAAAAGCAACGATAATTGTTTCTATTTCAAAGGACTTAATAAATAAGATAGATGCAAGAAACTTGTTAAAATCTTGTTCAAAATTGATCGATGCTAAAGGCGGTGGAAAAGAAGATTTTGCTCAAGCAGGCGGCGGTGACCCTAAAAAAATAGATATAGCATTGACTGAAGCAAACAATTTTTTAAATTAAAAATTAAATAAATGATTTCAAATTTAGTTATACAAAAGTTTGGCGGTACTTCTCTGGCTAACATCGAGAGAATTCAAGCTGTAGCAAATTTAATAGAGCAATCAGTTCTTAATGGAAAAGAGGTTGTGGCTGTAGTGTCTGCAATGGCAGGAGAAACACAACGTTTAATTGATCTTGCTAAAGAAGTTCAATCAGAACCTGATCCTAGAGAGTACGATGCACTTATTTCTTCAGGCGAACAAGTTTCAGTAGCTCTTTTAGCAATGGCTCTCAAGGAAAAAAACTTTTTATCAAAATCTTACACTGCTTTTCAATTGGGCTTAAAAACCGATCAAATTCACGGCAAAGCTAGAATTAATTCTATAGATACAAGTGTGTTACATGAAGATTTAAAAAAAGGAATAGTGCCTGTAATAACAGGATTTCAGGGAATTAACGAATCAGGTGATATTACTACTCTCGGAAGAGGAGGATCAGATACTTCTGCTGTTGCTTTAGCAGTAGCTTTAGAGGCTAATGAATGTCAGATATTTACTGATGTAGATGGAGTTTATACGACTGATCCAAGAGTCTATGAAAAGGCAAAAAAAATAGATAAATTATCATTTGAAGAAATGTTAGAACTTTCTAGTTTAGGTGCTAAAGTTCTCCAAATAAGAGCAGTTGAGTTTGCAAGTAAATTCAATATGCCAATAAGAGTTTTATCCAGTTTTAATAAAGGAGAAGGTACTTTGATTGATAAAGAAGATGAAAATTTAGAGGATGCTTTAATTTCTGGAGTGACTCATACAAAAAATGACTCTAAATTAATCATAAGACAAGTCCCTGATGTACCTGGGATTGCTGCCAAAATATTATCTCCCATCAGTAATGTGGGAATTGAGGTCGATGTAATCGTTCAAAACGTTGCAGAAGACAAAACCACGGACTTTACTTTTACAGTTAAGGATGAAGATGCGGACAAAGCTGCAAAAATTTTAAATGATCTATCTGGTGAATTGGGAGGTGGAAGTGTTGAGCTAGCTAAAGAAATAAGCAAAGTGTCTGTTGTAGGAGTAGGAATGAAATCTCATGCTGGAGTAGCAACGAAAATGTTTTCGGCTCTTGCAGATAAAAATATTAATATAGATATGATATCTACTTCAGAAATTAAAATTTCTGTTGTGGTTTCAAGAGAAAGCGCTGAAGATGCTGTAAAAGCTCTTCATGACGTTTTTGAATTAGGCTGACATGAATACCATAGACGCATTACTTACTCGAAATTCTGCACCAAGACTAACGACTCCAATCCCTACGGAGAATCAACTTGAAATTGCATACAAATGCGCATTAAGAGCACCAGATCATGCGTGGATAAGACCTTGGAAATTTATTCAAATTTCTGGAAAAGGTTTAGATAAACTCTCAAAAGTTTTTGTAAATACGGCAAAAAAATTAGATAAAAATGTTGATCCTGAGATTTTAAAAAGATATAAAGAAGCGCCTTATAGAGCTCCACTCATAATAGTTTTGGTAGCAGATACTAAAGAGCATCCAAAAGTTCCTGTTATTGAGCAGCAATTATCAACCGCTACTGCAGGGCAAAATATGTTATTGGCTTTTCATGAAATGGGCTTTGGCGGTATCTGGAGAACAGGAAAATTTTCATTCAATAAGGAAATATCTATTGAACTGAATCTTAAAGAAAATGAGATAGTTATCGGTTACTTATATATAGGAACAGTTGAAGGTAAAACAAAAAAAATTCCAGAATTGAACTCAAAAGATTTTGTTGTAACTTGGGATTAATAACTAATTTCAAAAATTTTTAACATTCTAGTAGAGATTTCTTTCATCAATTCTTCTGGTAACTCATGCCCAACTCCTTCCATGACAAATAATTCTGAATTAGTGATGCCTTCCGAAAGAGCAAATGCGTGATCTATCGGAATTAAAGGATCTTCAGAACCATTTATTATTAAAGTAGGGGTCTTAATATTTTTAAGTTTGTCCAAATAGCTTGGAGTTTTCTCTATGGCTTTAGAATGGAAAGCATAAGTATTAGTTCCATGATCATCTACCATATTGAATAGTTCCTCAATTACTGAGTCATCATAGGAAAATCTGGAACCGATAGACGCTTTAAAGGTTTTCAACATAGCCTCTTTTTGGTTATTTTTAATCATCATTAACGCAGATTCAGTCATTCCATCTAAAAATACAGGGTCAGGTTTAGATAATCTATCATCTCTTATTCCAGGTGAAGTGACCATTAAAGTTAGTGAACTGACTATTTCAGGATTGTTTAATGCAATTGTTTGAGCTATCAATCCTCCCATAGATGCTCCTACCAAGTGGGCCTTTTTAATTTTAAGATATTTCATTAAAGCCATGGTATCGTTAGCCATGTCGTTTAAATCGTAAGGAGATTTTACAGTTTCAGGATTAGGTGATTTTTTATAATTTGATTGAATTACATATCTAATTAAATATTTAAGAAGGAAACTAGGGAAAAATTTTATTAAATTCTCAAAAAAATTTCGCTTCCCAAACCAAGAACTTTTCCCTGAATCTCTATTATCGAACCTTACAACATGATAATTATTTTGAACAAAAAAATTTATTAAACTCATAGGCCAAGCCTGAGAATTTGTATAGGCTCCCATGATAAATAAAATAGTAGGATTTTCTGAGTCACCAAAATCCTCCCACCAAATATCAATGCCGTTAACCTTTGCCAAATCTCCCACTTTTTTAGTATATTTCTTTGTAATTAATCGGTAAATAAAATATATTAAAAAGCCGTATATACAAGGAGAGAAGGATATGGAAAAAAGTTTTGATTATGTAGTAGTTGGTGCAGGAAGCGCAGGTTGTGTCATGGCAAACAGACTTTCAGAAAATGGTAAAAATACCGTATTGATTTTAGAAGCCGGAGGCAAGGACAAAAACTTTTTTATACATATGCCTTCTGGGTTTTCTCAAATAGTACCAAACAAAAGTGATTTAAATTATGGATTTGAAACGGAGCCAGAGGAGACTACTGACAATCGAAAACTTTATTGGCCGAGAGGAAGAGGTTGGGGAGGATCTTCATCTATAAATGCAATGGTATATATAAGAGGCCATGCTTACGACTATGATTTATGGCGTCAACAAGGTAACACAGGTTGGTCTTATGAAGATGTTTTGCCTTATTTTAAAAAAGCTGAATCGTTTAATGGTGAGGGTGATAATGATTATCATGGCTTTGATGGCCCATTAAATGTAAAAAAATCGGAGAGCGATCATGACGAACTGTTAGACGTATTTGTTGATGCAGGAGAACAAGCGGGATTTCCTCTAACTAAAGATTTCAATGGCGAAAATCAGGAAGGTTTTTCAAGATATGAACATACAATGGCAGACACTAAAAGAGGACCAAGAAGATGGAGTTCTGCAAGAGCATATTTGCATCCTGCTTTGAAAAGAAAAAATCTTTCCACTGAAATAAATGTACAAGTTAATAAAATTTTGTTTGAAGAAAAAAAAGCCATCGGTGTGGAATATACTAAAAAAGGCAAAACTTTTTCAGTGAAGGTAAATAAAGAGGTGATTTTGTCTGCTGGAGCTATTAATTCTCCTCAGATTTTGATGAATAGCGGAATTGGAGATACTTCAGAATTAAATAAACATGGCATCAATGTAATACACGAGCTAAAGGGTGTTGGAAAAAATTTACAAGATCATTATGCAGTAGTGAATTCTTTTTATTGCACGCAACCCATAACTTTACATAGGTCAGCAAGTTTCTTGAAAACTCAAATGGCAGGTTTAAAATACTTACTTTTTGGTACTGGGGATGCAGCATTTCCTCCTACAAGTGCTGGAGCATTTTTTAAATCTAGCCCAGAGAAAGATATTCCAGATACTCAACTGCATTACGCATCTTATATAGCTGAAGATACTCACGGCAGAGTGCCTATAGATCCAAATGAACATGGCTTTAGTGCTGTAATTTGTATTTTAAGACCTCAAAGTAGAGGCCATTTAGAACTAAAAAGTTCAAATCCTGATGATGCTCCTTTAATGTTTCCCAATTATTTATCTGAAGAGCAAGATCTAATTGACACAAGAAATGCTACTAGAGAGACCATTAGAGTTTTCAATCAAGTAGCTTTTGATGAATACAGAGGAGATAGATACAAACCAGGGTTAGACGTTAATGTAGATAGTGATGATGAATTAGATGCTTGGATTAAAAATACTGGCGAGACCCTTTATCATCCTGTTGGCACTTGCAAGATGGGATCTGACGATCTAGCTGTTGTTGATGACAATCTTAAGGTTAGGGGTGTAGATAATCTCAGAGTAGTAGATGCCTCAATAATGCCTACTCTTATAGGTGGTAACACAAATGCACCTTCCATTATGATTGCTGAAAAAGCAGCTGATATCATTAGACAATCTGCTTGAACAATTTACAATTGCTCTTCCGGAGAGGTGGCTGAGTGGTTGAAAGCGCTCCCCTGCTAAGGGAGTATGTGGTAATCCTGCATCGAGGGTTCGAATCCCTCCCTCTCCGCCACTTTATTAGGTAAGCTTTTTTATAGAGATGAAGTTAAAACAAAAAAAATCAGATGAACTTTTTTTGAAAGCTCAGGAATTAATTCCTGGTGGAATTTTTGGCCATTATAAATTTGCGGTAAGAGAGGAGGGTCCTAAGTTCTTTTCTAGAGCAAAAAATGCTTACTTTTGGGATATAGATGGTAATAAATATTTAGATTTAATTTGTGGATGGGGCCCAATGATTTTGGGGTATAACAATTCAAAGATAGATAAAGCTGCTCGAACTCAATATGATCTTGGAAACACAGTTAGTGTTGCCTCTCCAGTAATGGTAGAGCTCGCTGAAACCTTAACTGATTTAGTTGATATAGCAGATTGGGCTCTTTTTGGAAAAAATGGTGGGGATAGCACCCAATTAGCGGTTATGGTTGCCAGAGCAGAGACTGGAAAATCAAAAATTTTAAAAATTAAGGATGGTTATCATGGCGCCAATGGCTGGATGCAAAATAAAAACAATCCAGGAATAATCAATTCTGATAGCGAAGAGGTTCTTTCAATTTCATGGAATGATCTAGACGAATTTGATGAAATGATTTCGTCATTTGGTAATGAGATAGCATGTTTTATTTCTAGTTCATACGATCATCCCACCTCAAAAGATAGCTCCCTCCCGAAAGAAGGTTATTGGAAACATATTGAAAAGAAATGTAGTGAAAATAATATTGTTTTAATAGTTGATGATGTCAGAACCGGATTCAGGATTGATCTAAAAGGCTCTCATAATGCTTTTGGATTTAGCCCCGATTTGGTCTGTTTAGGAAAAGCAATGGCAAATGGCTATCCAATTTCAGCTCTTGTTGGCAAAGCATCATTAAAAGATGCAGCTAATAAAGTTTATTTCAGTGGAACACAATTTTTTAATTCTGCCCCAATGGCTGCTTCTAAGGCCACTCTAGAAGAACTTCAAAATTTGAATGCTATTGAAATTATGAATACTAACGGATTAAAGTTGAAAGATGATCTTTCTAATGCCGCAAAAGCCTTTGGCTTAGAAATTAAAGTTTCAGGAGTACCATCAATGCCTTATTTTAGGATTGAAGATCAAACTAAAAATTTCCATGTCGATTGGACCGATGAATGTTTATCAAGAGGGTTATATCTTACTAGTTATCATAACCATTTTTTATCGGTCGCCCATGGTGAAAATGAAATCAACGAGATTGTTAGAATTGCTTCTGAAGCTTTTGAAGCTATTTCCATCTAAATTAAAAAAAATAAATATCCATTTGTAATTATTTATGGACATATATGAATTACAAAAACTTAAGAGTGCACTTCTAGATGAAATAAAAAACACATTTAATGATAAAAAGCACCCATTATTGAGAGAGTACGAAGAGCAAAATAAAAATCTTTTAGTCTTAATTGAATTAATGTCAAAAGAAAAAGATTTAATCCCACAAGAAAACTTTGATCTTATATTGAGTCAAGATTATGCAATCCTACAAATAGAAAGATGGATTGAAGAAAACAAAAATATAATTTCAAATTGGAATAGCGCTAAAGAAAATCTTAAAAAGCATTAAATAACAAAGTATATGAAAAATTATTAAAACTCCAGATTTTTAATAAAATCCTTTAATAATTTTCTAAGATTAATTTTTACCTTTTTAGATGCTTTATAAAAATCAGATGACTTGGCTAAATTGCTTGTCGAACTTTTTGTTTCTAAATCTATTCTCTGGTTCATCTGAATAATATTTAATAATCCATGTGTATATGCATGCAAAGCAATACTATTCAATTGGTTTTTTGAAATATTAGATTTGTATAAAAACTTCACTCTACTTTGTAATTCTGAAAATGCATTGTTAGCTGCTAAAAGAAGGCTAGGATATTCGCTTTTGGGAAGAGGGTAGTCAAACATCAAACTGACTATGTTCCGATTTTTCATCCCAAAATCTATATATTTAATACCGCTACTTATTAAATTCTCAACTGAATTATTACTTTTCTTTGCAGAAGAAAGCTCTAATAAAAATTTTTCAAAACCTAATTCAGTAACTTCAGCTAAAAGGTGTTCTTTAGAAGAAAAATGTCTGTAAGGAGCAGCTTGAGAGACATTTGAAATCTTTGCAATCTTTCTTAGACTTATTCCTTCAATACCATTTTTAGAGATCCAGTCATAAGCACTTTGAATCAATTTTTCTTTCAAATTTCCGTGATGATATTTCATAAAAATAAATGTTGACAGTGTTAACTTTAGACTCTAATGTGTGCACTGTAAACATTAATTTATAAAAAATGAAAAAATTTTTAATCTTATCGTTGTTATTTTCCACATTGGTATTTTCTGAAAAAAATATTGAATCTCATGAAGTAAAAATAATTGACGAATTTAAAATTAATAAATTATTACCTGGAAAAATTACGCCAAAAAGGCAATCCATTCTTGGTTTTGAAATTTCTGGAAAATTGAAGAAAGTAGTTGTTGATATTGGCGATGAAGTTAATGCAGGAGATCTTTTAGCAGAACTTGAAGATTCAGAAGCTTTGGCTAATTATAACGAAGCAAAAGCTAAACTTTCCATGTTCGAAAAAATCTTTGAAAGATCTTTGTCTTTAAATAAAGATAATTTTGTTTCTGATCAAGAGTTAGAAAAAGCTGAATCTAATTTTTTAGTTGCACAAGCTCAATTTGATAAAGCCTTGATCAAATTTAAACAAACTAAAATTTTAGCTCCTTACGACGGGATTATACAAAATAGGTTTTTAGACGAAGGTTCTATAATTAACGCCAGTATTCCTATAGTAGAAATCCTTGATTCAAAATTTGTCGAAGCAAGAGTTTCTTTACCTAAATCATTAGTAAACATTTTAGATTTAGGTAAAGAGTATGAATTTTTGATTGAAGATAAAGAATACACAGGCAAATTAACAAGAATCGCTCCCATGTCGGAAAAAGGCACAAACAATAAATTAGGATTATTCGAATTTAATGACTTTTTTAATCCTGGAGCTACAGCAAGACTTGTTCTAAGCACTACCGAATCAAAAAAAGGAGCTTGGGTTCCTTTAAATTCTCTCTCTCAATCGGAACAAGGCCTATGGAATTTATATACTGTTTCGTCAAGCAATTTGGCTCAAAAAGATTACGTTGAACTAATTCATATTGAAAATAATATGGCTTATGTGTCTGGAACAATTAAAGACGGTGATCTAGTTATTATTGGTGGCGCTTCTAAAGTCGCAGAAGGACAAAATATAAAAATTAACTAATGAAAAAAATAGTTGATTTATATTTAGATCGACCAAAAATCTTTGTTCTTTTTTTGTTATTTGTTGTGTTTGGAGGACTTCTATCTCTTGACTCTTTACCAAGACAAGAAAATCCTCAACTGGCTGAAAGATGGGGCGATATCACAGCTGTTTTGCCAGGCGCTTCACCTGAGCGAGTAGAAACTCAAATTTCGGACATCTTAGAAACAGAACTTAGAGAAATTGACGAAATAAAAATATTAAGTTCAAACTCATCTACCGGAGTTGGACTAGTAGGAATCGAGCTTAAAGAAACTGTCAGCAAAGCTCAAACAGATGAAGTATGGTCGAAAATAGAAAATAAACTAAGAGAGACTTCTAATTTAGTTCCAGAAGGCACGAGAATTGGTCTCAGTCATAGTGGACCTCCCACAACTCTTCTTTTCGCTCTTCAGTGGCTTGGTGACGGTGAACCTCAGATGATCATTCTCTCTCGCTTGGCAAGTCAATTGAAAAGAAAGTTAGCAAATATTTCCAATTCAGAAAAATCTGTTATTTATGGCGACACTAAAGAAGAAATTTATATTGGAGCAAATTTAGATTTATTAGCAGATGCTGGAATGAATATTCAAGATATAGCTAATTCGGTAAATCAATACGATAGTAAACAAGCTTTAGGAAACATAACTGGTGCCAAATCAGAATTTAGAATTCAAGCTCAAGACAATATATCTTTAGTAAACGATCTAAAAAAACTACCATTAAAAATAATAGGAGACTTCCAAGCCTTGAGGTTGGAAGACGTTGCGACAGTTAATAAACTGCCAGTCGATCCTCCTATAGAGTTTGTTGAATTTAATGGTACCCCGTCTGTTTTTGTTGAAGTGAGAGGAATTTTTTCTCAAAGAACTGATTTATATTCTGGCTCGGTTTTAAGAATTACTGATGAATTTAAAAGAGAACTACCTGAAGAAATAGGACTAGAGTTAGTTTTTAATGAGGCAGACTTTGTTGAAGATAAATTTTCTTTTTTACTGCAGAGTATTTTAATTGCAACGTTTTTGGTTTTAGCCTTAAGTTATATTTCACTTGGCCCAAGATCAGCAATAATTGTTAGCGCGGTGGTCCCTCTTACAATTCTTCTAGTTTTAGTATTGTGTAGTATTTTTAGTATTCCGTTACACACCACCTCAGTTACTGGAATAATTTTGTCACTAGGATTGTTAATTGATAACTCCATCATTGTAGTTGAAGATTATAAATTTAGAAAAAGTAAAAATTTAATAAATCGTGAGGCAATATATGCCTCAATAAGACATTTATCCTTGCCTCTGCTTGCTGCAACTGTTACAACTGGCCTTGCATTTATGCCTATGGCGGCAGGGAAGGGAGCAAGCCCTGAATTTGTCGGAGAAATGGCAATTACAATTATTTTTGCTGTTTCCTCTTCATTGTTATTAGCTTTAACAGTGGTGCCAGTCTTATTAAAAATAATGGAAGAGAAAAATTTTTTTAATCTGAACAATTCAAAAAATTCAGGCTTTAGTAATGATAAAATATATGAAAATTATGAAAAGTTCTTAAAGTGGAGTTTTCACAAACCTTTTAGAGCACTGATTCTTTCTTTAATACTCCCTCTGACAGGATTTATTTCTTTCAATTTTCTTGACACTGATTTTTTTCCTAATCAAGGAAAACCAATGTTTAAAGTTGAAGTGGAGTTAGATAAAAACGCTTCTATTTTTGCCACGAAAGAAAGAGTAAAAAGCATTAGAGAACAAGTTTTAATGGAAGACTACATAGATTCTGATATGTGGTGGATTGGAAGAAGGCTACCTAGACTTTTATACAATGTCATTGGAGGTTCTTCTGGAGAAGGCTCAGATAACTTAGCTACAGGTGTTTATTTCACAAACTCATATTCTGAAATGGATAGAAGTTTGGAAGATTTGGCTAAAAATCTGGAAAAAGATCATGCTGATGTAAGAATTAGAGTTAGTAAATTTACTAATGGACCACCGGTTGAATTTCCTGTGCAGGTAGCTATCTTTGGCGACGATAATCAAGTATTAAAAATTTTAGGAGAAAGGCTTAAAGCAATAATATCCAAGTCTCCGCAAGTGAGTGATGTTTTTGCTGATCAATCTGCAAGTATTACTGGATTAGAATTAAAGTTAGACGAAATAGATTTAGCCTTTTCATCAAAGTCTTCAAGAGAAATCTTAAATGAAATTTCATCTTCAACAAGAGGAATGTATATAAGTTCTATGTTGGATGGTAATAAAGAAATTCCAATTAGGATAAAAAATAACAATATTGAGTCAAAAGAGATAAATCAAACTTCTCTTTTAGCAATACCTGGAAGAAATGGATACGAATATGTGGAAAATTTTTCAGATATTGAATTCAAAAGTGAAATTAATCAAATTAATAGATATCAAGGATCGAGATTGAATTCTGTAAAAGCAGCTGTTTATCCTGGCAGCCTAGCATCCATGGTTTTAAAAGACGTTGAAGAGGAATTAAAAGTTTTTGAAAATTCTTTACCTGCCGGTTATTCAATGCGACAGTTTGGAGACGCAGATGAAAGAGCTAGATCTTTCGGACAATTATTCAGTACTTTTTTCTTATTCCTAGGCTTGATAATTCTTACCTTGGTAATGATACTAAATAGTTTTCTTCAAGCTTGTGTAATTCTATTTGTCGGCCTTCTTTGTGTAGGTTTGGGATTTTTAGGAATGTTTCTAGGCTTTCAAAATTTTGGATTTATAGGATTGGTAGGAATAGTCGGTTTAGCAGGCCTAGCAATTAATGATGCCATAGTAGTTTTATCTCATTTAAATGAAGAGGCTGCTGATGGTAAATTATCCAAAGACGAATTAATTTCCACAACCATAAGATCAACAAGACACATAGTTACTACTTCAATTACCACTGTCGGTGGTTTATTTCCTCTTTTGTTCGATACTTTTTTTGAGACTTTAGCATGGGCAATGTGTTTCGGTGTGATTGGTTCCGCCCTGATTGCGCTTTTACTAATTCCCTCTATGTACTGTTTTTTAGGGCGAGTAGAAACTTAAATTAAAAATTGTATTCGGTGATTATGCCTAATATGTTTTTATCTAAATTTTTATCTAAAAATTGAAGTTTTTTATCACTCATAGTAAGAATTAATTCCATCGAGAATTTTTCTGAAATTTGAGTTTTGTATTTAGTTTTTAAGCCATAAAAAGGCTCACCAGAAGAACCCCAAACATTTGTCCCACTTTGATCCACGTTTGGTTCTGCATAAAATAAATCTAATTTAAAATGAGAATTGTCATCAATTTCTCTCAAGAAAGATAACTGGGTATATCTAGAATCGGCATCTATAAATGCTCCTATTGGCAATTTCTTATACTTATATCCAGATCGATATGTACCATGCACATAAGTGATATTATATTTTTCATAAGCAAAGTGGTCTTCAGTGGAAGTTTTAGAAAATTCTAAAATAATTGAATTCAATAAATCATTTCTAAAAAATTTAAATTCTGTTCCTAGAGTAGATATATAAGACGATATTAGGCTTGTGCTACTGGTATCAGAATCTTCTCCAATCCGTTGAAAGTAGATAGATGCAATATTTTCATTAACTTTTATATCGTATTTAATATCATATCCCCCCAACTGGTTTGATAAGTTTTGACCAATATATTCTCCATCAACTCTTGGGTTTTCATCGTTCCCTGTTACTTCAAAAAAAGCTTTGTAAAAGGAATTAAAACTTTCACTTCGACCTTCTCCCCCAATCATTACAGTTCTTGAAAAACCTAAATAAAGATTATTCAAAGGATTTAAGGTAACTCTTGTGCCAACCAAAAAAGGATTTGGAATATGTCTATTTTTTTCAAGTCTGTTTACAAAAATAGAAAAATCAACTTTTCCTAAAGGCGCTAAAAATCTATTTGAAAATTCAAATCCTTTCAATGAATTTATAAACAAACCCACAGGAGGTTTAGCATAGTTTGAAAGAATCAAATTATTGTTGTGAGTGGGTCCCCACCAACGATCAATAAATCCAATTCCAAAAATTAAATTCCATTTTGTAAATGAGATATATGATCCATTATAAATAATATTTTTTTCATCATATGAATCTTCAATAAAATGAAGGTTAAGATTTAAGGAAAAATTTTTATTCGTATAACTATTTTTAAGAATAATAGAATTTTTACTTGTCCAATTATCACCTAGGTTTTTGATCATTGAATCGTCAGAAAAGGTTTTTAAAGAAAAAGAAGAATTAAATTTTTTAGTTTTTTTAAAATATTTATCAATAATTAAATTTAATTCAATTTTATCGCTCAAAAAAGAATTTCCTAAAATAGTAGAATTTTTTAAAGAATTTAAATTTAGTGGATAGGAAGTTGTTCTAACGTTTATATTTTTTTTAGAGGTATAAAGTTCAAGTTTTTTTATCTTGAATTCATCTTTTGGTTCAATCCAAATAGTCGATAGAAAATAATTTGAAAAAAGTATTATTGTTAATAGATAGAAGTTTTTAAAAGCAAACATTTTGAAAAAAAATATACTGAGGAAAGTATAATGTATATAAAATATTAAAACTAAATGAAAAAAATCCTTATTTTCTCGTTGCTGATTATTTTATCACTTGCCATTGCTGGCTATTTTTCTTTAAGTAATCAATTTGTTCAAAATTTTCTTCTAAAATCATTATTTGAATCTCGAATGCAAGCACTTTTTGCAGAGAGTGAATCTGTTAATTCTGATGAATTAGAAATTTTTTTCTGCGGTTCAGGTTCACCACTGTCTATGATGCCCGAGGGAGCTCAATGTATGGCATTTGTTATAGGTTCTGATATTTATGTGATAGATAATGGAGAAAACAGTTTTGCCAAAATTTCAAATAATTATCCTCCACAAAATATTAAAGCGGTTTTCATAACTCATGCTCATTCAGATCATATTGGAGATTTAGATGAGCTAAATTTAAGAAGATGGGTTAGTGGGGCTGAAACACCTTTAAAAGTTTACGGTAGCTCTGAAATTATTAATGTTACAGAAGGAATAAATTTAGCTTATCAAAATGATGAAAACTATCGGGTTGATCATCACGGAGTCGAATTTGTTCCGCCGGAAAACAGGCCAATGATTCCTATAGTGCATAAACCTACAAACTCTCCTCAATTAATTTTTGAAGATGAAAATCTAAAAGTTGAATCCTTTCTTGTTGATCATCACCCAGTTAAAGAAGCACTTGGATTTAGGCTTTTCTTTGGCAATAAGAAAATCATAATTTCTGGTGATACAGAGATAACAGATAATGTTTTTTCCTTGGTAAATGGGGCCGATATTTTGATTCACGACGGAATGATTAAAGATCATGTAAAGCTTCTAGAAAAAGTGGCTAAGGAAAATAATGTTTATAGAGCGGAAGTAGCGTTTCATGATATCTTGGATTACCACGCTGATGTCATTGATATAAAGAGAAATTTAGAGAATAAAGACTTAGGATTGTTGATAATTAACCACTTGGTTCCTGCCAAGAATCCAATTGGAATAAGATATATGGAAGACTTATTTTCTAATGTTTCTTATGATTTTCTGTTGGCTAGAGACAATGATAAAATTATTGTCTACAAGAATTCAGATGAAATAATTATTAATTAATCTATTTCGTCGGGTTTGTAACCTAATACAGCTTTGATTTCTAAAAATTCTTCAAATCCAAAAACTCCCCATTCTCTTCCATTCCCAGATTGTTTAAAACCTCCGAAAGGATCATTTATACCTGTTGGCGCATTGTTTATATGAACGTTTCCACTTCTAATTCTTCTCGCAACACTTAAAGCATGTTCGGGATCTTCGGAGGAAATATATCCTGATAATCCATAAGGAGTATCATTAGCAATTTTAATAGCTTCTTCTTCGTCTTTATAAGGAATCATGCACAAAACTGGACCGAATATCTCTTCTCTAGCAATTGTCATATCATTTGATACGTTTGCAAAAACCGTGGGTTTAACAAAATAACCTTGATTTAATCCTTCTGGTTTTCCTAAACCTCCTACAACAACTTCAGCACCTTCCTCAATGCCTTTTTCTATCAAGCCTTGAATTTTATTAAATTGAACATCGCTCACTACAGGACCCATGACTGTTTCTTCTAAAGAAGGATCACCAACTTTTAACTCATCAGCAACCTTTTTAGCAGCTTCTTTTGCTTCAGCTTGTCTACTTTCAGGTACCAACATTCTTGAAGGAGCGTTACAAGATTGACCAGTATTGTTGAACATATGCTTGGTACCTCTGCTTACTGCATTAGCAAAATCCGCGTCATCTAAAATTATGTTTGCAGATTTTCCTCCGAGCTCTTGATGAACTCTCTTTACTGAATCAGCGGAGCCTTTAGCAACAGCTACTCCGGCTCTGGTAGAACCTGTAAAAGACATCATGTCAATGTCTGGATGAGCAGACATCGCTTCTCCCACAGTTGGCCCATCTCCATTGATTAAATTAAATACTCCTTTCGGCAATCCTGCTTCATGTAAAACCTCAGCTAATAAGATCGCATTTAAAGGAGCTATTTCTGTTGGTTTCAATACCATTGTGCAACCTGCTGCAATTGCTGGACCAACTTTGCAAGAAATTTGGTTTATGGGCCAATTCCAAGGAGTTATCATTCCTACTACGCCAATGGGTTCTTTTCTGATGACCGTCTCGCCTCTAATTTCTTCAAAATTATAATTTTGTAAAGTCGCTAGAGCAGTTGCGAAATGACCTATGCCCGATGCCGCTTGTGCGTTTCTGGATAGAGTTATAGGAGAACCATTTTCTATTGAAATCATCTCCGCAATTTCTGCAGATCTAGTCATGTAGATCTCAACTATTTTTTGAAGAATTTCAATTCTCTCTTCTGTAGTAGTTTGTCCAAATGTTTTGAAGGCATCTTTTGCAGCTTTAACTGCTGCGTCAACATCATCAGAATCACCCATAGCAATGCTTCCAATAACATCCTCAGTTGCAGGATTAATAACATCCAACGTTTTTAATTTATTTACAGGATTTATCCATTCGCCGTTGATATAAAATTGTTCGTATTTATTCATATTTCTCCTTAATAATTATTATTTTATATGTAATCTTGCCTTTAATTGAGGCTGAACCTTCTCAATCCACCCACAAAGATACTTTCTAGTTTCGCTGGGGTCAATAATTTCATGAACGGAAAAACTTTCTGCTTTTGAAAAAGGATTTTGTTTTTTTGCCATTTCTTCTTCAATTTCTTTTCTTTTCTTATCTGGATCATCAGCATTTGCAATTTCTCTGGCAAATGCAACTGCAACTCCTCCTTCTAATGGCAGTGCTCCTGATTCAGAGGACGGCCAAGCTAGAACATAAGGATTATTCCCAAAATGTGCAGCAGCTGCAACCCCAAAAGATTTCCTTACCAAAACAGTAGCCCATGGAACTGAAGTTTCATTTACGGCAAGAACTGCTTCGGTACCGTGCAAGATAGTTGCCTCTTTCTCTGCTTCCGGACCAATTAAAAAACCAGGTTCATCCACAAATGTAATAATGGGTAAGTGAAATGTGTCGCAAAGTTTTACAAATCGAGATGTCTTCTTTGCATTATCTGCAGTCATTGAACCAGCATAAAAATTACTGTCATTTGAAAAAACTCCAAAGGAAAAACCATTCAACCTTGCAAAACCCGTGATTATGCCTCGACCATAAAAATTAGTCATTTCAAAAAAACTATCTTTATCAAATACCAGATTCAATATATCTCTCATTTCATAACTTTTATTTCTTTCTTTTGGAATAATAGATGAAAGGGCAGATTCAGTTCGTTCTGGAGAATCATTAGATTCTATAGAGGAAGGAATTTCGTATACATTTTGAGGGAAGTAAGATAAAAAAGTTTTGATTTGCTCTAAAGCTTCTTCTTCGGTATTAGCAATATTATCTGTCACACCATTTTTTTTATGAATATCTGAGCCTCCCAGTTCGTCTTTAGTAAATTCTTTTCCGAAAGCTCTTGAGACAACTTGCGGTCCTGCAACTAATATTTGAGAATTTTTTTTCGTCATTACTCTAAAATGAGAGCCTACAAATCTTGAAGCAGGAAGACCAGCAACAGGTCCAAGCGCAGCGCTAGCAACTGGCACTTCTTTCAATGAATCAGCAACGGATTTGAATCTAGATCTTGTAAAGACCGGATCTGCACTGGAACCTGATTTTGGTCCAGCTACCGAGCCACCACCACCTTCGTGAAGCCTGACTAAAGGCAATTTGTATTGAATAGCTAATTCTTCAGTGTAAACACTTTTTCTTAAACCGGCTGAATTTGGTGAACCACCTTTAACTGTAAAATCTTCTCCGCCAACTATAATTTGTTTTCCATTTATTTTTCCAAAACCTAAAATAAAATTTGCAGGAGTCATTGATTTGAAGTTTTCTTCTTCATCTTTTTCTACTCCTCCTGCTAATTCTCCTATTTCTTCGAAGGAGTCTTTATCAAGAAAAATATCAATTCTTTCTCTCAAAGTAAGTCTTCCTTTTTTATGGTGAAGTTCTACCGCCTCTTTACCTCCTTGAGCTTTTGAAGCCTTTTTTCTGATACCGATCTCTTTAATTTCTTTTTTCCAAGACATATTTATTCAAATTCTTTTTCATCCCACCATGGAAAAAAACTTGGCATATCTTTTGAAACTTTTCCTGGAAAAGAAGGGGGACGTTTTTCTAGAAAGGAAGTCACACCTTCAATTGCTTCTCCTGATTGGCCCAGTTCAAAAACTGCTCTTGAATCAATCTTATGAGCTTCCATAGGATCGTCGGCACCAAGCATACGCCACATCATCTGTCTGGTAAGTGCTATAGAGATTTGTGAACTCTCAGCTGTAAATTCTTTGGCAATTTCAAGGGCTCTATCAATTAATTTATCTTGATTTAATATCTCAGAAACTAACCTGATTTCTTTTGCCTCTTCAGCAGAGATTACCTTTCCGGTATAACAAAGTTCTAAAGCTTTATTAATACCAATCAATCTTGGAAGAAACCAACTCGATGCTGCTTCAGGGACGATACCTCTTTTTGCGAAAACAAAACCGAAGCGAGCTTGATCAGAGCAAATTCTAGTATCCATTGGTAGTAACATAGTTGCTCCAATTCCAACAGCAGCCCCATTAACAGCTGCAATAAGAGGTTTTTTACATTTAAAAAGTCTTAATGTAAGCAAACCACCAGAATCTCTTACAACATCATTAGTTCTTTCTCTTCCTTTTCTATTATCAAAGGTATCTCCTCCAGATGATAAATCTGCTCCTGCACAATAAGCTTTTCCGTCACCAGAAAATATAATTGCTTTTATGTCGTCATCTTCTTCTGCATCGTCTAAAACTTTTACTATCTCTTGTTGCATATTAAGAGTAAAAGCATTCATTCTTTCTTCTCTTGATAAGTAAATGATTAGAGAATTTTCTCTTACCTCTGTTCGAACTGTTTCTAAATTTTTCATAAAAATAGTTGATAATTATAAATTAATTTGGTTTTATATACCTAGCGTTGATTTATCTGACTTGCAAACGCTTTATAAATTTTGCTAAACAAGACTTTTAAGACCTGTTTAGCGAAAGCAAACAGGTTTTTTTATTTTAAGTTACAGGAGAAAAAATGGCTTACGAAGGAAAAAATTTAGAAACTATCGCGCTTCATTCGGGATGGAGAAACGATGAAACTACAGGATCAGTAGCGGTTCCAATTCATCAAACCACAAGCTATCAATTTAATGATACTGCTCATGCAGCGAGTCTTTTTGGTTTGCAGGAATTTGGAAACATATACACCAGAATAATGAATCCTACTTGTGATGTGCTTGAGCAAAGAATGGCTGCGTTGGATGGAGGAGCAGCAGGGCTTGCAGTTGCTTCAGGACAAACAGCATCTGCTTATTCGATTCAAAATTTAGCTAGAGCAGGGGATAACATTGTTTCTTCTTCTCACTTATATGGCGGCACATACAATCAATTCAAAAATAATTTGAAAGAAATGGGTATTGAAGTGAGATTTGTTGATCCTACTGACCCGGAAAATTTTGAAAAGGCCACTGATGATAAAACAAGAGCTTATTTTGCAGAAACATTGCCAAATCCAAAACTTCATGTTTTTCCTATCTCCGAAGTAGCAGAAATTGGAAGAAAACATGATATTCCATTAATAGTTGATAATACTGCTGCACCAGTCCTATGTAGGCCTTTTGATCATGGAGCTGCTATTACTACTTATTCAACTACAAAGTATATTGGCGGTCACGGAACTACCATTGGTGGTTTGATTGTGGATGGCGGTAATTTTGATTGGGGAAAAGCAGGCGCTGATAGGCAGCCAGCTATGAATACTCCAGATCCTTGTTATGGTGGAGTAGTTTGGGACGAACAAGTGACAAAAAATATGGGACTTCCTTTTGCCTATTTGCTTAAACTAAGAACTACTTTGTTAAGAGATTTAGGCGGCGCCATGAGTCCTTTCAATGCTTGGATGTTCATTCAAGGACTGGAAACTCTACCGTTAAGAATGAGAGAACATGCAAAAAATGCTCAAGCAGTTGCCAAAGCTCTCGCAGCCAATAAAAAAGTGCAATCGGTAACTTATCCAGGATTATTCGAAGGAGTTGAAAAAGAAAAGGCTGATAAATATATGACTGGTGGTTATGGTGCTTTAATCGGTTTTGAATTACCTGGCGGAAAGGAAGCGGGTAGTAAGTTTATTGACTCTTTGGAGCTTCTGTATCACGTTGCTAATATTGGAGATTCAAGATCCTTAGCCATTCATCCTGCAACTACAACGCATAGTCAATTAGCTCCAGAAGAACAACTTTCTGCAGGTGTGACACCTGGCTATGTAAGATTATCTATCGGAATTGAGAATGTTGAGGATATTATTGATGACATTACTCAGGCAATAGATAAAGCTAGTTAAAAATAAATAAATAAAAAAACCCAGCATTAGCTGGGTTTTTTATATAAATCTTAAAATTCTAAAATGTATCTAATTTCAAAATTATATTCTTTAGATAAAAACATAAACAATAGGAAGAATTATTCCTTATCAAAAAATGTTATCTGGGCCTCACCCAAAGGCTTTGATTTGGCTATGGATATATATTCACCAACCAAAGTGGGAGATTCTTTTCCGGTCTTGGTAATGTTTCATGGCGGCGGTTTTTTATTAAGAAGAAAATATATCATAGAAAATATGGCTCAATATATTGCCAGTAACTATGATTATGTCGTCTGTAATGTAGATTATCGTTTGTTGAGAGATCAAAAAAACTCCGTTACCTTTGATGAGCTCATTGGAGATACATTCGGGGCCATGTTGTGGATCAAAGAAAATATCACGAACTACAAAGGAAACAGAGATTCCATTGCAGTGACTGGTGATAGTGCAGGGGCATACATATCAGCAATGATTGTTAATTCAGGAAATAAAATAGCTACTAGTGGAAATTTTTCTGATCACCTATGTATAAAACCATCTTATGTGCCTGAGTCAATAACAGCTGAAGACATCAAAAATAAAAACCTTCTTGATGTGCAAGCAGCAGTGCTTAGTTATGGGGGTTACAATTTATATAGTCCAGCTCTTAAAGGAATTTTTGAAACAAGAAAAAATCCATTTTGGACACTTGCTCTATCGAAACCAAGAGGCATTTTTGGGGATAATTTTAATGCGCAAGAAAATCCTGAAATGTATAAGGCGATTTCACCTATTTATAATATTCCTGATATAGATGAAAGAAAATTGCCACCACAATTTATAACTTCAGCAAGTGAGGATATTGTAACTCCGGTTCGTGCTATCGAGGAATACGTTAAAGTGCTGAAAGATGCTGGTCAGGAAGTCACCTATTGGGAATACAAAGATCAAAGGCATGCTTATTTAGATTCTGGTAAAACTTTTTTATCAGGAAATGATTTTAAAAGGGATGCTATTCCCGCCCTTAAAAAGATCATGAATTTTTTAAATTCTAAGCTTCTTAAAAACGAAAAGATCATCCAAACTTATTAATAGAAACTAATCCTTAATAAGAATTTTTAAAATTATTTATGCAAAAAAATATTGTGTTATGTCAGAATAGATTTAAATATATGGAGATAAATATGAAAAAAATGCTTTTAGGAATTGTTTTTACTTTAGTTTCAGCTTTTGCATCTGCAGCTTATAAAGATGTAGTTAAAATGGAGGCAACTGGCCAATGCTCAATGGATGAAATTGTAGAACTTAAAGATGAATTCAATGAAGTAATGAAAAAAAATGGTTACGATTATAGCGCTGAAATCTGGATGCCTATTTTTTATGCTGAAGAAACAGCTAATGCTTTCTATTGGATTGGGACTGCTCCTGATTTAGCAGACTTTGGTCCAGAATTTACTAGATATTTTGATGAGGCTTTAAAAGATTCAAGTTTAGAATCAAAAATCGAAGCTGGATTTAGTAAATGTAGAGTTGAGTTATCAAGAAGTGGATTTTTGACAGAGTAAATTTTGAAAACTGAGAGTCTGAAAGAAAAACTTTAATTATTACCACAATTAAAAAAACAAATAGAAATGAAAAATGCCTTTCTAATTTTAAGTATTTTCTTTATTTCATGTTCTGAAACCGTTTCTAATAAAACTTATTCGTATACTGAAGAACAAAATTTATTTTTAGAATCCATTGGTTGGGCTGGATTTGAACCTTCTTTTATTAAAACTACCTCTTTAACAAAAAACTTGCATGTAATTTTTGGATACGGTGGAAATATTTTAGTATCTATTGGAAAAGATGGAACTTTAATTGTTGATAGTCAATTCCCAGATAGCTCTTCTGTTATCTTAGAAAAAATAAATGAACTAGGTGGAAAAAAAGTAGACTTTATTATTAACACACATTTTCATTTTGATCATGCCGAAGGAAATAGAGCTTATGGTCCTATGGGTGCCAATATTTATGCACATGAAAATACTTTAGATTATTTCAAAAATGGAACATATATAAATTTAGTTTCTATAGTTTGGCCACAACAACCATATGAAGAGGAAGCCATTCCTGATATTTTATATAAAGAAAAACTTTCGTTAAATATTAATGACCACATGATAGAGGTTCTTCACTTTGGTCCAGCTCACACGACTGGCGATAGTATTATTTTTTTTAAGGATGCAAATGTTATTCATTTGGGGGATGTAGGAAACTTAGAAGTAGCACCATTTATAGATGTCGATAATGGAGGCTCTATCCATGGGATGATTCATAGTTTAGAAAAGGTTTTAAATATAATTAATGAAAAAACTATTGTGGTACCTGGTCATGGAGAAATTGCTGATAAGTCAATAATAGAAAATTATCTTGAGAATCTTATTCAAGTAAGAAATAAAATCCAGATATTAATATCTGAAGGCAAAACACTTTTAGAAATTCAAGAAATAAACCCTGCCTTCGAATATTTTCCAGTTGGTCCAGAACTCCTAAATGATAGAGTATTTACATCTCTATCAAAATAATATGTCTCATTTTCAGCAAGAGAAGTTTGTAGAAATAGCTTCAGAATATTTAAATTTAAATCATAGTGAAAAAATTTTTGAACTCGGTTCATATGATGTAAATGGTTCGATAAAACCTTTTTTTTCTTTTAATGAATATATAGGTGTCGATGTTTCTGAAGGCCCCAATGTAGACAAGATATATGATGGAAAAAATTTAAACTTTCTCTCAAACAATTATTTTGATTTATCTATTAGTTGCAATTGTTTTGAGCATAATCCTTATTGGAAGTCTAATTTAGTTGATATGTATCGGGTTACAAAAGAAGAGGGACACCTGATCGTTCAAATTGCTTCTAGGGGATTTGACGAACATGGAACTACAAGAACAAACCCCGAATTATCTGCTGCTAGTCAAGAAAAAGGTTGGGATTATTATAAGAATGTTACGGTGAAAGAATTTTTAAATGAGTCTTCCAAGTTGGATTTCATATATCACTACATAACATACAATCCTTTTTCAAGAGATTTATATTTTTTTGGAAAAAAAGGTTTAAAAACTAGCGATAAAAAAAATAAAGAGATTAAAAAAGAATTTAATAAATTAATTAAACCTTGTTTTGTGAGGCATGAAGGAGAAAAATTAAGGTACTTGAAACTTGCCTGGAAAATAATCTTTAAATTTCCATTTTATTTCTTAATGTATTTATTGCCAGACCCCAATTATCAAAATATACGTTTCAACTATGGCAAAAATAAAAAGAAGTTGAAAAGGAATATTAGATCTCTTTTTAAATAAATATGAAATTTCTTTAGTGGTGCCCCAGCCAGGACTCGAACCTAGAGTTGCCACTTAGGAGGCGGCCGTTTTATCCAGTTAAACTACAAGGGCAAATGTTAAAGAATGGTTGGGTTGTCTTGACTTTCGTAAACCTCTTCAGGATCAAAAACTTTTTCCGTCTCGGTAAAAACTAACTCATTTTTACCTTCCAATGACCTATAAAAACATGATTTATAACCAACGTGACAACTTGCCGCCATTCCACCAAGTTCAACTCTAAAAATTAGACAATCTTGATCGTCGTCAATGAGTATTTTCTTTATTACTTGATTCAAGCCACTGGTTTCACCTTTTTTCCAGATTTTTTTTCTACTTCTACTCCAATAATGGGCTTGGTTGGTTTCGATTGTTTGAAGCAAAGCTTCTTTATTTGAGTAGCCATGCATAAGTATTTCACTAGTGCTGTCTTCTACTGTTATCACGGGAATTAAGCCTTTTTCATCAAATTTAGGCATAAAAGAAGTTCCTTCCTCTACCTCTTCTATACTTATTCTCTTTCCAAAATCGTCACTCATTCTAAAGTCCTTAATTTTATAATTAGTTATAATATTAACTTAAAACAGTTAAATATTTAATTTAACTAATCTCAGTCATGTTAAAAGTTGATAATTTATCATATGCCTATACGGATAAATATCTATTTGAAAATCTAAACCTTTACTTAGATATTAAAACCATTACAAAAGTTTCAGGTTCCAATGGGTCTGGAAAGACTACTTTTTTAAAAAATATATCTGGAATATTACAAGATTATGAAGGCGAAATTTTGTTTCTAAATGAAAATATCAAAGATATTTTTTCTCCAAATATTTTCTACGCGGGACATAAGAACGGATTTAAAGATAATCTAACAGTTGAAGAAAATTTAAAAAATGATTTGAGAAATCCAAAATTTGATTTGGATAAAATTAAAAACTATCTAAGTGATTTTGGTTGCGAGGTTTCTTTCTCAACTTCTCTTGGCAATTACTCAGAAGGCCAAAAGAAAAAAATTTTATTGTCTTTGTTTGCTTGTGTTAAAGCTGATTTGTACGTTTTAGATGAGCCTTTTTCTAATCTAGATGATGAAGGAATAGATTGCTTGAATGAGATATTTTGGCAAAAAACTTCTGAAGGGAGTTCAATAGTTTTTACTTCTCATGAGAATCAAGGAAAAAGCTCTCAGGAAATAAATATTGATGATTTTAAAAATGACTAATTTAGCAAAAAGGATATTTTATAAAGAGCTCGTTTCTTATAGAAAGAGATCAAGCACTTACTTAAGTCCAATTGTATTCTTTCTAATTACCATTGCGCTTTATCCTCTTGCTCTATCTAATGATCCAGCAGACTTATCTTTTTTGGCTCCGGGCATAACATGGATTTGCGTTCTTTTATCAACTTTACTATCAATCCAAAATATATTTAATGAAGATTTTGAAGACGGAACACTGGATATATTCTTTTCATTAAGAGTTTCAACCCTTTCTTTGATTATTTTAAAAATTTTAGTTAATTGGATTTTCAGTTCCTTACCGATAATAATATTGTCATCAACGGTTATATTTTTATTATTTTTACCTAGTGAAGGCTTAGTAATTTTGTTAACAAGTCTTTTTTTAGGAACTCCTGTAATATCTCTTTTCGGAGCTTTGGCAGGAGCATTGTCTTTAGGAAAAAGTAGTATTTTAGGCCCAGCAATTGTTTTGCCATTAAGTCTGCCTATATTGATAATGGGAACTTCTTCGGTTACTTCATTTTTAAATGGAGAAAATCCGAGTTTTTATTTTTTAATGATGTTAGCAATATTTATTTTCTTGTTACCTTTGATTTGCTACGCATGTATTGGTGCTTTGAGGTTGCATTATGAATAGGACGTTTAACTCTTTAAAAAATTTTTATCACAAACTAGGTTCTTCGCCTTGGTTTTACAGAATCTCTGGAATTACTATCCCCTATATAGCTTTGTTCTCATTTCTATTTTTATTTATTGGAATTGTCTGGGGAGTCTTTTTTTCTCCAACAGACTTTAAACAAGGAGATGTTTACAGAATTATCTACATACATGTGCCTGCGGCCTCAGTTTCTCAAGCTATTTATTACACTATGACGGTTGCTGCTGTTGTATCAATGATTTGGCGAATGAAAATGGCTGGTATCTTTATTAAATCAATGGCACCGATAGGCGCATCGTTTACTTTCTTAGCTTTAATAAGTGGTTCCATATGGGGACAACCAACGTGGGGAACTTGGTGGATCTGGGATGCAAGACTTACATCTACTCTTGTATTATTTATCTTTTACATTGCTATTGTCAGTTTGTATTCGTCTTTTAGTGAAAAGAAATCTGCTGATCAAGCCGTTTCTATTCTTACGTTAGTAGGGGCAGTTAATTTACCGATTATTAAAAAGTCAGTTGACTGGTGGAATACTCTCCATCAACCTGCAAGTATTAAATTTACAGAAAGTTCTTCTATCTCAACTGAGATGTTATACCCGCTCATAATTTCTATATTTGGTTTTTATTTAGTTGTTCTTTTATCAGGCTTGATGGCAATGAGAGCTGAGATAGCAAAACGAGAAATTAATAAGGAATGGTTTAAAAATTATTAAAAAGATGATTTACGATTTCAATGATTATAATTTTCATGTCTGGTTGGTTTTATTGATAACCATTGCTCTTATAGGTTTTAATTTAATAATTCCTAAAGTTAGACTAAATAAAATAAATAAATTGAAAAAAATTGAAAAAAATTAGAAAAAATCGTCTTTACGCAGTTTTATTTATATTCGGCTCTTCATTGTTGGCAACCGTTTTAGTCCTGACAGCGCTCAATCAAAACATCAACCTTTTTTATTCTCCTTCAGATTTGTTTTCATCTAATCCTTCACCAAATAAGTCAATACGTGTTGGTGGATTAGTTCAAAAGGGTTCACTCATGAGAATTCCTGATTCGTTAGAAATAAATTTTATAATCACTGATTTAAAAGAAGAAGTTACAGTCAATTATTCAGGAATTTTGCCCGACTTATTTAAAGAAGAGGCGGGAGTGGTTGCAACTGGGTATTACGATCAAACGAACAGTAGTTTTCAAGCTTTTGAAATCCTGGCTAAGCACGATGAAAATTATGAACCAAAAGAAGTTGTTCAGGCTTTGGAGGGAAAATGATTCCTGAAATAGGTAATATTTTTTTAATAATATCTTTTGTTTTAGCTGTTTCTATTTTTTGTCTAGCAAGCTATTCGTATTATCTAAATAGAGAAATAATTAATTTATCAAATTTAGTTTATTTCAAGTTTGTTTTTATCCTTATGAGTTTTATAGCACTAGAAATATCATTTTTGTCTGATGATTTCAGTGTGCTTTATGTAGCAAGTAATTCCAATCCTTTTTTACCAATTTATTATAAGTTTTCAGCTTTGTGGGGAGGACATGAAGGCTCGATGCTTTTATTTATATTGATTCTTTCTTTATGGATTGTTTTATTCTCATTATCTACAAATTATCAATCTGTAAGAGACAAGAATTACCTTCATGGCTTTACCTCTCTAATTTTTTTAAGTTTTGCAGGCTTCACCATATTCACATCTAATCCTTTTGAAAGATTACTGCCAATTTCTCCTTTAAATGGAACAGATTTAAATCCTTTATTGCAAGATTTTGCTTTTACTATTCATCCTCCGATGCTTTATTTAGGCTATGCAGGTTTGGTAATTCCATTTGCTATCGCGTTAGGCCGTTGTGTCGGTGTGATGGAAGCTTGGGCTTTGAGAATAAAAAAATGGACGACATTAGCTTGGAGTTTTTTAACACTCGGGATTGCACTTGGGAGTTGGTGGGCTTATTACGAGCTCGGTTGGGGTGGTTGGTGGTTTTGGGATCCCGTAGAAAATTCCTCACTGGTCCCCTGGTTGATTGCCACAGCTTTAATACACTCAGCAATTGTTACTAATAAAAGGAATATTTTTGTTAACTGGACTATTCTGTTATCTGTTTTGGCAGTAATTGGAAGCTTTATTGGTATGTTTTTAGTTAGGTCTGGAATCTTAACTTCAGTTCATACATTTGCTCTTGATCCTGAAAGAGGATTGATCTTGTTGATCTTAACTTTTTTAATATCTATTTATTCTTTTTATCTATTTTTTAGGGGAGACATAATCTCAAAAGAAGAGGCAGATTATTCTTTTTTTTCAAAAGAATTTTTCTTGTTAATTAATAATGCTTTATTGCTGATATTAGCCATTGTGATCCTGTTTGGAACAATATACCCAATTATTTATGATATCTTTACTGGCGGTAAGAGTATTACAGTTGGAGCACCTTATTTTAATTTAACAACTGTACCAATTGCGTTTTTTATAGCCTTTTTTCAAGGTTATGGAATCTTAACTTTTTGGGGAAAATCTAAAAAAGATAATTATTTTTATTTAACTTGTTTAGGTATAGTTTTTATTCTCACTTTTTTCTTCACCTACACTTTGTTTAATTATCCAGATATTTTTTCCACGGCTAGTTATTTGATGTTCGCTGCAATTATTTCTGGATTAGTAGTCTATATTTATAGAAATTCAAAAAACTCAATTTTACTATTTAATAATTTAGGCATGGTTACGGCACATTTTGGGATTGCCGTAATGATTTTAGGTATAGGTGTCGTTTCTTCTTTTTCACAAAATAAAGAAGTAATAATTGGAAAAGGAGAATTCACTAATTTGAATAATTACAATATAAAGTTGGTTGATGAGAGCAAGCAAGATTTCTCAAATTACTATGCTCAAGTTGTTCAATTCGAAGTTTTAGATAATACAACCAAAAATAAAATAGATTTAAAACCTGAAAAAAGCTTTTATCCAGCTTCTAATAATGTGATGACCGAATCTGATATCTATGTAAGTCCGAAAGAAGATTTATATATTAGTCTTAGTGAAAAATTGGATTCAGGTAAATGGATAGCAAAAATACAGATCAAACCTTTTGTAAGATTAATTTGGTTAGGCGCATTAATTATGACAATTGGAGGATTTTTAGCAGTCTTTAGAAGAACAAAGTATGAATAAAATAAATCTTTTTCTATTTTCCAGTCTTTTCATAGGAATTCTTTTTCTTATTTTTATTGTGACATTGTTAAACCCTAATGAAAAAATAATTGAAGTTTCTAGTTTTCCAGCTTTTGAGATGAACGAATTAAATGAAGAGCCAATCAATCAAAATTCATTTCAAGAGGGCGAGTATAAATTAATTAATGTATGGGCTACTTGGTGTGTTAATTGTAAATTAGAACATGGTTTCTTAATGAGTCTGCAGAATAAAGGAATAAAAATTTTTGGATTGAACTACAAAGATGACAAAGAAAAAGCTCTTAGATGGCTAGAGCAATTTGGTAACCCTTATTGGAAAACTATTTTTGATCCAAGAGGTAATTTTGGATTAGAAATTGGAGTTTCTGGAGCACCAGAAACTTATTTAATAGATAAAAGAAATAAAATTGTTCAAAAGCATATTGGCATAATTGATGAAAAGGTTTGGGTGAATAAATTTACAAACTTAATGGAATGAAATTTTTTTCTTATTTTCTATTGTTTGTTTCATATTTTGTTTTTACTCAAGAAGCTTTGAACTTGTACTCTTTTTCATCCGAAAATCACGAACAAAGATTTTATTCTTTAGCTGAGGAAATAAGTTGCCCGTTGTGCGAAGGCTCAAGCATCAATGGTTCTACATCTCCAATAGCTAAAGACATGAAAAATATTATTTTTAATATGATTCTCGAAAATAAGAGCGATGATCAAATTAAATTTTTTTTAACAGAAAAATTTGGTGACGATATTCTTTACATGCCTCCAGTAAATAACTTTTCTTATTTACTTTTTTTCTTTCCAATAATTTTAATTTTATTATCAGCTTATTTTCTTTACTTAGTACTTCAAAAAAAATGACTAGTAGAATTCTTTTATTGATTTCAGTAATTACTGCTTTGTTAATTTATTTATCTATTGGCGGTTTTGATAATTTAACTAAACAGTCTTTTAGCTCTTTTTATAAAGGCGAAAAAGACGAAAATTTTATTTTAAATTTAAATACTAAAACTGATGAATTATTAAATCTGAATAGTTTGTCTGCGTCTGAATTGAATTTACTTGCTATGAATTTACTTGCGGATGGATACTATGATCAGTCATATAAGGTCTTAAATAAATATATTGCCGTTTATCCGGATCAAATTGATGCAGAAATTTATGCCGCTTATGCAGAGGTTCAATATCTTATTAAGGATCTATCCTTCAACGCAAATATCCTAAAAAATTTGGAGAAATCTCTTTACCTTGACCCATCAAATCATAAAGCCCTTACAATGAAAGGGCTTTATTTATTCAGTCAAAGCGAATTTGAACTAGCTCTAAAAAGTTGGTCCGTTGCTCTGGAAAATGTAGATTCTGAAGACCAAAAAAAGTCTTTAATTTTAGTGATGAATACAGCTCTTAAAGAGTTAGAAATTAAAAAAAACAACAGTAAATAAGTCTTAAATCGTTTAAAATATAGCTTAGAAGCTAAATATGCGATTAAAAAATATTAGTCTTTCAGGTTTTAAATCTTTCGTTGATCCAACGAAAATTAGCTTCCCCTCCAGTATGTCAGGTGTCGTAGGTCCAAATGGGTGTGGTAAATCAAACATTATTGATGCAGTTCGATGGGTGATGGGTGAAATTTCAGCAAAAAACCTAAGAGGAGAATCAATGGCCGATGTAATTTTTAATGGATCTTCATCTAGAGCCCCCTCAAGCAGAGCTTCAGTAGAACTTCTTTTTGATAATGATCAAGGCAGGATAGGGGGTGAATATTCTTCCTATTCAGAAATTTCAGTAAAAAGAGTATTAGATTTAGACGGGAAATCTACTTATTCATTAAATGGATCTGAATGCAGAAGAAAAGACATAACCGACATATTTTTAGGAACCGGATTAGGTCCTAGAAGTTATGCCGTGATTGAACAAGAAATGGCAACGAAATTAATAAGTTCAAAACCAGAAGAGTTGCGAGCTTATATAGAAGAAGTTGCTGGAATATCAATATACAGGGAAAGAAAAAAAGAAACAGAGTCGAGAATAAAAAAGACTAGAGAAAATCTAAATAGGGTTTCTGATATTCGCGATGAAATAGAAAGAGCTTTGCTCAAACTCAATCAACAGGTTAAGTCAGCTGAAAGATATAACTTTCTTAAGGAAAAAGAGAAAAAATTTAATGGTTTATTGAAAGCATTTAGTTGGCAAGCAAGAAATGAAGCTGCTTCAAAACTAGATTTAAGTGTTAAACAAACTGAATTAGAAATTGAAAAATTACAAACTGAAAAACAAAAGTTAATCAGTTCAATTGATGTCTTTAGGTCACAACAAAATGACTTACAGTCAGAAATAGATTCAATACAAGAAGATTTTTATTCA
>CABZAV010000005.1 GCA_902523885.1 uncultured SAR86 cluster bacterium | reverse complement strand
AATTGGATTTTTTTCAACAAAACTATGTATATAGAGAGTTATTCCTTTTGACTTATCAATACCTAAATTCAAAAATTCTCTTTTTATCAAAGGCATGAACGAGCCAAATAAAATAAATGCAAAAATAAAAGTAATAAAAATTCCTAAAACCATTATTATTCCAAAATCAATTATCGGTTTAATATCGCTTATAACCAAAGACGCGAAGGCAGCGACTGTAGTCAAAGCTGTGTAAAGACAAGGCAAAAACATTTGGCTTAAAGTTGTATTAATTATATTTTTTTGATCGCTTTCTTTATCTAAAATTCCTAATTCTTGATATCTAACTATTAAGTGAACCATTAATGAGATGCTGATAATCATAAGAATTGATATGAAGTTTGCTGAGACGACTGTAACTTTCCAGTCAAACCATCCTACTAATCCCATACAGATGGCTGAAGTAACCAATGCAGTGAAAAGTGGCATAAATACCCATATTAAATTTCTAAATATAAAAGATAGAACGAATGTAAAAATTAAAAGAACTGATATTCCGAATACGGTCAAATCTTGAGAAATAAATCTTATGGTATCGACAGTAATCATTGCGCCGCCTCCTAAGAAAAATTCACCAAAGTTTTGATAAGAATCAAGAAGGTTTCTCATTGAAGACACCAATTTTTCATCTTCTATCGAAAGCATATTTTTTTCTTGCTCAATAAGTTCATTAATACTAATGAGTCTCTGCTCTTTATCTGGAGTTGTTAGGTCGTAAATTGAGTATCTTTGATTTATTAAATTTTCATAATTTACGTTTCTTTTTAACGTTACCTGAAAAGCTGTCGTATTCAGATCTTCGCTTATCAAAAGGTTTCGATAGACATCATTAGAAGAAAATACTCTCTTTGCCAGTTCTAAGTTAGGGTTTTTGGAATTAAGTGTCTCTACATTTTCCGCAACATCGCTAAGAGATATATTCGGGTTATTTTCTAATAAAGGTACGTCAAGCAAAGATAAAACACTCTCAACTCTATTGAAGGATGCAATTTCATTAACAATTTTTTTTATAAGCAAGATGGAAGACTCTGACAAAAGCTCATCTTTCGGTGTAAAAGTAACAATTAAAAAATCATTAGAACCATATCTTTCTGAATTTTCTCTAAAAAGTTTTAAATCGGGATCATTTTCCAAAAGAAGAGTATCTGAAGAAGCATCTAGTTTAAAATTTGAAATGCCTATTCCCAGAAAAATGGCCAGAAAAAATAATAAAAGTAAATTTTTTTTTGGATTTGAAGAGATTAAGCTTATCAAAGTCATAATTTACTTTTTAATAGGTTCTGTTTATGTCGGTCAGCGAACCTTTCTCTATCTTTATCTGTTTTTTCATTTATACAATTATGGCAAGAAATACCTTCTGTGTATTCTGACCTGAACAAATCATCTTTTGACAAAGGCCTTCTACAAGCAAAACATTGAAAGAAGCTTCCAGGATTTAGATTTTTATCTAGTGTTACCCTATCATCAAAAACAAAACATTCTCCTTTAAAATTATCTTTATTTTTATTCTTTTTGAAATAATTTAATATACCGCCCTCAAGTTGAAATACATCCTTAATTCCTTTCTCTTTAAAAAGAGCAGAAGCTTTTTCACATCTAATTCCACCTGTGCAGAAAATTCCTAATTTTTTATTTTTAAAATCCTTTTTTGACTTTTCTATGAAATTATTAAATTCTTTAAAAGTCTTTGTTTCTGGTGAGATGGAGTTTAAAAAAGTGCCTACTTCCACTTCATAATTATTTCTTACATCTATAACTAAAACAGAATCATCTTTTATAAAATCATTCCAATTTTCTGGGTCTATGTAATTATTTAAATCCTTTTTAATTAAAATATTAGTTCCAGAAGGAACTACCTCTTTTCTAACTTTAACTTTTAGTTTTTTGAAAGGTTGTTTTTTTGAAAAAGATTCACGAAATCTGATTGGTCCAAATTGATTTTCTAATAGAGAAATCATCAAATTTAGATTATTTTTTGTTTTTGATGAAATGGTAGAATTTATTCCTTCTTGGGTAAGAATTATTGTGCCAATAATTTTTAAATTATTAGCTTGCTTTCTTATTCTTTGTCTTAGAAAAGAGGGATTTTTTATTTCTATACAGCTATAAAATGTATATGTATAAAATCCTTGAAAACTTTCTTTATCAATCATTTCCTCCGCCAAGACATTTTGGAGAGTCTAAGCTTTCTCCAGTTTTTTCTTTCCATTCTTCAGGAGTGAAAGGATGGATAGCTATAGCATGAATTTTTTGCATTTCCTCCCTCAACACAGAATATATTAATTGATGTCTTTTAACGGCTCTAATTTCAAAAAATTTTTCAGAAACAATAATAATTTTAAAATGAGATTCAGCTCCATCAGGAACGTTGTGATTTGGAGATTCGTTAACTACTTCAAGATGCCAAGGCTCGAAATCTTTATTCAATTTTTCTTCTATTTGTTCTTTAATCATTTTCAATCATTAGACTTTACGTATTTTAGTTCTGTCAATTTTTCTTTATGACTTTCTTTAGTTGTTGTTACAAAAGAAATTGTAAAAAGAGAAATTCCCCATAAAATTATTGATGAGCAAACGGCAGTGATCCCAAAAGTAAATAAAATTTCATTATCAACTTGTCCAGGAATTGCATTTTTAGGCCAAGCTGCAAAAGTCAGAATCATTCCAGCTGCAAAAGCACCTGCACCGCTCATACATTTTTGAGCAAATGATCTCGCTGCAAGCAAAGTTCCCTCCATTCTTCTACCAGTCTTTATTTCAACTTCTTCTACTGTATCCCAAACCATAGAGTTAAGTGTTGTGAATGAAATAACAGATGTAGCAACTCCAATAAAATGAAATATCAATACCCCTGCTAATACGATGGGAGAACCATTTTCAGGCAATAAACCAAGCAATCTCAATACAATGATTCCGTTTTCTACTATTAGAGATACCGCAAATAAAAGCAAAGCTCCATTTTTTTTACCAAATTTGTTAGCAAGATAGGGAGAAACTACTAAACCAACTAAAGGAGCCAAGAATAAACTCAAACCAATGGTTAAAATGTTTAGAGGGCTAAATTCCCAAAAAAAACTATAGTAATATAAAGTTAAGTTTGTACCAATTCCTCCAGCTACTCCCATCATTATCATTGCTATGAATAAAATAATATAATTTTTACTCACAGTAACAGTCTCAAATAATTCTTGTAAGGTTGTTTTTAAAGTTTTTCTTTCGACCTTGGGAGCATGAAGATCATTTATATGCTTGTGTGTTCCCATCGCAGTAACAACAATAGCAATAAACATTATTGGACTACAAACTAATCCATAAGTAATCCATGTGTCTGCAATAAATCGCGCATCTTGAGTTCCAGTTAATGAACTATAAACAACAAATATCCATAAAGAATTCCATACGGCTAATCCTCCCCACCATCCAAACCAATATCTAAAGGACAAAAGAGAGCTTCTCTCAACATAATCTTTTGATAATTCAGGCCCTAAAGCATTACTAGGAATTTCATATAAAGTTATTGCTGTCCTAATAGTTGCTCCTACAACTAATAAAAACCAAAATAATTGTATTTGAGATAAATTATCTGGAGGATCCCATATCAGAAAAAATGACAAAGCTACTGGTATAGCAGATCCATATATCCAAGGATGCCTTCGGCCCCATCTTGATTGAGTTTTGTCAGAAAAATAACCAATTAAAGGATCTGAGATAGCGTCTATAACCAGCATAAGTAATATTGCCAAGCCAGCTAAATTAGGTGCTAATCCAAAAACTTGGACATAAACAAAAAGTAAAAAATAATTAAAAGCATTATCTTTAATTCCATATGCCAAAGAACCAAAGCCGTAAAAAAACTTAGTTGAAAATGGTAATTTTTCTGTAGTCATTTATAAATTAGATTTGGTTTATATATATTGGCGAAGACCAAGCTCTCTCTTCAGATAACATTGTACAGTTATCATCTCTATCAGTTTGATATCCACCATGACAAATATTTACTTTTTTACAATTTCCATTTTCATCGTAGTCACATCTTAGATTACCACCGTTAATTCTTAAAGAAGGCTCTTCAATTGCCCTAACATAGTAAAGACTGTCTCTACCATTTTTGGAATATTCTTGGTCAGAAAATCTAAATCTACATTCTCCTTGTGAATTGGACTTACACTTGTGAACTTTCCAAACGTCTTTTATTAAATTTTCTACTGGCTCGTTATTATAATTTTGAGGAGTAATTTTTATCACTTCTATTCTAGTTATTTCTCTTCTTTCATCAGACGGGTTAAAACATTCATTTTTACAAAGCTTCATGATTTTTTCATTTTCAGCTTTTGACAAACCTAAATCAGGGCAACCAGGTTTTTGTTTGAAAGAACCAACTGCTTTAACTTCAAAAACTGGATTTTCATCCATTTCTATTTTTGATCCCATAGGTTTTCTACCGTTTTTTGAATTTATGACGTCAAACCATAATAATATTCTTGAGCCACTTGTCGCATAAGTTTCTTTATTTTTAAAGCCCTCCCAAATACCTTTTCTATCTCTTTTCGATACATGAACTGCTGCTAATCCTCCAGTAGTAAAAAAGGAAGATTGTCTTTCAGCTTCAAACATAGTTAATTCGGAGGCAGTATTAATTTCACTTGGAATAACTTCCCATGGTATGTCTGTTTTTTCCTCTTTGGGATAAATGTTGCTATAAAAAAATTCATTTGATGGGCCGTTTGCTTCAGTTGTAACAAGTCTATCAATAGCCTTGTAACCTGTTCCAGGTCTAGCTCTATGATTATCACTTGATGCAATAAAACCAAAATCAAAAGAATTAATTTTATCTCCTTCAAATTTTCTCAATGCTAGTGCATATTGTACGGAAGCATTCGGTCTCATATTAAAAGCGGGTACAAAACAATCTTTACATTGACCAGAATCAAGCCAATCTGCCGGCTCAGCTCCCATTACCGACCAATGGCCATATTGGCCACCTTCTATGTAAGTCTGTCTTGCTAATTCTGCCCTAGCTAAACAAATTTTTTCACTAGATCCATTATTTAAACATCTCTCTTGAATTATCTCTCCTGCCCTCCAACATGAAGGTAAATAATCTTCTGTTGGCAAAGGGCAAGTTTTTATTCCATTTTGAGAAATAGTACCTGTCCAATTTCTAAACTCTTCAGAATTCCCATGTCCTGAAAAAACCTCTATTGAAATTTGCATTGAAGGATCATGCATTTCATTTAGTAGTTGTTTATCCCAGCTTGACTCTGTAGGCGTGTAATAACCCCATGTATTTCCATGTGGAATTACTATTGAGTCAGAATCAACGGTTTTTAAAATTGAAAATAAATCTTTAGGAGTAAAGACAGATTTATAACAGTCTGAATAATTCATATCATTAGGATCGCAGTCTGGATTGGCGACTACTTCTTCATAAAAAGCTATGAAATCTGCATATCTATTTCTATTTGAAAAATCAACTACAGAAGCGGAAAGCATATTTATCTTTGCGCTGACTAATCCTTCACGATCTCTAAATCCTCCAGAGGTATATCCTGCGGCTCCAAAAGGAACTTTTGGAAGTAGTTCATCATCTGTTTCCAAGAAAAGTACGTTTTTATGACCATAGTGGTCATCTTTATTATCTGGATTTATCTGAGTCCATTCATAGCCAACAAAACTTATTAAATCTTTGGCTCTATCACCCCTATTAACTGCCTCACAGTTTTGTACAGCTCTTATAGTTTCAGCCCACTTTCTTGGTGTGCTTGCTTCGGCGTGATCAGTGTTGACCCAAAAATCTATTGCGGAACAAAATCTAGCATAATCGCAAGCTTCAGCCATTAAATGAGGCCCCTCTCCATTAAAATTTTTGAGACTCCATAAAAATGCATCTGTTGAGTAAGTTGAGTGAACATGAGTATCTCCAAACACAATCTGTTTTTCTGTATTAGTGTGTTTTAACTGAGACTGAATTTTTGATTGAAGAAGATAATCTGGGTAAGGTTTATTTAAATTTTTACCAGCTGTTTCAAGAGTTCCGAAAAAGTTATAGAAAAAAGCAAAATAGTATGCAGAAATTAAAATTAAGATTGTTAAGAAAAAACTTACTAACCAAAAAATAGATTTTAAAAATATCCTCATTTTCTCTTCCTCACCTCTTCTTCTGATTCTTCTATAAATTTACTTAATAAATCATCATTTTTAATCTTGTTTTCATCTTGTCTAAAATTGAAACCAGATTCAGCAACCCAAGCAATACTATTTTTTTCTTGTAGTAATCTTACATTGGTTTTTTTAAAAAATGGTATCAAAATCATTCCTGTTAAAAATCCTCCAATGTGAGCTAAATATGCAGTTCCACCAGATGAATCAAGTGAACCTGGAAGACTAAAGAATTGGCCCAAAATCCATATACCTAAAACTATAAATGCTGGCACTCTAATCATTTGAATAAAAATAATAATGAAAATTAAACACCTAACATTTGCTCTAGGAAATAATAATAAATAAGCTCCTAATACTCCTGCAATAGCCCCACTTGCACCCACCATAGGTATGTTTGAGGTAGGATCAACAATTCCTTGAAGAAGAGCTCCTGAGGTTCCACAAAGGATATAAAAAATAATAAATCTCAATTTACCCATGGAATCTTCAACGTTGTCGCCAAATATCCATAGATAAAGTAAATTTCCAATAATATGAGCGAAACCTCCATGAACAAACATAGATGTTATCACCGGAAAAAATGCTTCTAATAATGAGGTTGAATTAAAAAAATTTGAAGGTACAAATCCAAAACTATAATAAATAGATGGATTCATTTCCGAAAGAATCTGCAAAAAAAAGACAAACAAACAAAGTCCAATTAAAGAATAGGTAATAATTGGAGAAGTATTGCTAGGGTTATCGTCAGAAATTGGAAAAAACATTATTTTTCTTCGTATCCCAATGAACCAATAGCTTCGTGGTGTGAATCTCTGGAAATGTTATAAAGGAATAGAAATGATGTTCCAATTAAGGTTAAAAAGGGTCCGACTGTAATTTGAAAAAATACTAGTTCATTAATGGGAGGTTTTGATCCAGAGTTAATCGCAATATTTGGATCAAAATTTAAATATTGCAAAACAAGCCCTAATATAAATATTCCTAAGCCGGAGAGAATTTTTTGTATCAAACCAGGTCCAGTCATAAAAATTCCTTCGTCCCTTCTACCAGTATTTATTTGACTATTCTCAACAATATCGTAAATCATAGAAATAACTAGTGTAAAACCCATGGCTCTAAGCAAATCTTCAATTCCTGTGTGAAGAATCAATATCCACCAAATTAAATCTGTATTGTTTTCAGGAAAAAGAGTAATTGAAGTATAAGGATCTAATAATCTAAGAGCCAAAGGAATAGGAGAAATTAGAATTGTTATTACAAAAACAGTTATACATACATTCCTTTTTTCTTGTCCATTTGCAATGGAAGCAGCCAAAATAGCTCCTAATATTGCACCTATCCCTGAAACAACAGGAAAAAGGGCCAAAACTTCTGGCGTCCATTCCCAAAAGAATTTGTTTATATAAACTCCGACGCCTGTACTTATGCCAATTTGTAAACCCAAAAAACTTCCTGAAATTAACATTGCCAACCAAGATTTATTTGAAAAGCATTCAAGTAGTTCTTGAAAAAGCTTATTGAACGAAAAATTTTTAGTAGATTCTGGCTTGTGTAATTCTGGAATATATTTATGAGTGCTTATACATGAGGTAAGACCAAAAAAGATAATCATTATTGCTGATGAAAGCCCTAAATATGTATATGAAACCGGATTCAAAAAAGCCATATCTTTTTGAAATTCTTCTGTTTCTACAAGAAAAAATTCATACATTAAGTAACTAAGAATTATTGCTCCCATTACTCCCATTACATATGACCAACCTGTAACAAATGTTCTCCTGTCATATCCTTTTGTTAATTCTGGTCCTAATGCCGCTCTAGGTGTTTCATAAAAAGTTAAAGAAACTCTTATTAAAATTACTAAAAGTAATAATTTCCAAAAAAGAAAATTTTGTTCTGTTGACGAAGGAATAGAGAATAAAAAATAAAATCCTAATGCTAGAGGAATGATGCTCAAGTAAACAAAAGGATGTCTTCTTCCCCATTTTGATTTAAATCTATCTGACCAAGCTCCAACTAAGGGATCAGAAATAGCATCGAAAACTAAGGATATTCCTAATGCTGTAGAAGCGAGAACAGCGCTAAGACCTAAAACTTGATTGTAATAAAATAAAATCCAGCCACCAAAAATTACAGAATTTATTCCTACTGTTCCTGAACCAAAGGCATATAGTATTAAGTTTAAATTGCTTACACCTTTTTCAATTGAATCTTTCATTAAGCTAATATAAATTAAATATTTTATGGGGGAGCTGACATGTCTAGTTTAAAGGATAAAGTTGCAATAATCACGGGTGCTGGAAGAGGTATAGGAAAAGAATCTGCTCTTTTTTTAGCTAAAGAAGGTGCAAAAGTTTTAGTAAATGATCTAGGTGCAAATCCAGATGGAAGTGGTGAAGACAAAATAGCTGACGAAGTTGTTGAAGAAATAACCTCTCTGGGGGGAGAAGCTTTAGCAAATTATGAAAGTGTAGACTCTTACAAAGGGGGCAAAAATATCTTTGAATCCGCTTTAAACGAATTTGGAGCTGTAGATATTCTTGTTAACAATGCCGGAATTTTAAGAGATAAAACATTGTTTAACATGGATGAATCTGATTGGGACGCAATAATGGCTGTTCATTTAAAGGGTCACTTCAATTGTACGCAACCTTTTGTGCGTTATATCAGAGAAACAAATAGACTTAACTGTAAAATTATAAATATGTCTTCAGTTTCAGGATTAATAGGAAATTTTGGTCAAACTAATTATGGAGCAGCCAAAGCAGGTATTGCTGGATTTTCAAGATCGCTTTCGATGGAAATGGCAAAATATAAATGTTCTGTTAATACAATTTCACCTGGAGCTGCAACTAGACTGACTATAGATTTAATGAAAGCAGCTGGCAGAGAAGTTGATGAAAATGATTGGAAACAAGGCCCCCAACAAATTGCCCCAGTTATAGCCTGGCTTAGTTCAGAAGAAGCTAATGAGATTACCAATCAAATTTTTCATATATCCCAAGGTAATGTCGGAATTATGCAGCAACCAGCAGTAATTAAGTCTTTTAAAAGTGATGATATTTGGGATTTAGACAAGCTCAATATGGTTATGCCAGATCTAATAGCTGCAAAAAAGATGCATGACGAACAAGTAGAGAAAGAAGGAGAACCTAGTTAGGCTTCTGATTTGTAGATAGATTTTTTTGTCTGTGCCAAAACATTCTTTAACATTGGCATGAAAGTTTCTATCGGCAAAGTATCATATTCTGGATCAAAAGAATTTTGATCATACCTAGCACAAAACTCTACACAATCTTTCCAATGTTCACTGTTCTTATATTTATCTCTCATATGCCTATCAAGTCCTAGAAAATGAAAGAAATAATATCCTTGAAAAATTCCATGATGTTTTAATATCCAAAAGTTTTTTTCAGAAATATAAGGTTCTAATAAAGTAGCAGCAAAGTCTGCATGATTAGCTGGAGCTAAAATATCTCCAATATCATGTAGAAGAGCACAAACAACATATTCTTCATCACGCCCATCCCTAAAAGCTCTTGTGGCAGTTTGAAGACAATGAGTATATCTATCAACCGCAAATCCGCCATGATCACCCTTAAGCATATCTAAGTGCTGAATGATTCTTTCTGGAAGATTTACCGCATGTTCCATCGCAGCTTCAGCTATAGGAATATAATCTTCAGCAGTACCTTTGGTCATTTCTCTAAATTTTGCAACTTTTGTCATTTGTCTATTTTATTACATTTTTTTTAAAAAATAACCAAAAAAATACCCCCCAGCAAAACCTGCTATAACATGCAGAAGGGTCCCTATTGAAGTTCTGTTCCCTGCGATTATTTGTGTTTCAAATAAAAGAGCTACAGTTAAAATTAAAATTAAAGCTATGCAAATAGATCCAGCGATAGCATATGAGAATGGTTCCGAAATTAATTTGACATCAAAATATTTACGGATAGCAAATGTGATAAGAAATGCAATGAAAAAACCCACTAAAAATAATAAAAAGAGCGTTACTCCTAAATTAAACCAATCATGAATAAGGCTTGCTATGAATAAATTTAGGGTCGTAGGCATATCAATACTACTTAACCAAATTGTATAACTTGCGGTTGTTATAGGTACACTTAAAAAAGAAGTAATTATTGCAGCAAACAATAACAAAGAAGTAACTCTTAAAAATCTCATATTATATTTTTTTTACTTTTATTAGCTGACCATCTTTTTTGTCAGTGATTATCATTAGTTCTCCATTGGATAAAGTAATGATATTTCTTATCCTTTTACCGATTTCTTTGAATAAAATTTCTTCGTTTATTACTTCTTTATTTTCATTTAACTCTAATAGCCTCACATCTTGATAAACTAGGTTAGATATAAAAATTTTATCTTTCCATTCTGGAAAAAGATCTTTTTCATAAATTGTCATACCAGATGGTGCAATTGAAGGTGTCCAATAGTAAATAGGTTGTTCCATTCCTTCTTTTTCTTTAAAAGGCGAAATTAAAGCGCCTGAATAATCGATACCATGTGTTATTGCAGGCCATCCATAATTAAGGCCAGGTTTGAGAATGTTTAATTCATCTCCTCCTCTTGGACCATGTTCATTTTCATAAACTAGACCATCTTTATCTTGGAAAATACCTTGAGGATTTCTAATTCCATAACTCCAAATTTCAGGAAGTGCACCTGACACATTTACGAATGGATTATCTTCAGGTATAGATCCATCATCATTAATCCTTAGTACTTTTCCAAAGTGATTGTCTAAAAACTGTGCAGATTCCCTAAAGTCAAATCCATCACCGCTGGTTATCATCAAAGTCCCATCATCTAGAAAAAAGAGTTTTGCTCCAAAGTGTGCAGGAGCATTCCTTTCAGCTTTTGCTTGAAAAATATTTTCTATTGAAGTTAATTTAAAATTTTCAATTTTAGCTCTATCTACAAATAAAGTATTTAGTTTCTTTTTTTCATCTATATATGCTGAATAAGAAAAATAAATCCAACCGTTATTGTTATATTCTGGATGTAAGACAATATCAGAAAGGCCCCCCTGCCCTCTGAATAAAACTTTTGGCACATTTGAAATTTCAGTGATCTTAGAACCATTCTTTGAAATTAATTTTAAGTTTCCAGGCAGTTCTGTTAGAAGAAATTCTCCACTAGAAAGCTCGACTAAACTCCAAGGATGATCTAATCCATCTACAAGAACTTCTAAATCATAATTTTTTTCACCAAAAATATTTAATGAAAAAGTAAAAATTGAGATAAAAAATATTTTTAAAAAATTCATAAAATCATTTTAATTTAAAATTTATAAAACATATAAATTTTTTAATTTAATAAGAAGATAAAAGTGCTTTTATTTGAAGCTTATTATTCAAATTTGCACCCTTAGCAAGCCCATCAATTAAATTATTAAGCTCGTTTGATAACTCAAAAAGATCAATAAGGCTTTTGGAGTTAGCAAGATAAGAAATACTTTCTATAAACAATGGACTTTTTAAATCGCCTTGGTTTATTTTTAAAAAAATTGAGTTACGAATTATTTTTGAGAGCCAATTTAACTTTTTTAACAAGTTTGAGTCATCCCACTTAGATGCTATTTTTTCTATTTTTTTTGATGAATTGCATTTTGCTAAGTCTGATGCAAAGTCGTCTATTTCTTGTCTTATTTGGTTAATTAAATCAGAACTTAAATCAATAAGATTTACATCTTCTAAAAAATTTAATTCCGGATAATTTATTTCGACATTAATAGATTTTAACCAATCTAATGTTTCTTCCCTTTTTGGAAAAGAAATTGAAATATGGTTAAGCCTGCTCAAAAGTGTTGGTTTCAACAGATAAGGCTTAGAAGAAGTCAAAAAGATATATGTATTATTTGAAGGCTCTTCTAAAGTTTTTAATAAAAAGTTTTGGGATTCTGTATTCATATTTTCAGCAGAACTAATGTGAATTATTTTTGATTTACTCAGTAATGGCGTCTCATGCGAAAAATTGTGTATACCTTCAGAGCCAATATCTTTTTTTGTTCCTCTTAATTGAGAGATTTTAATAACCTTGTTTTCGCCTTCTAATTGGATTGATTTAAAATCAGGGTGTGTCCCTGAATTAAAAGAATTGCACGATATGCATTTTCCACAATAATCAAAAAGCTTTGTTGAATTGAGGCATAGAAGAGACTTAGATAATTCATAAGAAAAATAAGATTTTCCAATACCTGAATTACCAGAAAATAATTGAGCATGTGCTAATTTTTTAGCATCAAAATAATACAAATATTTTTTAAGCCAAGGGTATTTAATGTTACTCACTAATTCTGCTCTCTATTAAATTGATAGCCATTTCAAATAATTCATCTTCTGAAATCAAAGAATCAAATAAAACTATTCTTTCACTATTATTTTTTGCCAAATCTAAATAGGCTTTTCGAATATTTTCATGGAAATTCAAATCTTCTTTCTCAAATCTATCTAGCTCGTTTCTTTTCCTAGCTCTTTCTAATCCTACTTGGACCGGTACATCCAATAAAATTGTTAAGTCTGGAACTGGGAAGTTAAATACATTAAATAATTCTTTAATAGCTTTTTTGTCTAGGTTTCTGCCACTTCCTTGATAAGCAAGTGTTGAATCAATATATCTATCACAAAATATGACTTTATTTTCTAAAAGATTTGGTTGTATTTTTTTTTGGACGTGTTCTGCCCTATCAGCCATGAGTAATAACAATTCTGCTTCTGAACTAATAGAAGACTTGGGATTCAGTAAGATATTTCTTATTTCTTTTCCTAAATCTGTTCCACCAGGCTCTTTGGAGAAAAAGGTTTCAATCCTGCTGTTTTTAAAATATTTTTTTAATTTAACTATTAAAGATGACTTACCAGAGCCTTCAATGCCTTCAAAAGTAATAAACATTATTAGTTAAGTTGATATTTTTTTATTGCTTTTAAGTGCTCAGAATAGCTCTTCGAAAATTGGTGAGCACATTTGCCTTTGCTTACAAAAAAAAGGTATTCACTTTCTGTTGGATTTGCTGCAGCGATGAGAGACGATTTAGATGGAGTTGATATTGGTTTAGGAGGCAATCCATAGTTAGTATAACTATTGAAGGGTGTATTTTTTTTAAGATCATTTTTAGTTAAATTACCGTTAAAATTATCTATACCGTAAATAACTGTAGAGTCTATTTGTAATTTCATTCCGCTTTCTAGTCTATTATAAATAATCCCTGATATTAAGCTTCTCTCATTAGGACATGATTCTTTTTCTAAAATAGATGCAATTATAATTAAGTCGTAAATATCTTTGATGGTCTTATTTTCTTTAATTTTTTCAAATTGTTCTGTTGCAATTAACAATTGAGCATTAAATGCTTCATTCAACAATTCATTTATATTCTCTCCTGCTTCAAAATAATAAGTATTTGGATGGAACATTCCTTCTAAATTGCATTCTTCTAGACCTTTATAGTCACAAAAAGACTTTTTTTCTTTATCTGATAAAAATTGGGTTACAACAGATCCTTCAGGTATATAGAAAGATCTATAAAAAACTTTTCCTTTTGCTAAATCAGTAGAAAATGAAAGCAGATCGGATTTTTTATCTATTAGATATTCACCTTTTCTCAGAAATTTGTCTGCTCCAGAAATATAGAAAAATAGGTCAATAACAAATGGAAAAGTAATCTTTAAATCTTCTAAGCTTCTCTTTAGCGTATTAAATGATTGTCCTTCTTTTACTAAAAAAATATGGTCTTGAGAGCTACTAAAGTTTTTGTTTATTAAAAAAAAGAAAGAAGAAAGAAAGTAAATAATAAAAAAAAGAATTAATGAACGCACTTATGAATATTCACTAAAAATTAGCGATACATTAGTGCCGCCAAAGCCAAAAGTATTATTCATTACTGATTTAATTTTCCTTTCTTCAGATTGATTGGCAACTAAATTTAAATTCGCTTCATTATCTGGATTTATCAAATTTATTGTTGGGGGGACAACATTATTATTGATAGAGCATATGCTAAATATAGATTCTATTGCTCCAGCGGCTCCCAATAAATGACCAGTCATCGATTTAGTAGAACTAACTGAGATTGAATCGGCACTATTTTTAAAAACTTCTTTTATTGCCATTGATTCAACAACATCGCCAAGTGGTGTAGATGTACCGTGAGCATTGATGTGTTCGATTTCGGAAACATCAAGATTACTATCCTGTAAAGCATTTTTCATCGCAAGTTTAGCTCCAACTCCATCTTCAGCAGGCGCAGTAATATGGAAAGCATCATCACTTTGGCCAAAGCCTGTAACTTCAGCATATATTTTTGCTGATCTTTTCTTGGCGGCTTCTAGTTCTTCAAGAATTAAAACACCAGCTCCTTCTCCAAGAACAAATCCATCTCTTTCTTTATCCCAGGGACGACTAGCCTCTTCAGGAAAATCATTCCTCGTTGATAATGCTTTAGCGGCATTAAATCCAGCCATACCAAGAGGCGACATAGCTGCTTCAGCTCCACCAGCAACCATAACGTCCGCGTCTCCATAAGAAATAGTACGAGCAGAATAGCCAATGCTGTGTCCCGCAGAAGAGCAAGCAGATACCATTGATAGATTTGGTCCTTTAAAACCATATTTAATAGCAATATTTCCTGATGCCATATTAATAATTGAACCTGGCACGAAGAATGGGGAAATTCTTCTTGGTCCCTTTTCTTTTAAAATAATGGCATTTTCTTCTATGGTAGAAAGCCCGCCAATACCAGAGCTCACCGATACCCCAATATCTTCCAATTGATAAGACTCTAGAAAACCAGAATCATTTATAGCCTCGATTGCAGCAGCTGTTCCATATTGAATGAATAAATCAGTTCTTCTCGCTTCTTTTGGATCGATACAATCTAAAGCTTCAAAATCCTTAACCGTGGCTCCAAATTTGGTAAGAAAATTTTCTGTATTAAATTTTGAAATTAACGCAGCTCCGCTCCTGCCCTCTATCGCGTTATGCCATGATGTTTTTACAGAATTTCCTAAAGGACTGATAAGTCCCAGGCCAGTAACAACTACTCGCCTTTTTTGATCCATTTAGGTATTAAGATGCTGAGTCAATATAATCTACTGCGTCCTGAACAGTAGAAATTTTTTCAGCCTCTTCATCAGGGATTTCTATTTCGAATTCTTCTTCAAAAGCCATGACGAGTTCTACTGTGTCTAAAGAATCAGCTCCTAAATCATCAATAAATGATGCGCTGGTGGTAACTTCTTCCTCTCCAACTCCAAGTTGTTCGCAAACAATTCTTTTTACTCTATCTTCAGTGCTGCTCATATGAACCTCTCCATTAAATCTGTGCAATTATATACCAAACTAGAAAAAAATCTTTCTAGAAATTTTTTTACATAAATAGGCCACCATTTATGTGTACGGTTTGTCCAGTAATATAATTTGCTTCATCAGAAGCCAAAAACTTTACTAGACTTGCAATTTCTTCAGTTTTTCCTAATCTTTGTAAAGGAATTTCACTTGCAATGGCACTAAGATAAGCTTCATCTAAATCCTTCAACATATCTGTTTCAATAAAGCCTGGCGCAACACAATTAACTGTAATATTTTTACTTCCAACCTCTCTTGCTAGAGTTTTTGACATTGCCTCTATTCCCGCCTTAGCAGCTACATAATTTGACTGTCCTTTATTTCCAAGTGCTGCAGCAGCTGATGAAATATTGATAATCCTTCCCCATTTATTTTTCAACATACCTCTTAAGAAATTTTTCATCAATTTAAACTGGCCTGTTAAATGAACATTCAAAACCTCTGTCCAATCTTGTTCAGACATCCTCAACATAAGATTATCTCTGGCGATACCTGCATTATTTACTAAAATATCAGGATTAAGGTCTTTTTCTTTCATAGTTTTAAAAAAATTTTCAATTGACTCAACATCATTTAAATCTAATTCGAAAACGTGGCCAGCAATATTATTATCACTAAACTTTTCTTTAATGATTTCTACTCCATTGGACGATGTTGCTGTTCCTATAGGAATAAATTCTTCATTTGAAAAGAACTCAAGGATGGAATTACCTATACCTCTTGAAGAACCTGTAACTAAAACTTTTTTTTGGGACACTTTACTCTGGAGGTGCCTCTGAATCTTTCTCTTTCACTTTAACTTCCATTACTTTTTTACCTTTGTAAAAACCATCTTCAGTCATGTGATGACGTAAGTGTCTCTCTCCAGTCGTCTGGTCAGTTGAAAGTGCAGGAGATTTGAGAGCGTTGTGAGATCTTCTTGCCCCTCTTCTCGATCTTGAAACTTTGCTTTTTTGTACAGCCATAATAATTAGAGATGGATTCTAGGTTAAAAATGACTTAGATTCACTAATTTTTATTATTTTTTTAAATTCTTTCGGTTCTTCACAAGATACTTTTAAATTTAAGTCTTTTATTTCTAAATGACTAGAATGCAAAAACATCCTCTTTAAATTGTTTTCTAAGAATTTTTTATCTTTCTCTTTATTTCCATATTTTAAATCTCCAACAATGGGAAAGTTATTTGAAGAGGTGTGAACTCTAATTTGATGAGTTCTGCCTGTTATTAAATTACAAGATAATTTTGTAAAAAATTTACTTTTTTCAATAATTCTAAATTCAGTGATAGAGTCTTTTCCATTTTTGGAAACTTTAACCATTTTTTCACCTGAAATTGTTATATTTTTTTCTAGTTTATTCTCAATTAATTTTAATTCGTCGGGCCATTGTCCATGAATAAGAGCAATGTATTTTTTTTTAAATTTTCTTTCTCGTAAAAGTAAATTACAAATTCTTAGAAATTTTTGATTTTTTGATATTAACTGACATCCAGATGTATTTCTATCCAATCTATGAACTAATTTGCAGTCTCTGTATTCCTTTCCAAAATTTCTTATAGCCTCTATCAAACCAATGGATATTCCACTTCCACCATGGGAAGCAACACCATAAGGTTTATTAATAACTAGACAGTTATTATCTTCATAAATAATATTTTTTTGTAACACTTTTATAAAAGACGATGGTGGAATATTTTTTGACGCAGTTGCAATATTTAAAGGTGGAATTCTTATCAAGTCATCCTCAACAATTTTATAAGATACTTTCTTCCTTGAGCTATTTACCCTGACTTCTCCTTTTCTAATTATTGAATATATTTTAGATTTTGGTATACCTTTTAGAAAATTTAGAAGAAAATTGTCCAATCTTTGTCCAGAATGACCATTATCAACAATAATATTTTGTACCTTGTCAGATTTTGTATTCATAAAAAAATTTGATTCTATACCTTAAAGACATATAAAATGCCTTTTTTTAGAATGAATCGCAATTATAAGTAAGACGTGAAAAAGTTCATTTTAGATATTTTAAATTAATAAGCTTTAAATATAATTTTTTAGTTTCTAAGTTTGAGGTAGCAAAGGCGTAAAACCTCTTAAAGAAACATTTCATTCAGAGATCTGCTCTGATAATCATATTTATAGCGTTACGGAGATATCCAATGAAAAGGATGCTAATTAATGCTACTCAGCCAGAAGAACTAAGAATCGCGGTTACCGAAGGTAATACCCTGTTTGATTTAGATATTGAAAATATTGCTGAGATAAGAAGAAAAGGGAATATTTATAAAGGCAGAGTAAGTAGAATAGAGCCTAGTTTAGGTGCAGCATTTGTTGATTATGGTGCAGAGAGACATGGTTTTTTACCTTTCAAAGAGATTGCTCCACAGTTTTTACCCAAAAATAAAAAAAACAATGAACGCATTTCAATAAAAGACTGCCTCACCAAAGATCAAGAGATCATCGTTCAAGTTGAAAAAGATGAAAGAGGCAGCAAAGGTGCAGCCTTAACAACAATTATAAGTTTAGCTGGAAGGTTTTTAGTCTTAATGCCGAATAATTCCAGAGCTTCGGGGATTTCAAGAAGACTCGATCCTTCAGAAAGAGAAAAATTAAAATCAAAAGTAGAAGCTTTAAATGCGCCAAAAGAAATGGGGGTAATTGTTAGAACTGCTGGTGAAGGGAAAGGTCCTGAAGAACTCAAATGGGATCTTCAGTATCTATTAAAAGTTTGGGATGCAATTACGGAAGCAAACGTATTAAAAAAATCTCCTTTTCTTATTTACAAAGAAGATGACATTATCATTAGGACCTTGAGAGATTATTTAAAGGAAGATATAGAGGAAATATGGATAGATACAAAAGAGGCATTTGATCAAGCAGAAGAATTTGTAGAAAGAGTAATGCCTGATCAATTGAGTATGTTGAACAGGTATGAAAATACTCTTCCCCTCTTCACTAGGTATCAAATTGAATCTCAAATAGAGACAGCTTATCAAAGAGAAGTAAAATTAGAATCAGGTGGCTCAATTGTTATAGATGATACTGAAGCTCTAGTTGCTATAGATATTAATTCTTCTCAAGCAACGTCTGGTAAAGATATTGAAGAAACAGCAACAAATACAAACCTCGAAGCATGTAGAGAAATTGCCAGACAGTTTAAGTTAAGAGATATTGGTGGGTTAGTAGTTATTGACTTTATAGATATGATGAGATTGGAGAATAAAAGAGCTGTAGAAGATGAGATGAGAAAAGCTTTATCTAATGATAGAGCTAGAGTTCAGGTAGGAAGAATTTCTAGATTTGGTTTGCTTGAGTTGTCTAGGCAAAGAATGAGGTCATCCCTTTCTGAAAGATGGACTCAAGACGTAAATACTTTGTCTACTTCAGTATTAAGACTAGTAGAAGAAGAAACTAGTAAACAAAATACAAGTGAAGTAAGAGCCATTGTATCTCCAGATATGTCTTCTTTGCTTCTTAATGAAAGAAGAATTCGATTAAATGATATTGAAGCCAGATCGAATACTAAGGTTGTTGTAATTTCAGACGCTACAAGACCTGACTCGAGATTTGAAGTGCTTAGAATAAAAGATGGAAAAATAGTTGATCCTGAAAAGAGCAAGTCATCTTTATCAGCAGCGGAACAATTCGAAAAAAAGACAAAAAAAACATTCAAAAAAGAAGAAGCTGCGGTCAATATAAAACCATCTGTGAGACCTAAAAAAGGAATAATTTCAAAGATTGTAGATATCTTCTCTTCAAAACAAAAAAAAATTAAAGTTAAAACACCTCCAAAAAACTTTAAAAGAAAAAATGTAAAAAATACTTATCCAAAAAAAATAAATAGAAATCAAAATAATAAAAAAAGAAATTTTGAAAATAAACAAACCAAAAAAGATATTAAGCCTAAGAAAAAAGAAGGAAAAGAAACTCAAAAACCAAAAAAATTAAGTAGGCCTATAAAGGATAAAAAAAATTTAAATGAACCTAGAAAAGAAGTAAAGGAAAAACATATAAATAACACTAAAAAAGCAAATCAAAAAGAATCGTCTCAGAATGAAATAAAAGAAACTAAAAACATGCCAGAAAAAGAAGGTGTCAAGCCTAAAAAATTAAGCAGACCGAAAACTGATGAATCTAGAAAGTTAGAAGAAAAACAGGAATCACTTGAAAATGCTAATCATAAAACTAATGAAAGAGCTTCAAATGATCCCAGAAACAATGCTAGTTAAATTTATTCTTATATGCTTCTATCAATTTTCCCGAGATTGAAATATTAGACGGCGGGACATTAGGCAAATTATTTATATCGAACCAATCTGCTTTATCGATCTCTATTTGATCAGGAACAATTTCACCTGATTTATATTCCGCAAAATATCCAAGCATTAGTTGACTCGGAAAAGGCCAAGTCTGGCTTCCAAAATAACTTATGTTGTCAACTTCTACTCCGATCTCTTCAATTACTTCTCTTTTAAGAGCCTCTTCTACTGATTCTCCTGGCTCAATAAAACCAGCAAGGGTACTGTAAAAGTTATCTGGAAAATTAACGTTATGTGCCAATAAAACTTTATTTTCTTTATGAATCAAAGTTATTACGCACGGCGATATTCTAGGATATAAAGGATCGGCATCACAATTTGCACAGATCATTGCTCTTTCTTTTCCTTGTTCTGTTAAAGAAGAACCACATTTTCCACAGAATTTATTTGATCTCGACCAATTTATGATTTGTATTGCCCGAGAAATTGCTCCAAATAGTTCATCTGGAACCCTACCAAATAAAGCTCTTAAATTTAAAAACTCATGGTTTTCTAACACGCACCCTTCTTTTTTTACGGAAACAACATAACAAGGGTCATCATTTAAAAACCCAAGAAAATGTTTTTCATTGACATCTAATCCTGACCATTTAAGCTCATTGCTTGAAATAGGTCTTATGAATTGCTCATTTGAAAAAATTAATAAAGAATCATTATCTAGTACGAAGAATTTTGACTCTTCACTTTCTTTTTCAATAAAATTACTAGGGGTAAAATTTAGCAAAATATTTTTTCCATGCTTTTAAACTTTTATAATAATTTCCTCGGTGAAGCACCTAAATGGTACAAGAATTTAATAATTATTTTCTTGGCTTCCAATCCACTAATATACATCTTTTTAAGCAATATTATTTCTGAAGCTGGTTTCATCATGGGCTGGATTATTTTAGCTCAATTTATTTTGACTCTTGCGATGGCGCTGAATTGTTACCCTCTTCAGCCTGGAGGGTTAATAGCTATCCAATCAGTATTGATGGGTCTTACCAACACAAAAAATATTTATCATGAAGTAGAATTAAATTTAAAAGTTATTTTGCTACTTGTATTTATGGTCGCAGGAATATATTTTATGAAAGACTTTCTTCTGTATATTTTTACAAAACTTTTAGTCAATGTTAAAAATAAAAGAACTTTATCTGTTTTATTTGTAATTAGTGCTGCAGTTTTGTCAGCTTTCTTAGATGCGCTTACAGTAACTGCCGTTTTAATCGCTGTTGCTGTTGGATTTTATTATGTTTTTCAAGAAGCAAAAAAATCAGAATCTGATTTAGACCAATTCAAAGCATTCTTAAGAAATTTACTAATGCATGGAGCAGTTGGAACTGCGCTGGGTGGTGTGAGTACTATTGTAGGTGAGCCTCAAAATTTATTAATCGGATCCATTGCAGGATGGAATTTTTTAGAATTTTTTATCCAAATGCTGCCGATTTCTTTTCCGGTTTTTATTTTTGGAATATTAACTTGTTACTTTATAGAAAAATTTAAATTATTTGGATACGGTGCTGAACTTTCTGATGATTTGAGATTAGTTATTGAGAATTTTGGTGCAGAAGAGGATAAAAAAAGAACTTTAAATGATAAAACAAAATTATTTACTCAATTATCAGTAGTAATTATTTTAATTTTATCTTTGGCTTTTAATGTAGCTTCTGTCGGCTTAATAGGATTAATGGTCATTGTTCTTTTAACTGCCTTCAATGGAATAATTAAAGAACACGACCTAGGGAAAGCTTTTGAAGAAGCATTACCTTTCACAGCACTTTTAGTAGTTTTTTTCGTGATTGTTGCTGTAATTCACGATCAACACTTATTTTCTCCTGTAATAGGATATGTTCTTACTTTAAATTTTGACTTACAGGTTCCAATGTTTTTTCTCGCTAACGGAATACTTTCAATGATAAGTGATAATGTTTTTGTAGCGACTATTTATATAAGTGAAGTAAAAGAAGCCTTGGATACTGGTCTAATCTCTAGAGAGCAGTTTGATTTATTGGCAATCGCTATAAATACTGGAACCAACCTTCCAAGTGTTGCAACACCAAATGGTCAGGCTGCTTTTTTATTTCTATTAACTTCATCAGTTGCCCCTTTGATCGGTCTCTCTTATTTAAGAATGGTCCTTTTGGCCTTGCCTTACACAATAGTATTGACTGTAGTTGGATTATTCTCAGTAATTTACTTTTTATAATTTATGGATAGATCCTTTTGTATAGCCCCTATGATGGCTAGAACAGATAGACATTTTAGATACCTAGTACGACAACTTACTAGGAAAGCTGTTCTTTTTACTGAGATGATTCACACCAACTCTATTTTGTTTGGCAATAGAAATAAGTTAGATGATTACTTTGAAATAGAAAATCCAATAGTCTTGCAATTAGGTGGAAATGATCCAGATTCTTTATCAAAAGTCTGCAAAATGGCTGAGCATTACAACTATGACGAAATAAATTTAAATCTTGGTTGTCCTAGTCCAAAAGTTAAAAGTGGTAATTTTGGAGCCGCGCTTATGGAGCGTCCTGAAACAGTTCAAAAGTGTTTAGTTGCAATGCAAGAAAACTCAACTAAAAATATTTCTGTAAAAATAAGATTAGGAATAAACGACAATGACATAGACAAAAGTCTAGACGATTTTATCAGTCAACTTGCAGAAACAGGTATTAAAGTTTTTTATGTTCATGCTAGAAAAGCAATTTTAGATAAATTAAGCCCTAAAGATAATAGAGAAATACCTCCATTAAATTACCCTAGAGTAATGAAATTAAAAAGGGATTTTCCTAATTTAGAAATAATTATTAATGGCGGAATAACTGACTACTATAATCAAAAGGAAGAGTTTTCTGAATTAGATGGAATTATGATAGGTAGAGAAGCTTATTCCTACCCAAAAAAATTAGAAAATGTTGATTCAAATTTTTATGGAATAAAAGATACTAATTCATCCCTTACTGACATTACAAAAAATATGTTCAATTATTTTGAAACTCAAAAAAATAAAAATGATATTAAGAAAGGCTTAATACACATGCATGGACTATATAATGGTCTTAAAAATGCAAAAAAAATAAGAGTTCTTCTTTCTAATTCTTGCTATTTTAAGCCAGCAAAAAATGAGATCATTGACCTTATAAATAACAATTTTGAAAATGTAGCATGAAAAATTTTTTTAAAGAGTATTTTAATAAACAAAAAAAAGAAGAGCCTGTAGTAGATAACTCTGTCTTGCTTTCGGCAATTTCATTAATGATAGAAGTCAGTTTAGCTGATGAAATAATGGATATTTCTGAAATTGAAACCTTAAAAAATGTTTTACTTGAAAAATTTGATGTTGAAGAAACTGATTTAGAAAATTTGATCTCAGATGCTAAAAAAAATCAAAACTCTTCTACTTCTTTATACGAATTTACAAGAAAAATTAATGATGAGTACGAGTTTGATGATAAAAAGAATTTGATTTTATCAATGTGGAAAATTGCTTATGCTGATGGAAATATTGATAAATATGAAGAATATGTAATTAGAAAAGTCTCAGATCTAATTTACATATCTCATCCAGATTTTATCGAATCTAAACAAAAAGCAAGGGGAGAATATGAAAATAGAAAAACCTGAGTCAGTTGGTCTCTCATCAAAAAGACTAAAAGACTTCGATAAAATGCTTATGGAAAAATATGTAGGTCCTGAAAAATTAGCTGGCACTCAGACTCTAGTTGCTAGAAAAGGATCGATTGTTCATTTTCATTCACAAGGAAAGAGAGATTTAGAAAATGATTTGCCTATAGATGAAAATACTCTCTTTAGAATTTATTCAATGACCAAACCTGTCACTGGTGTAGCCTTGATGCAACTTTTTGAAAAAGGTTTTTTTCAATTATCTGATCCTGTATCGAAATTTCTTCCTGAATTTAATAATCAACAAGTTTATGTTTCTGGTTCCTACCCTCTCTTTATGACAGAGCCAGTAAAAAGGCCTATGGTTGTTCGTGATCTGTTAACTCATACTTCTGGGCTAAGTTATAGTATAAATTTTAGGTCTCACGTTGATGATGCTTATCGTAAAATTTTTAAAATTTCCGATCCAACAAAGGCCTTAGTATCTAAAGAAAAAATTGATTTGGAAGAATTTACAAAGCGTATTGCGTCTCTTCCGCTGGAGTTTAGTCCAGGCGAACAATGGCTTTACAGCGTTTCGATAGATGTTTGTGCCAGATTGGTTGAAGTTATTTCTGGAAAAAAAATAGATCAGTATTTTGAAGATCATATTTTTAAGCCTTTGAAAATGGAGAAAACTAGCTTTTATGTTCAGGAAAAAGATCTTAAAGATTTAGCGGTCTGCTATCACAGAGATGAAAACAAAAAAATTACCATACATGATCCCGGTGACACAAAAAGTAGATATTCTGCTCCAAGAGATTTTAACGGCGGAGGCAGTGGGTTGATTAGTAATGCAAAAGAATATTATAGGTTTCTTCAAATGCTCCTTAATGGAGGCGAATTAGAAGGAGAAAGAATTCTATCAAGAAAAACTATCGAGTTAATGACTTTAAATCATTTGCCAGATGGTCAAACGATGGCTGATATGGGCTCCAGTGGAAGTTTTAGTGAAGTTAGATATCATGGAATGGGATATGGTCTTAGCATGGCAGTTACAACTGATCCAGCTGCAAGCCAAAGTCCTTTAAGCAAAGGAAGCTATAATTGGGGAGGAATGGCGAGTACTTATTTTTGGATTGACCCTAAAGAAGATTTATTAGCAATATTTATGACACAATTTATTCCAAGTGATGCTTTTCCACTTCGACCTCAGATGGCCACAATGGTATACGGTTCATTTATTGATTAATCAAAATCGTCATCAAATAAAGATTCATCAAGTTTCCCGTCATTAATTTCATATTCTCTTCTTTGTAGGTATGCATCTCTATAAAAGCTATATTGGTCGTTTCCACTGAGATCAGAAATGCTAAGTAGACCAGCTCTTAAGTTTACAAGAGACAAACCATTAAGGGCTAAGTCTGATTTATTATCTTCAAGTCTAACTAAATCAGGTCTTAAATAATAATTAGGTACTAATCCAATGCCATCCCTGATCGAAGAAGGACCAAAGAGAGGAATAACAGCATAAGCTCCGCTTTCAATACCCAAAACACCTAAGGACTGACCAAAATCCTCATTTCTCTCTTTAATTCCAAATCCCGATGCAACGTCGAAAAGTCCAAAAATTCCCAAGGTAGAATTTAAAATAAATCTAGAAGTTTCGGATATGAAACCTAATGGTTTTAATTGTATTAAATTATTAGCGGCAGATACTGGTGTGCCCAAATTATCAAATAAATTAGAAAAACCAATTTGAATAAAATCTGGAATTATAAAATCATAAGTTTCTGCAATTGGTCTAATAACCCAGTCGTCCAATGTCATATTAAAAGCATGGGTCTTTCTGTTAAAACTTTCAAATGGATCGGAATTCTCTTTCTCTGATGATAGAGACAATTGAGAGAAAGTTAAGAATATTATTAAAAATAAACGAAACATAATATTTGTTTTTTTTCCATTACAATAACCATTTATAACATGTCTAAACAACTAATAATAACTTCTGCATTACCATATGCTAATGGTCCTCTTCACTTTGGTCATCTATTAGAACACATTCAAACAGACATCTGGGTAAGAACAAATAGACTCTTGAAAGAAAAATGCATCTATCTTTGTGCTAGCGATGCTCATGGCACTCCGATAATGATGAAAGCAGAATCGGAAAATATAAAACCCGAAGATTTGGTGAAAAAATTCACTAAAGATCATGAAAAGACTCTCAAAGGATTCCACATAAATCATGATAATTATTACACCACTCACAGCAATGAAAATAAGAAATATAGTGAATTAATCTTCTTAAGATCTCAAAAAAATAATTTAATTAAGAATGAAACTATTGAGCAATTTTATGATGAATCAAAAGGTCTATTTTTAGCAGACAGATACGTACAAGGAACATGTCCCTCTTGCGGAGCAAAGCATCAATATGGAGATAACTGTGAAGAATGTGGTGCTAAATATGAAGCAACTGATTTGATAGATCCAATATCAATATTTAGTGGTGAAACTCCGTCAATCAAAGAAAGCGAACATTTATTTTTTGATTTGTCGAAACAAGAAAAAAAATTACTAAAATGGATTGATAAAACAAATCTTCAAGATGGAGTTAAAAATAAATTAAAAGAATGGTTTGAAGAAGGTTTAAAGCCATGGGACATAAGTAGAGACGAACCATATTTTGGTTTTTCTATTCCTGGTTTTCCCAAAAAATATTTTTACGTATGGCTTGATGCACCGATCGGTTATATTGCAATTTTAGATAACTTTTTGTCAGAAAATTCTTCCTCAATTTCGGCAGAAGAATTATGGAATGAATCAGAAATTTACCATTTCATAGGGAAAGATATTATGAATTTTCATACTTTATTTTGGCCTGCCCTTCTCGATGCTTCTGATTTTAAAAAACCTTCAAATGTCTTTGTCCACGGTTTTATGACACTCAATGGTAAAAAAATGTCTAAATCAAAAGGAAATTTTCTTTTGATTGATGATTATTTGAATCTATTAAATCCAGATTATATGAGATATTTTTTGGCCACTAAATTGTCAAACGGTATTGATGATTTAGATTTAGATCTGTTAGATTTTCAAAAAAAAGTTAATACAGACTTAGTAGGTAAATTTGTAAACATCGCAAGTAGAAGTCAAGGTTTCTTAAAGGAGTTTAACAATATTCTCTCTAATGATTTAGATGAAGTTCTTATAGATGAATTCTCAAATAAAAAAAATGAAATTTTTAATCACTATTTAGATAGAAATTATTCGAAAGCTTTGAAAGAAATCATGACTCTTGCAGATAAAGCAAACCAGTACATCGACTCTAAAAAGCCTTGGATATTAAATAAAGAATCTAACAATAAAGAAAAAGTCCACAAAATTGCCTCTACAGCAATTAATTTATTTAAAATTTTAAATCTATACTTAGAGCCAGTTATTCCAGAAACTTCAGAAAAGATCAAAAAATATTTAAAATGTAACGACAGTGTTGATAACGTTTCTTTTTATTTGAAAAATCATGAAATAGATTCTTTCAATCCTTTAATATTAAGAATAGAAGATGTAGAAATTGAGAAATTAATGGAAATAAGCAAAAATGGATGAAATAGAAATTGAAGATTTTATAAAAATTAATTTAAGAGTAGCTAAAGTTGAAAGTGCTGAGCCAGTCGAAGATGCAGATAAATTAGTAAAATTATTTTTAGATTTAGGATCTTTGGGAAAGAGACAGGTTTTTGCGGGAATAAAAAAATATTATGACCCTGCCAACTTAATAGGAAGACTAGTTATTTGTGTTGCAAATTTAAAACCAAGAAAAATGAGATTTGGCCTCTCAGAGGGGATGATTTTAGCTGCAAGTGATGACGAATCTGGAGTATATATTGTCTCTCCTGATCAAGGATCATTGCCTGGAATGAGAGTTACTTAAACTATGAAATTAATTGAAACAGATATTGTAATAATTGGAGCTGGACCGGTAGGTTTGTTTACAGTTTTTGAAGCTGGTTTATTAGGCCTTGATTGTCATCTAATAGATAACTTAGATAAAGTAGGTGGCCAATGCATCGAGCTTTATCCTGAAAAACCAATTTATGATATTCCCGGAGTTGCTAACCAAACAGGAAAGGAACATATAGATGCGCTTCTAAAGCAAATCGAGCCTTTCGATTATGAGGTACATTTAAACCAAAGAGTTAACGAAATTTCTGAGTTTGAAGATTCTTGGAAATTAAAAACGAGTGAGGGGCAAGAATTCAAAACAAAAAATATTTTTATAGCTGCTGGGGCTGGCTCTTTTGAACCTAGAAAGCCTCCGGTAATGAATCCAGATAAATTTTTAGGTAAAGGAACCAATTATGCCGTTAAAGATAAATCTATTTATGAAGATAAAGAAGTAGCTATTTTTGGAGGTGGAGACAGTGCTCTTGATTGGTCAGTAGAATTAGCAAAAATTGCTAAGAAAATTTATCTTATACATAGGCGAGATGAATTTAGAGGTGCAAAGCATACTGAAAAGAAAATGAGAGAATTAGTTGAAGAGGGAAATATTATTCTTAAGGTACCTTATGTAATTAAGGAAATTAAAGGAGACAAAAGTTTTACTGGCGTTGATTTATTACACTTTGAAACAAAAGAAATTGAAACAATTGAATGTGATGAATCTATTTTCTTTTTTGGTTTAAATAAACAACTTGGTCCAATACATGATTGGGGAGTTGCACTAGAAAATAATAAGATTCTAGTAAATACAGAAAATTTTGAGACAGATAAGTCAGGTATATTTGCAGTGGGTGATATAAATCACTACCCTGGAAAACTAGATTTAATTCTTTGTGGTTTTCATGAAACCACCCTAGCAGTTCAAGAAGCATTTAAAAGAATTAATCCAGGTGAAAGAGTTCCCTTTGGCTACACAACTTCAAACAAGGGCTTGCAAGAAAAGTTAAAAGTTAATAAGTAATAAAATGAAAGCGCTTTTATTCCCTGGACAAGGTGTTCAAAAAGTTGGGATGATGGATTTTCTTTTAGAATCAGACTTGGAAATAAAAAGTTTGTTTACTCAAACATCTAATGTTTTAGATTTTGACTTATTTGAATTAGTTAAAACTGGCCCAGAACAAAAACTAAATCTTACCGAATATGCTCAGCCAGCAATACTTGCTACTAGCGTAGCTATCGCAAGAAAAAAAGCTAGTGACTTGGATTTTACCTATACTGCTGGACTTTCTTTAGGTGAATATTCAGCTTTAGTCTTTGCAGGATGCATTGATTTTAATGATGCAATAAAACTTGTAAATTTTAGAGGAAAACTTATGCAGAATGCCGTACCGGAGGGAACAGCAGGAATGTTAGTAGTTTTAAATATGCCCTTATCTGAAGTAAAAGAAATGATAATTTCTATTAATGATACAGGAGAGGTTATAGATTTTTCAACCGATAATGCAGAAGGAGTCTCTGTTTTAGCTGGGACAAATTCGGCAATTAAGGCGACTATTAAACATATTGAGAATGGTGACTATAAGCGCGTAAAAACTCAATTAATACAAATGTCGGTGCCTTCCCATTGTTCTCTTTTAGAAAGTGCTCAAACAGAATTGGGAAAACTTTTAAATGAAGTTGTATTTAATTCACCCAGAATCCCTTTGATACCAAACGTTTTAGCTCGACCCACCACTGATACTAACGAAATTAAAGAAGCTCTTATCAAGCAACTTTGTAGCACAGTAAGATGGAGGGAAACTTTAGAATATTTAATAAAAAATAATATAAAAGAAATTTATGATTCTGGTCCAGAAAAAACAATAATTAATATGGCTAGAAAATTAAAAGATATTGAAAAAATAAGCCTGACAGAAATTTAACAAAATGATAAGAGTAATTTTTCTTCTTTTAACAATTATTATTGCTTATGGTCTTACCGTGCTGATCAGCTACCTCTTCAAAGATTTAAATGTTAAATTTTTTAATTTTATTTGGATTCTAATTACTCTTTTATTGTTGGGGCTGATTTATCTAAATACTAATTTAATTTAAAAATTCTTGGTGTATTTTAAAATATTTTCTTTTATATATTTTTTCATATCTTCGTTACTAAAGCCTCCTTCTTCTTCAAAGCTTGCTTTATCTTTATCGTATAAAGAATTTTCACTTTTTTTTGATAGGTAAATAACATTTCCTTTAAATAACTTAACTTTGACAACTCCGTTTACAACATTCGAACAGTCGTTAATGAGGTTTTGAAGTCTCAAACGTTCATCGCTCCACCAAAGTCCTTCATATATTAATGAAGCATAAATAGGAATCAAAGAATCTTTAGTTTTAATAGTCTCGCCTGTCAAACATAACGACTCGATTGCTCTTCTCGCTTTAATCAGGATAGTTCCACCTGGTGTTTCATAACAACCTCTTGATTTCATGCCAGTTGCCCTAGACTCAACAATATCTACTCTTCCGATACCGTGATTAGAACCATATTCATTCAATTTACTTAAGATTTTTGATGACGAGAAGTTTTCCCCATTGATTGAAATTGGATCGCCTTTACAAAATTCGATTTCAATTTCTTCTGCATGATCGTTAGCTTCCTCAAGAGATTTTATATTTAGCCACATATCATCAGGTGGTGGAGATGAAGGATCTTCGAGAACTCCTCCTTCATATGAAATGTGCAAGAGATTTTCATCCATAGAAAATGGGGGCTCTTCTGCTTTTGAAACTGGCATTGGAATTTGATACTTTTTACAGTATTCCATCAAATCTGTTCTTGACGTCATATCCCATTCTCTCCAAGGAGCTATGACCTGAATATTTTTATTAAGAGCATGAGCGCCGATTTCAAATCTAATTTGATCATTTCCCTTTCCGGTTGCTCCATGACTTATAATGTTTGTTCCTTCTTGCAAACCCACTTCAACTAATTTTTTCACGATAAGCGGTCTTGCAATTGCGGTTCCAAGAAGATATTCACCTTCAAACAATGTATTGCAACGCAACATTGGAAACACAAAGTCTTTCACAAACTCTTCTGATAAGTCGTCAATGATAACTTTAGAGGCTCCAAAACTTTTAGCTTTTTGTTCTAAATCATCTGGAATGTCTCCCTGTCCCAAATCTGCTGTGTATGTGACAACTTCAAGATTTTTTTCTACTTGAAGCCATTTTAAAATGACAGAAGTGTCTAAGCCTCCAGAATAAGCAAGTATTACTTTTTCCATAATTTATAAAAGGAAATGATTTAAATATTTAATTATATTAATTTTACATTTTTATTTGCTGAAAGTTCATTTCTTTTATGAAAGAAAGATGAGGGACAAATTTTAAACTTAATTAGTTTTAGGCGGGCCAAAAAAGTGATTTAATGCTTCTTTCGAGGATTTAGATTTTTTTATATCTCCGTAAATGTCTTGCCAACCCATGATAGTAATTTTAATTGGATTGAAAGTATTTACATTTTTTACCAAACCAAATTTCACTTTTTCTTTTTCTGCCTCAAAAGTCCCAAAGAATCTATCCCAAATTATAAGAAAATTTCCATAATTCTTATCGATATAAACTTCGTTAGCTCCATGATGAACTCTATGATGGGAGGGAGTAACAAACACCCATTCGAGCGGTCCTAAATTTCTTATTATTTGTGTATGGCTAAAAATTCCCCATAAAGTACTCAAAACTCCGGCTACTGCTACTATTACTGGATCAAACCCTATTAAAGGTAAAACCATAAAAAAAGGAATTTTTGAAACAGGACCCAGCCAAGCCTGTCTAAAAGCAACTGCAAAATTCATTTCTTCGCTTGAGTGATGACTCATGTGTACAGCCCATAGAAATCTACTTCTATGAGAGATCCGATGATAGAAATAATAAATAAAATCAATAAAAATAAAAGCTAGAACCCAGTGTAGCCATATTGGAATTGAGGAGACTAAATCTATTAATTTAAATTGATATAAAAAAAAGTGAAATGCCAGTGTCGATCCTTTTACTAAAAGAGAAACTAATATATTTCCCGATAATAAACCTATGGTTCCAAGAGTATCTCCAGTTTTATAAACATTCATATTTAAATAACTAGAAATAAAAGCTTCCAAACCAATAAGGGCAAAAACTATTGGCAAAGCAATTAAATATATTGAATTTATATCAGCTGTCATAAGGTAAACGATCAGGATTTATTATAAGACTTATAAGATTGAACTGTTTGTTTATCTATTTTACCATCAATTCTAAATGCCTTTAAAGGATTCATTGACAAGTCGGGATCCAGCCCTTCTGAAATTCTTCTAATTTGAGAATAAAACCATGACTGAATGCCAAAAGCATTTATCGCTTGAATCAACCTAAAAGGACTATTAGACGAAAGCCACCCAGGTCCAATCGATAAAGTTTTCTCAAACATAGGTAGTATATCAATTTCTTTATCAAGTAATTTTTTTATAGACAATGGATCAGAACATAAAGGTCGTCCAATACCAATAATTTCGCATGCTCCTTTATTTATTGCGTCTTCCATTGCTACTCTAGATCGAAAGCCTCCAGTTACCATTAAAGGGATATCGATAACTTTTTTAATTTCTTCCGTATAAGCAAGAAAATAAGCTTCTCTAGCAATAGTGCTTTCCTTTCTTGCTTCGCTTCTTTTTGGATTAATACTGACACTGTCTAATCCAAGCAACCTAGGCTGCTCATAAGTACCTCCAGAGATTTCTAATAAATCAATTTTTGCATCACTTAACATAGCAGCTACTTTAGACGAATCTTCAGCACTAAATCCTCCTTTTTGAAAATCAGCTGAGTTTAATTTCACTGATATAGGAAAATTTTCTCCCAATTCTTTCCTACAACCATTAATAATTCTTAACAAAATCCTTGATCTATTCTCAAGAGACCCACCCCACTGATCTTCTCTTCTATTAATATCAGGTGATAAAAATTCCGACATTAAATAACCATGAGCAGAATGAATTTGAATGCCCGTAAAGCCAGTGTCTTGAGCTATCTTTGCAGTAAAAATAAATCTTTCTATGACGTCCTCTATTTCATCATTGCTCAAAGGTTTGGGCGTACCATATTTTCTTCCAGGAATTTTAAGTCCAATATTTGAAGGTGCAACAGGATTCATATTCAAGTCTCCAGGTGTTTGTCTTCCGGCATGACTTATTTGCATCCATAAATTAGTGTTATTTTTTGTTCCAACTTCAGTCCATTTTTTTAATAAACTTAATTGATCTTTGTAATTGCTTTTTTCAATAGCTACGTTTCCTGCAGATTCTAAATATCTTTTATCAACCTGGACATTTCCAGTAAGGACTGTTCCCACATTTCCTTCAGCCCATTTTTCGTAAAGGTTTAAATGTTTTTGATTTACCAAATTATCGCCTTCAGCAATTCTTTCAGTAAGAGCAGATTTACAGATCCTATTTTTTAAAACCTTGCCGCATGGCAATGATAATTCTGACTCTAAAATATCATTCATTATTTAATCTCCTTATAGTTGATTGGCTCAATAAAATATCTATTGTAATGAGCCGATGAAAGCTCATAAAGTTCCTTTTCTATATCTTCTTTCAATATTTCTAAATCTTTTGTGGGCGAGATTATCATTATCCCAAATTGACTTAAATCTTTAAAACTTTTGCTAGTAAGCTTGACCAGTTCAAACGCTTTACATAAGTCATTTAAATCCTCATGTATTCTTAATCGATATTCAGCAATGCCTTCTACTAATTTTGAAGAATTTAAAATTTTAATTCGAGACTTCATAATCTGAGTTTTGAGTTTTTCTAGTCTTTGCCAAACCGCCTCTCTTTCATCTGGAGAAAAGCTATTCCAATTAATAATTTCTTGTGCAAAACGCTTGCAGCCTCTGCAAACATCATCTCCATAAGTAGTCGAGCAAATTCCTACGCAAGGCGTTCTGGTTCTTTTAGACATTGACATAGTTTATAATACATTTTTTTTAAAAAAATTTATGCTTGATAATTATTACAAATCAGCCAAGGAAAGGGCTGATATGGGTATACCTCCTCTACCTCTAGATGCAGAACAAACTTCACAATTAGTTGAGTTAATAAAGAAAGCTAAGGATAAAGATGAAGAATTATTAAATCTTCTAACGGAGAGAGTGCCCGCTGGAGTCGATGATGCTGCATACATAAAAGCTGCTTTCCTGGCAGATGTTGCCAAAAGAAAAATTGAAACAAAGGTTTTTACTCCAAAGGAGGCAACTTTCTATTTAGGAACAATGCTCGGAGGCTATAACGTAGAACCTTTAATTTCATTAATAGACGACGAAATATGTGGTGAGACAGCAATAGAGGCATTGTCAAATACACTTTTAGTTTTTGATGCGTTCAATGATATTGCTGAACTTTCTAAAACTTCAACAAATGCTCTTAAAGTTTTAACTTCTTGGGCTAATGCAGAATGGTTTACAGCAAAGCCTGAAGTTCCCCAAAAAATTGATACCGTTATATTTAAAGTTCCCGGAGAAACAAATACTGATGATCTATCTCCTGCTCCAGATGCATGGTCAAGACCAGATATTCCCTTGCATGCTTTAGCAATGTATAAGATGCCAAGAGAAGGATTATCTGCAAAGCCTCTTGAAGAGATAGAAAAATTAAAGAAATCAGGATATCCAGTAACTTTAGCAGGTGACGTAGTTGGTACAGGATCTTCTAGAAAATCTGCTACTAATTCGGTGCTTTGGCATATGGGCGAGGATATTCCTTATATTCCGAATAAAAAAACGGGTGGTATTTGTATTGGAAGCAAGATTGCTCCAATTTTTTTTAATACGATGGAAGATGCTGGAACCCTAGTATTTGAAGTTGATGTAAATAAATTAAATTCTGGTGATTTAATAAGTATTTATCCTCATGAAGGAGTTATTAAAAATGAGAATTCAAAAGTTATAAGTTATTTTAAACTGAAGTCTGAAACTTTCTTAGATGAAGTTAGAGCTGGAGGCAGGATTCCTTTGATAATTGGAAGAAGTCTTACTGATAAATCTAGAGAATATTTAGGCCTTTCTCCTTCAGAAGTATTTGTTCGTCCAGGAATGGATGATGACTCTAGTGATGGTTATACCTTGGCCCAAAAAATCGTAGGTAAGGCTTGTGGAGTAGATGGAATAAGGCCAGGTGTTTACTGTGAGCCTATTATGTCGACTGTTGGTTCCCAAGATACTACTGGTCCAATGACAAGAGATGAACTTAAAGAATTAGCTTGTTTAGGGTTTTCGTCAGATCTTGTGATGCAGTCTTTTTGTCATACAGCTGCTTATCCCAAACCGGTAGATATAGAAACCCAACATACTTTGCCTGAATTTATTAAAACAAGAGGAGGAGTAGCTCTAAAGCCTGGTGACGGAATTATTCATTCCTGGCTTAATAGAATGTTGTTGCCTGATACTGTGGGCACTGGAGGAGACTCACATACTCGCTTTCCAATTGGAATAAGTTTTCCTGCTGGATCTGGACTCGTTGCTTTTGGTGCCGCTTTGGGAGTAATTCCGCTCGATATGCCTGAGTCTGTTCTCGTTAGATTTTCTGGAAAAATGCAGCCAGGAATTACACTTAGAGATTTAGTAAATGCTATTCCTTACGCTGCAATTCAAAAAGACCTTCTCACAGTTGCAAAAGAAGGTAAAAAAAACATTTTCTCTGGAAGATGTCTAGAAATTGAAGGACTCTCCGATCTTAAAATAGAACAAGCTTTTGAATTATCCGATGCTTCTGCTGAGAGATCTGCATCTGGCTGTACTGTTTTATTAGATGAAGCTCCTATTATTGAATACTTAAATTCAAATATAGTTTTGCTTAGATGGCTTATTTCTGAAGGCTATGGAGATGCAAGAACTCTAGAAAGAAGAGCTCAGAAGATGGAAGAATGGATTAAAAACCCTGTTCTTTTAAAACCTGATAAAGATGCACAATATGCTGAGGTCATTGAAATAAACTTGGATGAAATTACTGAGCCCCTTTTGGCTTGTCCCAATGATCCTGATGACATAAAAACATTAAGCGAAATTGGGGAAGAAAAAATTGATGAGGTTTTTATAGGTTCCTGTATGACTAACATAGGACATTTTAGAGCCGCTGGTAAATTATTAGAAAATACTTCTAAGCTTCCAACTAGATTATGGATTTCACCTCCTACTAGAATGGATAAATTTCAATTAGAAGAAGAGGGCTTTTACAAGATTTATGAAAATGCAGGAGTAAGAACTGAAATTCCAGGTTGCTCACTTTGCATGGGAAACCAAGCAAGAGTTGAGCCTAATTCGACTGTAGTGTCTACTTCTACAAGAAACTTTCCAAACAGATTAGGAGACGGTGCAAATGTCTATCTCTCTTCAGCTGAATTGGCCGCAATTGCTTCAATTCTTGGAAAACTACCTACTCCCGATGAATATCAATCCTTTATGAAAGACATAAACACAATGTCGGAAGATATTTTTAAATATATGAATTTTGATCAAATATCTTCTTATAGAGAAGCTGCTGAAAAAGCTTCTTTACCAACTGTGACAATAGAAACCAATTAGACTTTTTTGCTGCTGTCTTTTCTGTCGCTTTCTAAATTAGTTAAGTAATCTTTTGTAACTGAACCGCAAATATATTTTCCATCAAAAACAGAAGTCTCAAATTTTTCTATCTCTGGATTTCCTACTTGAGCGGATTTTATCAAATCTTCCAAATTTTGATAAATCAACCAATCGGCACCAATGAATTCTGCAATTTGCTCTTCTGATCTTTGATGGGCTATTAATTCGGCGGTTGCCGCCATATCAATTCCATAAACGTTTTGAAATCTAATAGGAGGCGCAGCTGAAGCAAAATAAACTTTTTTAGCTCCAACACTTCTAGCCATCTCAACAATCTCTCTGCTTGTTGTTCCTCGTACTATTGAATCATCAACCAAAAGAACATTTTTATCTTTAAACTCAAAAGGTATTGGGTTGAGCTTTCTTCTTACAGATTTTTTTCTTAATTCTTGCTTTGGCATAATAAAAGTTCTTCCAATGTATCTATTTTTCACGAAACCTTCTCTGTAATTAACATTTAAGGTTTTAGCTACTTCTATTGCTGAGGAAGTACTGCTTTCTGGAATAGGTATTACTGCATCAATATCATGATTAGGATAAGTTTCTAGAATTTTTTTTCCAAGCTTTTGTCCCATTCTTAGTCTAGATCTCATTACTGAAATTCCATCTATGACTGCGTCTGGTCTTGCTAAATAGACATACTCAAAAATACACGGATTTTTCGAAGGTTTGTTGTGACAAACTTTTCTGTGTAATTCTCCTTCTGGGGTTATGAAAACAGCCTCTCCAGGTTTCAAGTCTCCCTCAATCTCAAATTCTAAAGCGCTTAGTGCTGGACTTTCAGATGCGATCATGTAATCAGATCCAATCAAATCATTGTCTTTTTTACCTAAAATTAATGGCCTTATTCCTTTCGGATCTCTAATGGCAACTAAACCCACTCCACTTATCATGAACAAAACTGAATATGCTCCTTTCAGTCTAAGATGAGTTTTCTCAACTGCCGTGAAAATTTGGTCTGGGCTTGGATTAAAAGATCCCGCTTTCTGAAGTTCATGGGCGAAAACATTTAAAATCACTTCAGAATCAGATGAAGTATTTAGATGTCTATAATTGACTTTGTATAATTCTTTGGCGAGTTCTTCAGTATTTACTAAATTTCCATTATGGCTAATGCTTATTCCATAGGGAGAATTTACATAAAGTGGCTGAGAGTATTCTCTGCTTGCTCCTCCAGCTGTTGGGTATCTTACATGGCCAATTCCGATTTGCCCTTTTAATTCGTCTATGTGCTTTTCTCTAAAAACATCCCTCACCAAACCTATTTGTTTTCTCGTATGGAGCCTACCCTCTTCTAAGGTTGATATTCCAGCAGCATCCTGACCTCTATGTTGGATAACCGTTAAGGCCTCATAAAGCGATGGTGAAACTTCGTTCTTAGATACTAATCCAACAACACCGCACATATTTAATTACTCTCCAATAATTTTTCGTCAACTTGTATTTCTTTAATTTCCTTATAAGGAACTTTACCAACGAAACTGCCTATTAACTCTGCTGATTCATAGATGTTATCTGCTAGGTAGCTAGACTTCCACCAACTTTTAGACATTATATATTCGTCACTGAGCAAAAAAATAGTTATTGCAAGTAAAAAGCCTTTTGAAAAACCAATGAAGCTTCCAAGAATACGATCCATTGCACTTTTTTGCATTGAATTAATACCCTTGATTATTGCTTTACCTATTATCCTAAAAAAAATAAATACAATTATAAAAATAAGAAGAAAAGAAAACATTTCTTGCATCTCTCTATCTGAAATTATTCCCTCAATAAATTCTTGAGGAAAATATCTAAAGATCCAAGCTACGATAATAGAAATAATCCAAATACCAATTGAAATAAATTCTTGATAAAAACCTTTAACAATTCCTAATATTGTAAAGGTAATAAGGAAAAGAGAAATTATGAAGTCAAAAGAATTGAAATAAAGGATGAAGTCCATTAATGCTTTAAAGAATCAATTATACATTTTTATAAAAAGGAAGTTTATAAAACTCTCCAGCTAAGTAAAAAGAACCAAAAATTAAGATCAAAGATTCGGGTTTTAATAATTTTATCTCTTTAATACTTTTTTCAATTGTCTCATCAATAGATATTTTTATTTCAAAATGATTGTTAAAAGTTTCTTCAATATATTCTTCATCTAGCAATCTAAAATTATTAATTTTTGGAATTCTCAATTCTGAAAATAATTTATTTAATGGTGAAATTAAAGATATTGGATTTTTTGATTTTGAACAATGAAATATTGCTGCAATTCCATCTTCATCTAAGCTTCTAGATTTGATAAAACTTTTTAAATTTTTAATTGCATCTTCATTATGAGCCACATCAACTAGGAACTCATTATTGATTAAATCGCATCTTCCTAAAATTTTAGTATTTCTGATTGAATTGAATATATTTTTTTTTGAAATCTTTGGATCAATTAATTCAATTGCTTTTGTTGCAATTTTTACCGCATTTTTATTTATGTGAAAGTCTTCTTCTAAATCTTGATTGTCAATTTTATGGAGATCAACATTCAAAGAATCTATCATTTTGATAACGGATTCAGGAATTTTTTTAGCACCAAAGATAAGTTTTTGATTATTTCTCAAGATTCCTGCTTTCTCCTTTCCAATAGAATCTGTGTCGCTACCTAAAATTTCCTGATGATCCAAAGAGATGTTTGTAATGATTGATAAATCTGCATCAAAACAATTGATAGGATCAAGTCTTCCTCCCAGACCTGCTTCTAAAACCCAAATATCTAATTTATTATCCGAAAAATATTTAAACGCTGTTAAAGATAGCATTTGATAGAAGTTTAATTTTCTTGTATTTATTTTTTTTTCAATTTTTGAAAAATATTCTTTTAAAACTTCATCATTAATATTTATTCCATTTATATCTATTCTTTCGTTGTAATTTATTAAATGAGGCGATGTATAAAGGCCCACAGAATGAGAATTATCTTTTAAAATTTTACTGATTAAATTAGCTGTTGAGCCTTTTCCATTTGTTCCTACAATTGAGATAATTTTTTTTGGAATAGAGATTTCGAGATCTAAAATTAAATCTTTAAGAATTGAAAGATCTATTTTTTCTTGATTATATTCTTTAACTTTTTTATTGAACCAATTATTAACTGACAAAATGATCTATTTATGAAGTTTACTAATTAACCCAGATAACTTGTCTTTAAGCTCTGATCTATGAACAATCATATCAATCATACCGTGATTTAATAAAAATTCGCTTCTTTGAAAACCATCTGGTAGCTTAACTCTAACAGTATCTTCAATAACTCTTGGACCAGCAAATCCTACTTGAGCTTTTGGTTCAGCAATATTTATATCACCTAACATAGCTAAACTTGCTGCAACTCCTCCAAAAATTGGATCAGTTAAAACAGATATATATGGCAGTTTATTTTCTTTTAGAGTATTTAGAACTGCACTTGTTCTTGCCATCTGGAACAAAGAAAAAAGTGATTCCTGCATTCTTGCTCCTCCTGAAGTAGAGAAACAAATAAATGGACATTTCATTTCGATAGCTTTATTTGCAGCATCAATAAATTTTTGACCAACAACAGAGCCCATCGAACCGCCCATAAATCTGAATTCAAAAGCAGATATCACAACCTCTTTACCATTGATTTTTCCTAAAGCTGAAATCATTGCTTCCTTTTCATCAATGTTTGACTGAGCTTCAGAAAGTCTGTCTTTGTATTTTTTTGAATCTTTAAAAGAAAGCCAATCTTTAGCTTCTAATTTAGAAGAAATTTCTTCATAAGAATCTTCATCAAATAAGTAACTTAATCTATGTCTTGCACCTATTCGAATATGGTGATCACAGTTTGGACAAACGAATAAATTAGATTCCAAATCTGGCCCGTAAATTATTTCCTTGCAGTTTGGACAGCTCTGCCACAAACCCTGAGGCACAGGACTTTTCTTTTCATTTGAGCTGTCTCTTCTCACAAATGAAGGCAAAATTTTATTAAACCAACCTTTAGCCATGTCTATGATATCCCTTCTTTCAGTTCGCTAATTATAGACGTTAAGTTTTGATTTAATATATTTTCTTTATTTGGGTTAAAAGATCCTATTTCGTCAACTAGCTTGCTTCCAACCACAACTCCGTCAGAGCACAGAGACATTTTTTTTGCAGTCTTAGCATCTTTAATTCCGAAACCCACGACGATAGGAAGTTTTGTTTGTTTTTTTATTTCTAATACTCTATTTTCTAATTCATCTGATATTTTTAGCTCTGAGCCAGTTACTCCTTTTAAGGATATGTAGTAAAGATAGCCAGATGAAGAGGCAAGAATTTTATCTATCCTTTCCTTGGTTGTAGTTGGAGATATCAATCTAATTAAATCAATATCTTTATCATTTAATTTTTTTAAAAATTCATTGCTTTCAACATAAGGCAGATCAACAATAATCAAGCCGTCGATTTTATTTTTTTTTAATTCATCAAAAAGATTTTCTTTCAATGACAAAAAGTTATTCATATAGCCCATTAAAACCAACGGTGTATTAGGGTGATCATTTTTAATTTTCAGACACATTTGCATGATATCCAAAAGAGAAATCTTATTTTTCAATGCTCTTTCGTGTCCTAATTGAATTGATGGGCCTTCAGCCATTGGATCGGAAAAAGGAACTCCCACTTCAATTATATCTACACCTTCCAAGATAAAATTTCTGATTATTTTTTCAGAAGACTCAAGATCAGGGTCGCCTGCAACTGAGTAAGTAATCAAGGCTTTTTTGTTATCTTTTTTTAAGTTTTTAAATACTTTTTCAATATTGCTCACAAAGTAAGACCTTCAACTTTCGCGACATTAGCCATATCCTTGTCCCCTCTGCCAGATAAATTTACAACTAAAATTTCTTCTTTATCTAAATCGGGTGCAATTTTTTTAGCATATGCTAAAGCGTGTGCAGTTTCGAGAGCAGGCATAATTCCTTCTGTTTTTGTTAAATCATGAAAACTGTCTAGCGCTTCTTCATCTGTTGCAGCTTCGTAAACAACTCTTCCAGAATCCCTTAAATAAGAATGTTCGGGTCCTACTCCTGGATAATCCAACCCTGCTGAAACAGAATGTGTAGATAAAATTTGACCTTCTTGATCTTGCATCAAATATGTTTTCATTCCATGTAGAACTCCAATACTTCCATCACTCAATGGTGCAGCATGCATGCCCGAATCTACTCCTGAGCCTCCAGCTTCTACGCCAATTAAATCAACAGAATTATCCTTCAAAAATGGATAAAAAATTCCCATAGCGTTTGAACCCCCTCCAACACAAGCAATAATTTTGTCGGGATATCTTCCAAAAAGACCCCTAGACTGATCCTTTAATTCGATTCCAACTATTGAATTAAAATCTCTAACTATTTGGGGGTAAGGATGAGGGCCAGCAACACTTCCAATTATGTAATGCGTATCATCCACATTCGTTACCCAGTCTCTCATCGCTTCATTCATTGCATCTTTAAGAGTTTTTGTTCCAGAATTGACCGAGCAAACAGTTGCTCCTAGCAGCTTCATCCTGTAAACATTTGGAGACTGTCTTTCTATATCTTCATCTCCCATAAAAATAATGCACTCAAGACCATGCCTGGCTGCAACAGCAGCTGTTGCTACACCATGCTGGCCAGCTCCCGTTTCAGCGATAATTCTTTTCTTGCCCATTTTTTTTGCTAAAAGAACTTGCCCAACAGTATTATTAATTTTATGAGCTCCGGTATGATTTAAGTCTTCTCGCTTCAAATAAATCTTTGCTCCACCTAAGTTTTCTGTCCATCTTTGTGCAAAATAAAGTGGCGAAGGTCTACCCACGAAAGTTTCAAGATCATTTTTTACTTCCGCAAGGAAAGATTTATCTTTTTTTACCTCTTCATAAGTACATTCGAGCTCATCTAACGCGGAAATGAGAGTTTCAGAAACATATTTGCCTCCGAACTCTCCAAATCTTCCATCTTTATCGGGAAAATCGTAATTTTCTTTACTCATATTTTTTTACCAATTTTATGAACTTATCTATTTTAGAATGATCTTTTACTCCTTTTTTAGACTCGACGCCACTACTAACGTCTACTCCAAAGGGAATAATTGTATCTAACAATAAGTTAATATTATTTAAATCCAAACCACCAGCAACTATTATTTTGTTAGATAGAAGTTTAGGTATAAGCTTCCAATCAAAAGTTTCTCCAGTTCCGCCTCTATTCTGAGAGTCGCCTGAATCAAGTAAATATGCATAAGAGTCCTTATATGTATTTATATCATTCATTAAATCCTCCTGATTAGAGACGTTTATGGCTTTTATATAACGTGTATTAAATGATTTGCAAAACTTTTCTTCTTCGTCACCATGAAATTGAAGAATGCTATTAGGAAAAATATTTAAAAAATTTACCACTTCCTCTGTTGAGGGATTAACGAAAACTGGAATGGTTAGAAAATTAATACCAATGCCATTTTTAATATCTTTCAGAGTTTCTAAAGTTACAAATCTTTCACTTTTTTTACTTTGAATGAATCCAATCGCATCTGAGCCCTTCCTTAAACTAGCTTTTGCGTCTTTAAGATTAGTGACGCCACAAATTTTTATAAAAATACTCATTTAAATGTAAGGAACTATCTGTCTTTTAATTGGGGGTCTTGGCAACTTAAAGACTTCAGGATATTCAGGGCCTATAAAATATAAACCGCTTGAATCTAAAGTTTTTGATGCTTCTTTTCTATCTTTAGAGTCTAAAATTTCTTTCATAAGCATAGGATCCAGGTTATTTGCACCAAAATTAATTAGTGTGCCCATTATAATTCTCACCATATTAAATAAAAATGCATTTGCAGATATCTCAAAAGTAATTGTATTTTTTTTCTTGGTGATTTTTATCTCTCTGACATTGCGCATGGGGGTTTTTGATTGACACCCTGATGCTCTAAAAGAAGAAAAATCTTTTTCTCCCAGCAAAAATCTTGAAGCTTTAACCATGGTATCTATGTCTAGTTTCTCTTTAACAAGGGTTACTCTATTAGAGTGAATTATTGAACCAGAAGTTTTGTTAAAAACTATGTATTTGTATGTTCTATTAACGGCAGAAAATCTTGCATTAAATTTATTATCTACACTTTTGATCCAATTTATTGAAATATCGTTAGGAAGAAGTGAATTAGTACCTTCAACCCAGGATTTTTTAGACCTTTTTGCGTTAGTATCAAAATGAATAACTTGCGATATTGCATGGACGCCAGCATCAGTTCTTCCAGAGCAAATTATTTTGATTTTTTCATTTGCAATAGATGAAAAAGCATTTTCAACTTTCTCTTGAACAGTATCTATATTTTTTTTTTGTTTTTGCCAGCCGCTATAGTTCGTTCCATAGTATTCAATACTAGCTGCAAATCTTTTCATAGACTAGATACCTTTTATCAAGTTCTGGGCTTTTTCTTTTTGACTTTCAGTCGCTTCTGACTCCAAAACTTGAGATAAAAGATCATTGGCTTTATCATTTTGATTCATCTCAATGTATGTTATAGCTAGATTAATTCTAGCTTCAATTGGATCACCTATTTCACCAAATTCTTCATCTAAATCACTTTTCAGTTCTTCATCTTTTTTTAATATTTTAGTTTGTTCTACATCTGATCTAATTCTAAACATCAATAAAAAAACTAAAAACAGAATAAAACCTAAGAGTAAATAAAATTCTGTTCTCATAAAATCTCTAACAGGAGTTTTTTCTAAGTTTTTTTCTATTGTTGTTAAATCATCAGAAACAATTTCAAAATTTGGAATATCAACAAATCTTACTTGATCACTATTCTGATCTAGCTCTGTTTCAACCTTAATTTCCTCTAATATCTCGTCTGACTCATTAAAACTAAATAGAGATTCTTCGGCATTTACTAAATCAGTTTCATCGAGAATTAGAGAAGTATCTTCATTCCCTTCTGAAAATCCAAATATTGGTTCAGATAAAACCAATACATCCCTCAAAACACTAAAATCTATTGGTCCTACATTTGCAGCTAAATTTTGTCTGGCTACCTCTCTAATAGAACTCAAAGCTTCTAGTTTTTCTAAATCATTTTCCTCTGGAAGATTCAAAGTAAACCCTTTTTTTAAAAAATTTACGTTTCCATTTTCAAATGAAACCTCATTTAGCTCCAATAAAGAAATCATTATTTGATAGACTGAATATTCGGTATATATTTCTTTCAGTTCTATTCCGATAGACCAAAGATTATTGTATTCATCAGTATTTATTTTTCGAATATCTTCCGAAATTATAAAATTTCCATATACAAGGAAAAGAGCTAATAAATAAAATTTGTAATTTTTATATAAGTTCATCTAATATCTGGAGGCTATTTAGTGCTGCACCTTTTCGCAAGTTATCAGCAACCACCCAAAAATTTATTCTGTTATTTTTCCACAAGTCTAACCTTAATCTTCCGACCGAAACGGGATCCTTTCCTTCAGCGTGGTCAATGGCATTTGGAGATGTAAAATCTTGAGAATCAAAAATATCTAATCCTTTTTGTTTTTTTATCTCTTCTATTAACAAATTAAGATCTATTTCTTTTTTAGTCTCAACATGAACAGCAAGAGAATGTCCAAATAGAACAGGAACCCTTGAGCATGTAGCAGAAAGCTTTATGTCTTTATCTAAAATTTTATTAGTTTCAAAACTCATTTTCATTTCTTCATTTGTATAATTATTTTCCAAAATATCTCCAGCAGGAATTACATTAAAAGCAATTTGAGCACCGTATACTCTTGGTTTTATTTCCTTCTTATTTAAAAAATTTTCAGTTTGTTCAAGTAATTCATCTATCCCTTTTTTTCCTGTTCCAGATACGGATTGATACGAAGCGACATCGACACGTTCAATTTTAAATAAGTCATGAATTGGCTTTAATGCAACAACTAATTGTGCCGTTGAACAATTTGGATTAGCAATAATTCCAGGAAGTTTAAAATTTTTTAAATCTTTAGAATTTACTTCAGGAACAATTAAAGGTTTGTCTAAGTCTGTTCGAAAATGTGATGAATTATCTATCACAGTACATCCTCTAGAAACAGCAATGGGAGCAAATTTTTCTGAAGTTTCCGCACCAGCAGAAAAAAAAGCTATTTCTACTTGTGAAAAATCAAATTCTTCTATGTCCTGAATTATAAATTCCTGTTTGCCGCAGAACATTGATTTTCCCGCTGATCTTTTACTTGCAACCAAAGATAAATCTTTAGTACCAGGATACATCTCATCCAAAAGCTCAATAAAAACTCTCCCAACAGCTCCTGAAGCACCAACTATTGCTAATTTTTTATTGAACATAATCCGATATTAATGATCCCATTTCTTCTGTTGATAAAATCTTTGAATCTGATTGAGCTATATCTTGTGTTGCATAGCCATTCGATAAGGCCTGTTTCACTGCAAATTCTATTTCCGCAGAAACTTGATTTAATCCAAAAGTATACTTAAACATCATAGCAACAGATAAAATTGTAGCTATAGGGTTCACCACACTTTTGCCTGCAATGTCTGGAGCCGTTCCATGAACCGGTTCATACAATCCTTTAGAATTTTGATCCAAAGATGCGGAAGGCAGCATTCCTATTGATCCTGTCAACATTGACCCTATATCAGACAAGATATCTCCAAATAAATTCGAAGAGACAATAACGTCAAATTGTTTAGGATCTTTAACTAATTGCATCGCAGCATTATCCACCAGCATATGCTCAAGTTTTACTTCAGGATATTTTAAGGAAGTTTCTTCAACGACTTCTCGCCATAATTCTGAAACTTCTAATACATTTGCTTTATCAACAGAACATAACTTCTTATTTCTTTTCATCGCACTTTCAAAAGCAACTTCAGAAATTCTTTTTATTTCATCTTTTGAATAAATCATAGTATTGAATGCGGATTTAGTAGATTTTTCTCTTGGTTCCCCAAAATATATCCCGCCGGTTAATTCTCTGACAATTAACAGATCTAAGCCTTCGATAATTTCTTTTTTGAGACTTGAAGAACCTGACGTTTCACTAAAACAAATTGATGGTCTTAAATTTGCAAAAAATTTTAAGTCAGATCTTAATCTCAGTAATCCTTTCTCAGGCTTATCCTTAGGAGATAAATTATCCCATTTTGGTCCACCAACTCCTCCTAATATAATGGCATCAGAGGACTTAGCTTTGGAAATTACCTCATCTGTTATGGGAGTTTTGTTTTTATCAATTGATACTCCTCCGATTAAATCTTTATCAATCAAAACGTCTAGATTAAAGCGATTTGCCACTGCTTTAATAATTTTGTTAGCTTCATTACAAACTTCTGGCCCTACTCCGTCGCCAGGTAATAAAAGAACGTTC
>CABZAV010000004.1 GCA_902523885.1 uncultured SAR86 cluster bacterium | reverse complement strand
TTTAATAAATTAGGCTCAGTTGGTTGGGTTCCAACTATAACTTTAACATCTCATATTAGAGGATTTCCTTCGTCGGGACCTTTGAAAGTTTCTGCAAAAACAGAATTTGTTACAAAAGGATTTATGGAGGAGGATAGGGAAATTTGGGATTCTAATGGAAAATTAGTAGGTCAATCCAAACAAATGGCAAAGTTAAGAATGAAGAAATAAATACTTTCTTTTGTTAATATAAGCTTCAAATTATTTAACTGAGGATCAAGATGAAATTTAAAGGAACTAAATCGTATATTTCTACAGAGGACTTAAGTCTTTCTGTAAACGCAGCGGTAGAACTTGAAAAGCCACTTTTAATAAAAGGTGAACCAGGAACAGGCAAGACAATGTTGGCTCAAGAAATAGCTGATTCATATAAAGTTCCTTTAATTGAATGGAATATTAAGTCTACAACTAAAGCTCAACAAGGTCTTTATGAATATGATGCAGTAACTAGATTACGAGATTCTCAATTAGGTGATGAAAGAGTAAAAGAAATTTCAAATTACATACAAAAAGGAAAACTATGGGAGGCTTTTGAAGCGGAAGAAAGAGTGGTTCTTCTGATTGATGAAATAGATAAGGCTGATATTGAATTTCCAAATGATTTATTACAAGAAATAGATAGAATGGAATTTTATGTTTATGAAACTAAACAAACTATAAAAGCAAAAAAAAGACCTATTGTAATTATTACAAGTAATAATGAAAAAGAACTTCCTGATGCTTTTCTGCGAAGATGTTTTTTTCACTATATTGCTTTTCCTGACAGAGATACTATGAAAAAAATTATTAAAGTCCATCACCCAAAAGTTAAAGAAAAATTAGTCAAAGAAGCATTAGAAATATTTTTTGATGTTAGAAAAGTGCCTGGTTTAAAGAAGAAGCCATCCACTTCAGAGTTAGTAGATTGGCTTAAACTTTTAATGGCAGACGATCTTCCAGATGAAATATTAAAAAACAGGGATCCTTCTAAAGCAATTCCCCCTCTTTATGGCGCTCTTGTTAAAAACGAACAAGATGTTCAACTTCTTGAAAGACTTGCATTTATGACAAGAAGAGAAGGAAATTCTTAAATGCTTATTAATCTTTTTAAGACCTTAAAAGAAACTGGAGTTCCTTGTACTTTAAGAGAATTACTAGACTTAATTAAAGGTTTAGAACATCAAATTGCTTTTGCAAACATTAATGATTTTTATTATTTATCCAGATCGATTCTAGTTAAAGATGAGAAACATTACGATAAGTTTGATAGAGCTTTTGATATTTATTTCAAAGGTCTAGAAACTTTAGATGATGTCATTCAAGCCATGATTCCCGACGAATGGTTAAGAAAAGAATTTGAAAAGTTTTTAACCGAAGAAGAATTAAAAAATATTAAATCCATGGGCGGTCTAGAGAAACTCTTGGATGAATTTAAAAAAAGACTTGAAGAACAAAAGGGCAAACACGAAGGCGGCAACAAATGGGTAGGTACAGCTGGAACATCTCCTTATGGTAATGACGGGGTCAATCCAGAAGGAGTAAGAGTCGGAGGCGAAGGAAAGCAAAATAAAGCGGTAAAAGTTTGGCAACAAAGGGATTATCGTAATTTAGATGATTCAATCGAATTAGGAACTAGAAATATCAAAATTGCTTTAAGAAGACTTAGAAAATTTGTAAGAGAATCTAGAGAAGATGAGTTTGATCTAGATGGAACAATTAAGTCTACTGCAAAAAATGCTGGGCTTTTAGATATTAAAATGATCCCTGAAAAAACTAATGCGGTAAAAGTATTAGTATTGTTTGATGTTGGCGGTTCAATGGACCCACACGTTAAGATTTGTGAAGAACTTTTTTCGGCTTGCAAAACAGAATTTAAAAATCTCGAATATTTTTACTTTCATAATTTTATTTACGAGACTGTCTGGAAAGATAACAGAAGAAGACATAACGAAAGGATGGAAACCACAGAGATTCTTCATAAGTACTCATCAGATTACAAAATAATTTTTGTTGGTGATGCTACTATGGCTCCATACGAAATTACTAATGCTGGAGGCAGTATAGAACATTGGAACGAAGAACCAGGTTCTTTGTGGATGAAGAAATTCTTTAATAATTACGAACGTCTTATTTGGCTTAATCCTGTTCCAGAAGATCATTGGGATTATTCGGCATCTATAGATTTATCAAGATCTCTAATTGAAGACCAGATGTTCCCTCTCACCCTGAAAGGGCTCGAAGATGGAATGTCTTTTTTAACAAAATAATTTGTCTAACATAGCTTTAAACATAGAAGGGCTTTCTAAGACTTATCCTGGCGGGATAGAAGCTCTAAAGAACATATCACTGAAAGTTGAATCTGGTGATTTTTATGCTCTATTGGGCCCAAATGGGGCTGGAAAATCTACCGCAATAGGAATTATTAGTTCTCTCGTAACGAAAACTTCAGGATTAGTTGAAATATTAGGAATAAACATAGATGAAAATCATTCCCTTGCTAAAAAAAAGTTAGGCGTTGTTGGGCAAGAAGTAAATTTCAATCAATTTGAAACGGTTTATCAAGTTTTATCTCATCAAGCAGGATATTACGGATTATCTTCCAAAGAGGTTACAGAAAATACTAATTATTATTTAAAATCTCTTGGCCTTTGGGATAAAAGAAATGATCAAGGAAGAAATTTATCTGGAGGCATGAAAAGAAGATTGATGGTTGCGAAGGCCTTGGTCAATAAACCTGATCTTTTAATTTTAGACGAACCTTCTGCAGGAGTAGATATTGAATTGAGAAGATCTCTTTGGGACTTTTTAAAAGAAATTAATGAGAAAGGAACTACTATAATCCTAACAACACATTATCTTGAAGAAGCAGAAAAGCTTTGTAAAAATATTTCTATTATTGATGAAGGTACGATTATTAAAACTTCTTCGATGAAATCTTTGCTTAACGAACTAGAAATTCAAAATTATTTATTTGAGTTAAAGTGCGCAATACCAACTGACTTAGATTACTCGCACTTGAACATAAACTTAGTTAACGAACATCAAATTCTAGTGAATGTTGATGAAAATAATTCTCTAAATCAGATCATTAATTTTCTATCAGAAAATAAAATAGAGATTGTTAATATGACAAATGAAACAAATAGACTTGAAGAATTGTTCTTAAATTTAACAAATACAAAATGAATTATATTGAGCAATTGAGATCTCTGAAAACTCTTACTTACAGAGAAATTATACGTTTTTTTAGAATTTGGCAGCAGGCATTGATTCCGTCTGTCATTACTACGATGTTATATTTTGTAATTTTTGGAACTTTCATTGGAAGTAGAATTGGTCTTATGGGTGGCTTTGAATATATGCAATTTATGGCACCAGGCTTAATTATGCTTGCTGTAATTACAAACTCTTATTCAAATGTTGTCTCTTCTTTTTATGGCAACAAATTCTCCAGAAGTTTAGAAGAATTATTAGTTTCTCCAATGCCCACTTACTTAATTTTAATTGGATTCGTTGCAGGTGGTGTTGCAAGAGGAATTATTGTAGGAATGCTTGTTTTGTTAACATCGTTATTTTTTACAGAAATTGTCGTTGAAAATATTTTCTTAACTTTGCTGGTAATAGTTTTAACGGCAATATTATTTTCTTTAGCCGGACTTTTAAATGCGGTTTTTGCAGATAGTTTTGATGATATAAATATTGTACCGACATTTATATTGACTCCTTTAATCTATTTGGGAGGAGTGTTTTATTCAATCACGCTCTTATCCGAAACATGGCAATTTATTTCTAAATTAAATCCAGTTTTGTATATGGTTAATGCTTTTAGATACGGCATGTTGGGTGTTTCAGATATTAATGTTAATTTCGCCATATTAATGATCTCTTTTTTTATTATAATTTTCTACACAGTAAGTTTATATATCTTAAAAAAAGGTATAGGTATAAGAGACTAATATGTTTGTCATAATTGGAGAGATGGCAGAGTGGTCGAATGCGCTCGCTTGGAAAGCGGGTAAGGGGGAAACTCCTTCAAGGGTTCGAATCCCTTTCTCTCCGCCAGTAAAAATATGGACTATATAGATTCAAAATATTTTAGTTACGCCGATCCAGAAGATCCAATATTAAAAAAAATATTAATCAGGTCAATTGAATTTCTAACCGGTCAGCCAAAGCTTTTTAAGCTTTATCGAAGATATCAAGAAAACCCTAACCTTTGGAAAAGCTTTTGGGACGGTTGTGTTGATTTACTCAAATTAAAAATAAGTATCAGTAATTTTGATTTAGAAAAAATTCCTTCAACAGGACCAGCTATTGTTGTTGCCAATCATCCATTTGGCGTATTAGATGGATTAGTTTTAAGTTGGCTTGTGAGTCAAAAACGCAATGATTTTAAACTATTGGTCCACTCTTTACTTTTAAGGGCCCCAGAAACTAAAGGAAATTTATTACCGATTGACTTTACAGGAGATAAAAAAGCACTGCTGACAAATTTAGAGACCAGAAAGAAAGCAAGAAAGCATATATCAAAAGGGGGCTGTATAATTATTTTTCCCTCCGGAACAGTATCTACAACTCTTAAATTTTATCAAAAAAAAGCTAAAGCTTTTGATTGCGAATGGAAAAAATTCACTTCAAGACTCATAAAACAGACAGACCCAAAAATAATTCCAATAAATTTCCCAGGTACTAATTCTTTAGCATTTCAGATATTTAGTCACATCAGCTTAGTGCTTAGGTCTTCTTTACTATTTTTCGAAATTAAGAGAAGAATAAACACTGAAGTTGAAGTTTTTGTTGGCGATAGTTTTAAATACTCTGAAATAGGCGAAGACCTATCTAATGATGAACTTGCAGACATGTTGCGTACAAAAACCTACCTACTTGATAAAGAATATTCTTCTCCACCTCCATATGGTTTGGATCCTGATTAATAGATAATAAAATAAGAAAGTGTACTTCTTGTCGTATAATTGATAAGTTATCTGTTGGGGAGATTAAATTTGTTAGTTTTAAGTAGAAAACAACATCAATCGCTAGTTATTGGAGATGATATCAAAATAACTGTTCTAGAATTGAAGGGAAACCAAGTTAGATTAGGAATTGATGCGCCTGATTCGATTGTCGTGCATAGGGAAGAAATTCATAAAAAAATAACTTAGATTCTGTAGAATAGTTCGCAAGCGCCCGTAGCTCAGTTGGATAGAGCACGTGGCTACGAACTACGGTGTCGGAGGTTCGAATCCTTCCGGGCGCGCCATTTTAAAACTTATAACTTCCATTCATTAAGATCTGATTTTTGTCGTTCGAAACTATCACTTCACCTTCATCTTCATAAATATTTAAAGATTCATTTACAAAAGCAGGTGATACATTTTTGAATTTAAATTCTTTTAAACGATGTTTTAAATTATTTGTTTGAATTAGATTCATAGCAAGACAGGCAATTAAAGGACCTTGAACAACTAAATTTGGATAACTTTCGTTTTCTGTAGCATAGTCCTTATCGTAATGAATTCTATGAGAATTAAAAGTTACGGCAGAAAACCTAAATAACATTTTATTATCGGGAACAACTCTTTTAATTAATTTTTTATCATCAAGGGTATTTAAAGGACCATTATATTTATTAGAAGAAAAATTCTTATAGACAAGAGATTGGTTTTCCTTTATTAGTAAAGTATCTTTTTCGTAATACTCATGCTGAATTTCTAAAAAGCATAGTTCACCTGATTTCTGACTATGTTTTGTCTCTATCTTTTTTATCTCTGAAACTCTTTTAATTTCATTTAAGGATGAAAGATTTTTATAAAAGTTAATAGAACTTGATGCCCACATTCTTTGTTCTAAAGGAATTGGCGGCATAAAATTACCTTTTTTTATGTGTCCGTCTTCACTTAAATTAATATCAGATTCTATAGGTTGAGCTAGGCACCAATGAAGACCTAATAAATTTGATAAATCCATGTCTGCCGATAAACAGGCTTCAAATTTTTGAATTAAGGAATCCGTTATTAACTCTTTAGAAGATTCTTTTTTATTTAACCATTTTTCTAAATCGTTACTCATATTTTTTCTAAATTACATTCTGAAATAAAATCATTAACTGCAGAAGCACAACCTTTAGGATTCTCAATTACATTGAAATGTGCTGAATCAGGTATTAAAGCAAAAAAACTCATTCTCGCAGAAGGCAAAAGAGTAACTTTTTTATAACCATTCTTGGAATCAATAAACTGATTTTGGATTTTATTGGGAACTTGATATTCACAGTTTGGATAAATATCTTCGATTTCATTTTTGAATAAATTATATTTACCAAAATAAGGCTGATCTGAAGTTAACTTATTTTTAGAATTTAATTTAAATTCGTCTTCTCCTTGAAATTGCATAATTTTTATATTGTTAGGTAATCTTTTTCTATTATTTATCTCTAATAACGAATCCGTTTGATACATGGTTTGTTTGAATTTTAATAAAAAACTCTTAGACGGCATATTGGTTCTGAAGGTTAAGTGCGTAAATCTGTTAAAAAGCTCTGACCCTTTTTTTGCATTTTTACATTTATTTAAAAAACCTTCAGATCTTATTGCAAATGGAAATTCAAAAAATGTTATCAAATTAAACAAAAGTTTTAATTGCCATGGCTTTGTCATAAATCTATGAGGTGGACCCACGCAAATGGAAGGTGCCAATTTAGACCATTCATCTTCGTAATGATCCCAAATTTGAGCACCCCTTGAAAGGCTTAGAAATAAGTCATTATTTCGAATCATTAAATGTTCAAATACAATTACGCCTCTGTCATGACCTATAAAGTGTGCTTGAAAAATCTCAAGTTTTTTTAATATCTTCTCAACTACCTTGGATTGATTGCAGTGACTAAATTTTGGATCAATCTTAACATTTTCATTTGAGCTCTCTCTATTGAATGGAAGGTTCAAAGTATTAAATTTTGCAGTATCATCCTTTGGCTCAATCTTTGAATAATTCTCATAAAAAGGCAAATGTAAAATTAAAATTTTAAATGAAGAGTTCATTTTAATTATTTCTGACGCCATCCAAAACATCGATTCACTGGGGTCGGAAGGAATACCTCCCATCATAATCAATGTTTCATTATCCTTGGCGCTTAAGTTTCCGCACAAGGTATATTGATGTTCGTAATCTTCAATAAGGACAGTCTTTTTTTTAAACTTTATCCCATCAATATCTATAGATTTAAAATCTTTTATAAAGTTTTTCTCTCTTAAAAATACTGTCAGGAAAATAATTAGACCAGCTATAAATGAATATAATAATGCAACAAGCTTAAAAATATTTTCAAAGGATAATTTTAAAAGTACCATTTTTATAGGAATTTTATAGGCTAATTGTAAATTAATTTTTTACTCAAAGAGGCCAATCATGAAAAAAACCTTATTAATGATAGTTTTTGTTTCACCTTATGTCTTTAGAGATTTTGGAATTTGGAACTCTAAAGGCGATGAATCAATCAAGTTTTATCTTGATTTGAAGATTATAACCAATGAACCTCAAAAAGTAGAAAAATTAATAGAAGAAATGGTGTTTTTTATTAAAAAAATATAACTAGGAACAAAGTTTTATGAATATCATATTTCTGAAGATAAAAAGAAAATCTCTCTGACTGAGTACTATAAAGACAGTAATGCGGCTGAAAAACATGTAGTAGACTTTTTGAAGGGCCTATATCAAGAAACTTTTTTAAATTAATGGAAATGCAATCTTTTCAGGTAATGGGCCCGAAATCAAAAAATTTAACAAAATCTTTAGATGGAATAACGGAAGATTTTAGAATTGAAGTCGATTGTTTTAAAAGAAATTTTTAGTTAGCTAAAATCTTTTAACATTTTTCTTAATTCAAGTTGATGTTGCTCTTCTTCGCCAATTAGGGTTCTTGTATATTCTTCTAAATATATAGAAGCATCAGCAACAATTTTCAGTAACTTTTTGTACAAGCTTAAAGCCAGAAGCTCATGCTCTAAGCTTTCTTCTAAAATATCTTTGATAGTGTGATTGTTTGTCTCAACTATCTTTGCAATTTTTTGAGTAGGGTGGCCATCAAGTCCAGTTAAAAAATCTCCAGCTTTTTGAGCATGAAGAAGAGACTCATTAGCTTGTTCTTGAAGAAATTCAACTATAGGTATTCTGTGTGGCCCAGTTACCATGAGTGAAGAATGAGTATATCGCACTACACCAGCTAATTCGCATTCCATAATTTCGTTCAAAACATCACAAACTTTTTTTTCGTTTAATTTTTTTAATTCCATAGCAAAATTATATGTCAATTTTTTTTAAAAACGGTCGATGAGAATTAAGATAACAATGAGAATCGTTTTCATAAAATACCGACAGAAAACTTTCTTTTATGTAAAATATTTCTAACAAAGGAGAGATTTATGAGTACAGATATTTTTATACCTATTTTTTACATGTTAGGTTTAACTTCATTAGTTTTTTTATTTTATACGGTGATTCGTATAATGGATGTTGCTATCTATAAGCAACATAAAGCTGAAGATTTGATGAAAATCCCTACACCGGGGTCCGCCAGTAATTTAATAAGACAATCCGAAAGGAATTTAGCCAATTTATTTGAATTTCCTGTTTTCTTTTATATAGCTTGTGTGGTTATTTATATAACTGGAAAAGTAGATGATTATTTTATTTTGTTAGCCTATTGGTTTGTTGGTTTTAGAGTGATTCATTCTATTTACCATATTTTTTTAAATAACTTTATTTCTGTTCTTCCTTTAAGAGCAATTTTTTTTGTGCCTAGTTGGATTATCTTAGTATGGATTTGGATTAGACTTGTAACATCTTTTTGATATTGGGGAAATTATGAATACAGATATTTTGTTACCAATTTTTTATTTGGCTATTTTTACTTTCTCAGTCTTGATAGTTCAATCAGTCGTTAGAAGCCGTGCAGTAAGTAATAATGAACATACACCAGAAGAAATGTTTGGTATTCCTCTACCAAGCAATTCGAGTGATTTTATTAAACGATTAGATAGAAACCATACTAATTTATTTGAATACACTGTACTTTTTTATGCTGTATGTATTTCTATTTATATAACAGGGAAAGTTGATGGGTATTTTATTTTGTTAGCAAACTCTTATGTTGTTTTAAGAATAATTCACTCTCTCTATCATATTTTATCAAATTCAAATTTTGGATTAAGAGCGCTTGTTTGGCTTGCTAGTAATATTGTAATGTTATGGATGTGGGCAAGATTGGTTATGATGTTTTAGAACTTTTATAGACAAAAAGCAAAGGATAACTAATTAAAACTAATTGAACGTAAGATAAAAAGGCATTTGCAATGCTATTAGTAAAAAATAAATTTGTATTAGGTTCTGAACTCATTGCAAAAGCAGAAATGATAGAAAGTGTAAAAAAAGTTATAAATATTAATGCTGCCCAATAATAAATTAAATATAAAATATAATTTCTTTGATTGGTTTTAGTAGTTTGCCAAGATAAATCCAATGATTCCAAAATGCCTTTTCCCTCTAATATCAGAAAATAAGGGCTTAAAAGAAGGCGAGAAGCCAAATAAACTCCTGGAAAGATAAAAAGCAATAACCCTCCAATGATTACTAAACCATTAATTAAAGTAAGTAATAAAACCCTTAAGACAAGCTGAAAAGAAACAATGTAGTAACCAATTGATTCTTTCAAGCGATTTTCTCGAAGATCATTTACCATCAATATACAAAATGAAGTTACAAAAGGCGTTAAAAAAAGATTGGTAAAAATAAAAAGTAAAATTCCCCAAGTAAAGAACGTTTCGCTGTTTAAATATATATCTCCAGAAGAGGCTAGCAATCCGAGTAAAATAAACAAAGGTAAAGTAGAAATCGTGAATTTACTAAAAGTATCAAAGTAGGACTTGAATCCTTCTAAAAGTGGAGCTATGGTCATATCTAATATTATATTTAATTAAAGGAGCAAACAATGATAGAAATCTGGTCAAAACCCAATTGTCCGTTTTGTGATAAGGCCGAAAATCTATGTGTACAAAAAAATTTAGATTTCAAGAAATATATGCTGGACGTAGACTTTACTAGAGAAGAATTATTCAAAAAATTTCCTTCAGCAAGAACGTTTCCTCAAATTACAATGGATGGAACCTTGATAGGTGGTTATACAGAGTTTTCTGCAAAGATCCTTGAAGAAAGTTAACTAGTGGATCAACTTAATAAATATATTTTATTTATAGATAGTTATTTTGGCAGTGCGCCATGGTTTCCTCTCACTTTATTAGCTACAGGAATTTTTTTCACATTTTATTTGGGATTTCCTCAGATAAGAAATTTTAAAAATGGATGGAGCATAATTTCCAAAGGAGGTTTTTCAGGATCTGACGGTTACACCAGTCCGTTTCAAGCATTAAGCACAGCTCTTTCCGGTACTGTAGGTACTGGAAATATAGGCGGAGTTGCAATGGCTATTTTTATAGGTGGACCAGCAGCATTGTTTTGGATGTGGGTTACAGCTTTTTTAGGAATGACTACGAAGTTTGTAGAAGTTACCTTGTCGCATAAATATAGAAAACTTGATAATTCTGGTTCAGTATCAGGTGGACCAATGATTTACATGGAAAATGGCCTCAATATGAAGTGGCTTGGTGTAGTTTTTTCTTTTTGTCTTTTGGTTTCAACTTTTGGTTCAGGCAATATGCCCCAAATAGATAATATTTCGAGTACATTGAATTCAAGTTTTGGTTTGAACCCAATAATATCCTCTTTAGTAATTACAATTTTGGTAGGGCTAGTTATCATTGGAGGTATAAACAGAATTGCAAGTTTCGCAGGTTCTATTGTCCCAACAATGGCATTTATATATGTTATTGGATCTTTGAGCGTCCTTATTTTTAATTACTCAAATATATTGCCTTCGTTTTACATAATAATTCATGATGTGTTCAATGGCAGTGCAATTGCGGGCGGATTTTTAGGCGCTTCATTTGCCACTGCTTTTACTTATGGAGTTGCTAGAGGATTATATTCCAATGAAGCTGGTCAAGGCTCTTCGCCAATTGCTCACGCAACATCTAATACAAAACATTCTGTAGAAGAGGGTTTTGTATCAATTTTAGAACCGTTTATTGATACTCTTATAATATGTACATTAACTGGGCTTGTAATTCTCGCCTCTGGAGTATGGACGGAAAAATATGAAAATGATTTTGAGCGAACTTCGCTATATTTTTTAGGACAGTCTGAATCACAACAAGATATATCGAACCAAATTAATTCTTACACAGAGTGCAGAGACAATGGAGGTGATTGTTTTTCAGGAGAAATTTTAATCGAAAATGGCATTCTAAAGGAGTCAAACACAGTTTTTCACAATAGATCCATTGCAGAAAATGTCTTTTTCTTTAAAGATGAAAAATTATTCTCAGGGATTATAAAAATTGAGAATGGACTTTTGATTTCACAAGGAATCAACGTGATAGGGGAGTCCTTGGTAAAATCTGCAGTTTTAACAAGCAAAGCTTTTAATAAAGGATTTTTTGGTAATTACGGTGAATTTATTGTTTCAATTGGGTTGCTGTTATTTGCTTTCTCCACAATGATTACATGGTCTTATTACGGAGACAGATGTACTTTGTACTTATTTGGTGAACAAGCGCTTATTTTTTATAGAATTTTATATTTACTTGCAATGTTTATAGCTGGAAGCGGATTAATAGACACTGAGGTTATTTGGAACTTTGCATTGATAACGGTCGCAGCTTCTACATTACCGAATTTATTAGGAATGTTTCTTTTAAGGAAAGAGATGAAATTTCTTTTAAAAGACTATTTAAAGTAAATTTTTTTAAATTACTCCTCTAATAAATTCAGTAAAAAGGCGTCATCTAAAGAGCTTTCTTCCAAAGAGTTCAATCTTCCGCTTTTACCCGAATGCCCGCCAATTAAATTCATTTTCAAAAGAATAGGATTATCAGAAGTGCTGTTTTCTCTCAATTTAGGAACATATTTAGCTGGTTCAAAATACTGAACCTGAGAATCATGCAGACTAGAAGTTACCAAAACAGAAGGGTATTTAGAGGGCTTTAAATTGTCATAGGGTGAATACTGTTTTATATAATCGTATTCTTTCTTAATATTTGGATTACCCCACTCTTTATATTCGAATGTTGTTAAAGGAATCGATTCATCCAACATAGTTGTAAGAACATCAACAAAAGGAACCGCTGAAATAATGCCCTTATATAATTCTGGCTCCAAATTAATAATTGCGCCCATTAAAAGTCCTCCTGCACTTCCTCCTTTTGCAAATACTTTTTCTTTGTTTCCAAAGCCTAAATCTAATAGCCCTTTAGTTACATCAATAAAGTCATAGAAAGTATTCATTTTTTTTAGCATTTTGCCGTCTTCATACCATTGGCGACCCATTTCAGAACCCCCTCTAATATGAGCTATTGCAAAAATAAATCCTCTGTCTAGTAAAGGAAGAATGGAGGACTTGAAAGATGCATCTATGATTGCTCCGTACGATCCATATCCATACATTAAAAGAGGGGAGTCTTTTAGTTTGATACCTTTTTTGTATACAAATGACACTGGTACTCTTTTATTGTCTCTGACTTTTATTTTAAGTCTTTCAGATTCATAGAAAGAAGAATCAAAATTTTTTAAATCTTGTGTCCAAACTTTTTCACGTTTTCCATTTTTATGATTTTCTTTAAAAACGGTACTTTGACAGTTTGGACTTGAGTAACCGTAAAAAACTTCTTTAGAAGAATAGTCTCCTATGCTTGCAAGATAAGAGCTATAGGCAGGATCATCAAATTTGATGTATTCAACCGAAAAGTCATCCTTCTTTATCTTTTTTATTTTTGGCAAGCCATCTTCTCTTACTTCTAAATAAAAATATCCTTTAAATGTGTCTAATCCTTCTATATAAGATTCTTCTGAATGTTTTATGATAGTCTCCCAATTAGATAAATCGGAAGGAAGATTCAAGTCAGTTTTTATGAGTTTAAAATTTTTACAATTATCAATATTAGTAATTACGTAAAAACAATCGTCATTTTCTGTAACGCCGTATAAATGATTTTCTTGTCTTTTTAAAAAACATATTGGTTTTGAATTATTTTTTGCTAAATCTAAAATCCAGGTTTCAGATGATTCTGTTTTACTAATATTTATAAAAAGATATTTCTTTAGTCTAGATTTAGAAATACCAAGATTGAATTCAGGATCTTTTTCTTCATAAACCAATAAATCGTTTTCTTGTTTATCTCCTAATTTATGTTTGAAGACTTTATTGGTTATAAGAGTTTGTGGATCTTTTTTAGTATAGAAGATGAATTTGCTTGAGTTATCCCAAACTACATTTCCTGAGCTGTTAAATACGTTTTCATCTATTATTTTATTTGAAGATAGGTCTTTTATCTTTAGATTGAATTCTCTTCTACCGGACAAATCCTCTCCATATGCAATCAAAGTATGATCAGGAGAGGGTGAAATTCCGGATATAGAAAAATATTCTTTATCTTTTGACAAGACATTAAGGTCTAATAAAAGTTCTTTTTTGTCATTCTTTTGTTCTCTGTAGTATCGACTATATTGCTCATTTGAAAATATTTCGGAAAAATAATAAAAATCATCTTTTTTAACTTTTAATGAAATTTCTTTATCGGGAATTTTATTAACCATCTCATTAAAAATTTCAGTTTTATAATCTTTTCTTTTGGAAAACCAATCTTCTGTATATTTATTTTCTCTTTCAAGATAAGAAATGACCTCTTTATCAACTCGTGAATCATCTCTTAACCAATAATAGTTATCAATTCTTGTATCACCATGAGTCACTAATTCTTTTGGTATTTTTTTTGGAGTTGGAGTTTTATTCATGAATTAAATATATATAAAAAAAAGGCTGATGTTGATAAAGATAATGCTGAAGTAAGAATTAAAGCAATAAATCCAAATGCCATGTATAGGTTTTCATCCTTAATTGAATTTAAGTACACATTCTTTAGAGAGATAAAAAATTTATAACTAAATACAAAAGTTAAAAAAAATATGACTGCCGAAAGAATATAAATCATAATTAAATAATATATTAATAGGGGTAAATATATTTAAGCTTTGTCTTTAAAGAATAATCATATTATTAAAATTTAAATTAAATACATTTAGAAATTATTCTTTTTTTGAACCTAACTTTTAACAATATGCTAAAAAACTACGCTCTTATAATTGCTATTTCATCGGTTTTAGCCTTTTTTCTTCTCTATTTCTTATTTGCTTATTTAGGCATCATGCTATCAGTTGAAGAGGGCTATAAAATTGGTGAAAGTTCTAGGTGGTGTGAAAGAATAAGTTCAGGGTATTTTAGGGAACCATCAAACGCTTTAAGCAACATTGGTTTTATTCTTTGTGGAATTTTTATGGTTTGGATTCTTTCTAGAGAAGAGGTTACAGGCCAAAACTTTTTTATTGGGCTTACTTCTATTTCTACTCTATATGCTTCTGCATCCATCTTTTTAGGTCCAGGTTCTTTGATGATGCATGGAACTCATACGGTTTGGGGGGCTTGGATTGATAATGTCAGTATGGTCGCATATATTATTATTCCTTGGCTTTTAAATTTTAAAATTTTAAATGGATGGTCAGAGAATCAATTTTTAAAAGCTTATTTTATAATTTTATTTTTGTTTTCTTTTTTTAGTTGGTTTTATGGTTCAGAACTGGGAATCGGATTCAGCTTATTTGGAGTTTCAATTGGTTTATGGGTAATTTCTGAGTTTTTATATAATTTTTACTCTAATTCAATGAGATTTTATTCAGGATTTGTAGGTTATTTCGTTTTATGGATATTTGGTACTTCACCTTATGATGTAGCCTTAAATATTCAAGAGTTTTGGTGGACTCTTTTCTTTTGGCTTCCTGGATTAATAGCAACTCAGAAACCTGAGAGCAAAAGAAAATATAATCCTTGGTTCTTTGCGGGTTGTTTTTTCTATATTTTGGCTTTCACAATATGGCTTCAAGGAAATATGATGATTAACCCTGATTCTGAATGGTGTTACCCAGACTCAATTATTCAACCCCATGCTCTTTGGCATATAATCTGCGCTCTGGCTACATTATCCTTTTTCTTTTTTTATAGGACCGAAAAAAAACTTAACCAATCTTAATATTCATGAAAAAATTAATTATTTTATTTGGTATTTTTTTTATTTCATTTCAAGGCATAGCTGAAAATAATAAAATTATTATAACTTTTAAAGAAATGTCTGAATTCCAAGCTTGCTATGCCTTTATGGTTGGATCACATAGCATCGAGCAAAAATCTATGCTCTCTGATTGGATAAAAATAAAAGATTTTAATTGCAGTAAATATGCTGAAGTTATATATAGGGCTAAAATCTTTGGAGCAATTAAATAATTAAATAAATCATACCTCATGATTAAATATTTAAATTATTTTTTCTTTATTTGTATTCTTTACAGCTCCTTTCTTTCTTCAATAGTAATTGATGGAAATTTGTCTGAAAAAGAATGGATAAATGCAAAGCAGTTTAAAGATTTTGTGACTGTTTCTCCTAATACCCTTCAAAATTCTAAATACGAAACGATAGTCAAGTATTTTTCTACCAAAGATGGGATTTATTTTGGTGTAATTAATAAACAACCAGTTTCTGAACAATCTCTCCAAAAACATCAAAGAGATTTTTTCTTTGCTGATGCAGATCGAATATTTTTGATGATAGATTTTGAGGGAAAGGGAAATGTGGGCTATGAATTCACTGTTTCATTAGGGGGTTCCTTAAGAGATGCAATAGTAACAAATGAAAATGAAATATCTGAAAATTGGGATGGTGTCTGGTTTGCAAAAACTTCTCAAATGTCTGATGCATGGTTTGCGGAATATTTTATTCCTTGGGGAGTCGCTCCGATGCCTTTAGAATCATCTGATAAAAGAAGGATAAATATTACCGTAGCTAGAAAAGTTCATAAAGATGCAGAATATTATGATTCTTCAGGTCTTTGGCCTATGCGTTTACCATTTTTATCAAAATTTAAATCTATTTATTTAAAAAACTATCAAACAAATACGAGCAAGAAATCTATAGAGTTTTTTCCCTACATTAGTGGAATAAATAATTTTATCGAAAACAATAGAAAAATAAATTTTGGAGGGGAAATTTTTTGGGATATTGATTCACAGTCAAAATTAGATTTATCATTAAATCCAGATTTTGGCCAAGTTGAAAGTGACGATGTAATAGTAAATTTTTCAGCTAATGAAACTTTTTATCCTGATAAAAGGCCTTTTTTTACTGAGAATCAATCTTTATTTGAAGTACTTGGGCAAGACCTAAGGTTTATTAATACGAGAAGGATTGGAGCTATTCCAGATAAATGTTCAGACTTAAAAGAAAGCCGCAGGGGAGAATGTAGTGGCTATCAATATGATTCAACTGATATTAATTTAGCCTTAAGGTATACAAAAAAACAAAAAATAAATGAATATGGCTTTTTTTCATCATTTGAAGATAATTCTTTATTTTCTAAAGGAAGAGATTTTTTAGCTGGAAGGTTAAAAAAAAATTTAAGCTCCAATAAAGGAACAATAGGATACTTAATTACTTCTGTGAATAGACCTTCTATTGATAGAAAATCTTTGGTCAATACATTTGATTTTGATTATAAGCCTTCGGACTCTTCTAGGTTATTTGGGTGGATAAGTCAGACCAATATTAAAGAAAAAGGTCAAAAAAATAACGGTTATGGTTTCCGTATCGCTTATTCCGATAGACCAAGTAAAGAGTTTTCTTCTTATTACTTCATTAACTATCATGACAGAGATTTTGATATAAATGACATGGGCTATATTAAAAAGTACGATAATATTTCTATCGGCGTTAATTTTGATATAGAAAAAACGCCTAAACAAAAAAATTCATTAATCTCTCAAACATTACTTGAGTTTAATATTTCTCATGATAGATCTGACAAAGGCAATTATAGCGGAGGAATTGATTTTGATATTTTTTATGAACTTCAGTACAAAGATAGTTCATCATTAAAGTTTGCTTGTTATTGTAATTTTATTGGAGGATTAGATTTTGAAGAAACCAGGAAAAACGCTTCTTCTCCATTTATAGAAAATCTTCCAGGCGCATACTTGTATGCATATTATAAATCTCCAAGAATATCTAAGATTCAATCCGCATATACCATAGCCTACGGAACATTTGGTTATGAAACACAAGAAGAAAACTTAGATTTAAGAAATGAAACATTTTCATTAAAATATTCTAATACCATAAAACCTTCAAATTCCATTCAATTAAATATAGAGTGGTTCGAGTATGAAACTAAGTCTAATTGGAGCATTTGGAGAGAAGATAACCTTTTTGGCTATTATGATAAAGAGCAACTTTCATCTAGCTTGAGTTTAGATTTGTTTAGAGGAAACAATCAAGAATTTAGAATTAAAGGCAAAATTTATGGAATCAAAGGAAAAAATCCTCGATCGTACAGAGTTAATTCAAACGGATATATGAATTCAAGTCCAGATAACATTAATCCCTTTCAACTTTCAGAAACTGCTTTCCAAATTAGATATAAATATGAATTTGCACCTCTTTCGAATCTTTATGTTGTTTATACAAGAGGAGGAAAGCTAACAAAATCTTTTAATCAGCAAGATGATTTTCAAGATATATATTCAGATGCCTGGACAAATGAAACACTTGATAAATTTATAATAAAACTAAGATTAAAATTTTAATAATTTTCATAAAATACTTATCTTTTTTGATATATTAATTATTACTTCTAAGGAGAGTAGAAATGAACAAAACTTTATTTTTTTTAACAATTTTAATTTTATTATCTTGTTCAGATAATCAATCTAAAATTAATGTAGATGAAATAGTAAAAAAAGCCAATGCACCTTTGCTGAATGGACTAGGCAATCATTCATTTAAAATTTCTTCAGATATAGAAGGTGTTCAAGAGTATTTCGATCAAGGCTTGATTATGGCATTTGCTTTTAATCATGCAGAATCAGTAAGAAGTTTTAAAGCTGCACAAACATTAGATCCTAATTGTGCAATTTGTTTTTGGGGAGAAGCTTTAGCTAGAGGTCCCAATATCAATGTCACAAGCGATGGAAAAGCAGTAATGTCTTCTGAAAATAGAATAGAGGCACTTAAGGCTTTTAAAATTGCCGAAAGTCTTAAAGAAAATGCATCTTTAAGGGAAAGAGATTTTATAGAAGCTTTGAAAACTAGATACAACGGTAACCCGGAGACCTCAAGAATAGATTTAGATTTAAATTATGCTAAATCAATGGAGGATTTATATAAGAAATATCCTAATGACAATGACGCAGCTTCTTTATATGCCGAAGCTCTTATGATTACGATGCCTTGGAATTATTGGGCAGAAGATGGAAATCCAAAACCTGACACTGTGAAAGTAATTTCAACCATAGAAAGAGTTCTTGAACTAGATGAAAATCATCCTTTGGCAATTCATTTATATATCCACGCAGTGGAAGCCTCTAGTGATCCTGGGCGAGCTGAAGCTGCAGCAGATAGACTAGGTAAATTGGTCCCCGGAGCAGGGCATTTAGTTCATATGCCTTCTCATATATATTGGAGAGTAGGTAGATATAAAGATGCATCACAAGCTAATATTGAAGCTGCAAAAGTAGATGAAGAGTACATAGCTCAATGTAATGCTCAGGGTTTTTATCCTGCATTATATTATCCTCATAATATTCACTTTTTGTGGGCTGCATCAACTATGGAGGGCAAAAGTGAGTTATCAATAGAATCAGCTTTGAAAGTATCAAACTATGTTTCTGAAGAACAGATTAGATCAGTTCCTTTTTTAGAATTTTTTCATACGCCACCTCTTCTTTCTTATGTTAGATTTGGTAAATGGCAAGAGATTCTTGATTATGATGAACCCATCGAAGATTTTAAGTACTCTAGAAGCATTTTTCATTATGCTAAATCTGTTGCTTATGCTGCAACTGGAGATATAGAAAAAGCAAAGAAACACCAAATATCAATTACTTCGTTTTTAGATTCTTCAGAAGTTAAAGAAATGGTAAAAGCCGGACATCCAACTAAACAATTGATAGAAATTGCAAATAATTTAGCTATAGGTTCAATAAGTATGTATCAGAAAGATTATTTATCTGCGATAAATAATTTTGAAAAAGCTGTTTTGCTTCAGGACAACCTGCCATACACAGAACCTCCTTTTTGGTACTACCCAACAAGACAAACACTAGGTCACGTTTTATTACAATCGGAAAAACCTTACGAAGCCATAAAGACATTTAAAGAAGATTTGGAAGATTATCCAAAGAATGGCTGGTCATATTATGGACTGCATAAAGCTTATGAGAAAATTGGCGACAGCTTAAATTCTGAAAAATCTCTAAATATGTTTGAAAACTTATGGGAAGAATCAGATATAAAAGTTTCTTCTTCTATAATTTATTAATGGGCATCTATATGAATAAATATATAAAAATATCTTTCTTTTTTTATATTATTTTTTCTCTTAATGTTTTTTCAGAATATGAAGATCAAAGAGGGATGACTAAGCTTTTAGGAAATGAAACTTATCTAAGATGTGCTAAAGAGATGAGTAAATCAAATGCAAAAGTTTACGAACTTTCTTATAACAGAACATCATCTATGCCACTGTCTCCATTTGCAGGTGAATATAAACCTAAGTTTTTACCAGAAATACCTTGGGCTGGTTCTAGGCAAGTCTTTACTATGGATGTTCTTAATGAAAATGTTAACGATGGAAATCAGGGAACTCAAATGGATGCTTTAGGACATTTTGGACATACTGAAGAGGTGTGGGAAGGAGAGGGTGAGGCTGATCTTTCAACTCTAAAATATTTTAATGATTTTACTGGCAAAGAAGTTAAGCCAACACCAGAATCACCGTTAAAAAAATTAGGAATTGAGACTGTTCCACCTATTGTAACTACAGCAGTTTTTTTAGATGTTAGAAAACATATATTTAATGGCAAGGCTATGAAAGCTGGAGAATATGTAACAATAGAGCACATTGAACGTACATTAAAAAAAACAAATCTTAAGGATAGGGGAATCCTTCCTGGAGATGTAGTTTTAATTAATACTGGGTGGAGTGATAATTATCAAGATCCAGACATTCTTAAGGTCTATTACCAAAAGGCTCCAGGAGTTTCATATAACTTAGTTAAATATTTATCCGAGAAGAAAGTAGTTGGTGTTGGTTTAGATACGTGGGGAGTTGATACATTTGCAGATGAAGATGAATATGGGCCTGAGAGGGCACAGAATCCACCCGGTATAGCCAATCCAGCCCATCATTATTTTTTAACTGAATCTGGAGTTCACACTTTAGAAAACTTTAATTTAAAGGATTTAGCTAAAGATAACGTTAATCTTTCCTGTGTAATGATATTACCTTTAAAAACTGAAGGTAGTGCGGCTTCACCTATCAGGCCAGTAGCAATAGGTATTCCAAATTAATTTGGTTCATTTAACATAATATATATTATACGAATATATATATAGATTAATTTCCCATTGGAATAGGACTTGGAGTATATCCTCCGTTTAAAATCCATCTATCTTCTTCAACTGTAAGCATATAAAAAATTCTACTTTTTAAGTAAGGATCACCTTCTTTGTTATGTCTTGCAAAATCAAAAGAAATCAAGGCGGCATGGCCATTATTAAATAGTGTCTTTGTATCAATTACTGATGAATATGACCAACCATTACTCTTTAAGCCATCAAAGTTAAAAGCATCTGTATATTTATTGTATTTTTGATCATTAAAGTAAAAAGGAGAACTAGTAATTTTTTCAATATTTGATTTATCTTGGGCGTTAAAATAAATAAGAAATTCCTCTACAAATTCTTTTGGATCTCCAACCTCATTAGGATCAGTAGAAACAAGTTTATTTTTATAAAGTCTCGTGGCTGTTAGTAAATCACTATTGTATTCTACTAAGGAAATAATCTTGTCATCTTTGAACTTAAACACAAATACATAATCATTATCGTATTCTCCGTTAATACCTTCTGCATCTCCTTTAAGTAGGACTGCTGTTCCCTCTTTATCTGAAATTACATCTTCAATGAAAAGCTCTATACCATCCGGCAGTAAAGCTGGAATAATTTCTCCATTCCATTGTTCAATCCAATTTTTAGTATCGTAGGCTTTTTTTGAAATAACGGTGTTACCCATAAAAGTGAAGTTAAAATTTTCATGCAATAAAGGTTTAACCTTATCTATATCTAATATATTTTCCATAAAGAAAATTGCTGTTTTTTTATTTAAAACTTCTTTTTTCTCATTATTTGTGGTGTCTGTATTTCCACATGAAAATAAGAAAATTAAACTAAACAATATTAAAAATTTTTTCACTATTTAAGATAATTTGAATAGAGAGACTTTCCTAAGTTTTTGAAATTTGTCCAATCTGGCTGAAAAGGAGTAATATTATTATCGGCAGCGTCGTCTACATCATCTTGATCAGCATCTAAACTTTTAAGAGCATCTTCCGGAAAAGCATCTAAATAATTCAAGACACCATCTCCATCATCGTCTCCATTTTTAGAAAAAGATTTACCTTGCAAATATTCATCTGCCAAAGGATTAGAAGAAAATTTATTAACTAGTACAGCCCCTGACTTAGGTAAATTAATGACTGGATAGTTAAAAAATTTATGATCCGGTGTATCTAAGGTTGCTTGAAGAGTTAATGTGGCGCAATCAGAATCTCCAACGGGTTTCATTGGATAAACCTTTTTTACTCCTAACTGCCTTATATAATATTCATTTCCTTGAGCATCAGTTAATACGGTTCCCTCAGGAACGTCGAAAAAAGGAAAGTTTGAATAATACTCTCCATTAATAAGAACTATGGCAGCTACATCACTTATAGAGGTCCCAGGACAAATAGTATTTCCATAAAAACTACCATCTGAAATTTTTTTGCATTGCATACCAGTTCCAACCCAACTACCACTAAAAATTTTTACAGTTCCGCTGTAAGTAGCATTATTTGCAGTGATATTATTTATGGCTTGTAAGTCATAATTGACTGATAAAGGTGTATTGGGATTTCCATCACCGTCTGGATCGTTATTTATTCTGTCTCCAGAAGTATTATAGACACCATAATTTTTAGGTCCAACATATGTCCAACTGCCAGTTCTTGCAACACACAATTCTGAGTTTTGAGAGGATCGTTGAAATTGACCGACATTTGGATCTGCTGTATTTAACCAAACGCCATTTTTAAGACCAGAATAACCGTCAATAACTTCAAATTTAATAACTTTATCATTGTAAGCAAAGTTAACCGTTTGTATCGAAATTGGATTTCCATCAGGATAATTTCCTGTATAACCTACTGGAAAATATGTAGGATATATTTGAGCTAAAGCAGTAAGATATTTAATTCCTGGCGCATATTCTAAGTTTGGATTAAAGTTGAATGCATTTGCTGTCCCATGCCCTCCTGAGTTGGAAGTATGGATAATTTTTGATGAATAAAAATATTTTTCATAGCCAGCAGGCAATAAATTATCCACAACAACGCCATCTAAAAAATATGCTGCTTCAAATTTGAATTGATTTTCTGAAAGTTTTCCAGATTCATAAGTTGCGACATACATTGGTAATGAATTACCTTTCAATACAGCGCTGTAATCCAGAGTAAGTGTTCCATAAGGATTAGAATCTGAGGTTTCTTCTTCCAAAATTAACTTCATTTTATAGTCAGTTATATCATCTGGCCCTGCTATAGATAGCTCCATCTCTAGGTTTGAATTTTCTGTTTCTTGTTTCGAAACTATTGTCCAAGGACGAGAAACTTCTACATTCTCACAAGCAGCATTATCCAAGATTGCTTTGTAACCAATTCCATCTTCCAAATTTGAATTATTTTCGTAATCAGTGTTATTAATTAGACACAGATAACTATTTACTCTACCAAAAGCTACATCTAACAAATATTGATGCACGTAAAAGATTTTTGGATTTTTCCAAATAAGTTTAGTTTTATCGAATGTATTTAAATCTGGAAAAGAGAATATGCTACTGGAAAAGATTAATGCTAAAAAAAGAATTTTTTTCATTTAATCTAGGATCGTTAAATCCTCTGGAACATTTTTAAATTGGAATGTATCTTCAGAACTTGATCCGCTGCCGCAAGAAAAAATAAAAGAAGAAATACTTATTAAAATAAAAATCCTCATATCTCTATCCATAAAAATACTTTATAAATTTAATATAATTTAAGAAAAATTAAAAGAACAAAGTTTATTTTAAGGAAAATATTGAATTTAATAACGTCAGTTTCTATTTATAAAATATCCTTAAGATTTATATCTTTTCTTTCTACTTCGAAGCTTTGAGGATTTCCATTAATAAAATCAATTATAAGTTGTGCATATTCTGGTCCAGCTTCTTCCTGTATGAAATGTCCTGGACCTTTTATAATGATTTCTTTTGCAGAAGGAATTCTTTTTAAGCCTTCTACAATTCCGGGATTATTTCCTGTCACTGGATCATTATCGCTATTAGCGATTAAAAATGGTTTGTTCCACTTCTCTAATACATTTCTATAAGCCATTTCGTTTTTTCTCAATTCGCTAGGTATTAGATATGGAAAAATTTGAGCGCCAGCTTTATAAGATGCATTTGGATAAGGTGCCTCGTATCCCAATCTTTCTTCGGAACTTACAGAACCCAAAGTTTGCATGACGCCACCTACATCAATGTTATCTGTGTATCTTGAATATCTAATCCAATTAGTAAAACCGCTTCCGCCGATAAATTCTTCCCATGTTGCTGGGCCCTGTAACCAAATAGTTAATTTGAATATAGGACCTAAGAAAAAGCCTCTTATATCATTTATCAAGCCCCTACCCGGAGCTATTAAACCTGTATTAGAAGCAATTATTCTTGAAAATCTGTCTGGTTCTTCAGCAACAACTCTTAAACCAACTAACCCTCCCCAGTCATGCACATGAGCTGTCATATCCGTTAAATCTAGTTCTCTTATCAGATTAGTTATTATGTTGACATGCATTTGATGCGAGTAATCATCGATATTGATGTACTTATCGGATTTTCCAAAACCTACCATATCTGGAGCAATTACTCTGTAGCCTTCATCGACGAGCGTAGGAATCATCTTTCTAAACAAATAACTCCAAGCTGGTTGTCCGTGCAGAAGAAATATCACCTCGCCATCTTTAGGGCCTTCATCTAAATAATGAATTCTCAAACCATTAATTTGGAGATAGTTTGGTTCGAAATCATAGTCTTTTAGATTTTTAAACCTTTCTTCAGGAGTTCTAAGAATGCCAGGAGAAACTAAATTAAATCTCTCGTAATTTACCTCTACGTCTAGATTTCTAGTGTATTGATATATCCCCGTTAAAATAAGACCTAAAAAAAACAATATTGAAAATATCTTATTCACTATGACCCCCAAATTAATAATGAAGAGTTTTTTAATTTATAATTTCTAGATTATAAAGGAGTAACTATGAGCGCAGAAAAAAAATATATAGAAATTTTAGGAAAAAAAATGGCTTACATAGATCATGGTGAAGGAGACGCAATTGTTTTTCTCCACGGCAACCCCGCCTCTTCTTTTTTATGGAGAAACATAACTCCCCATCTTGAAGGGATGGGAAGAATAATAGTTCCAGATTTAATTGGAATGGGCGATTCAGAAAAATTAGATGGGATAGACAATCCTGACTATAAATATCATGGGCAGTACAAGTATTTGTCGACTTTATTGGACTCTTTGGATTTAGGAAATAAAATTAACTTGGTCATTCATGATTGGGGGTCGGCGATGGGCTTTCAATACGCAAGAGAAAATTCAGATTCCATTAAATCCATAAGTTTCATGGAAGCCATAGTGATGCCTTTGAAATGGGAGCAATGGCCTGAAAATGCCAGAAATATATTTCAACTCATGAGATCTGAAGCTGGCGAAGAAATTGTTTTAGAGAAAAATATTTTTGTCGAAAGAATTTTGCTCAATGACTCAGCTAATGGTTTTTCAGAAGAAGAAAAAGCTGAATACATAAGACCATTTAAAAATTCAGGTGAAGATAGACGCCCTACCCTTACTTGGCCAAGACAAATACCTATCGAGGGTGAACCCAGTGAAGTTGTTGAAGAAGTAAATAAAAATGCTGAATTTCATAAAGATTCAGATATCCCTAAACTATTTATAAATGCTGAACCTGGATCTATTTTAATCGGCGACCAACGAGAATTTGTGCGAAGCTGGAATAACTTAAAAGAAGTGTCCGTGAAGGGTAATCATTTTATTCAGGAACATTCTCCAGATGAGATAGGATCGCATATAAAAGAATTCTTAAACTCTATTTAACTCCAAACTTTTGAATATTATTAAAAGCCTTCAAAGTAAACTTGTTAAATTTTTTTAACGCTTTATTAAGGTTTGAATAATCATAGAACTCATTTACTGCATAACCATCCCAATAAGTAACTCTGTATTGATTCTCGATAGATTGAATTGATATTTCGATTGGATCTGGATTATTCGAGTTTATCTTGATGGAGATTTCATCAGAATTTTTGGAAATAGACGTATTTGGAAGTTTTTTGCTTAAAGATTCATAAATCAAATCAATTCTATCTTCTTTTGCTAACAAGTTTTCCTTGTCTCTCACACTTATGCCTATCGATTTGGTTGCTTCTTTTTGCAACATGTTTTGTTTTTCTACCTGAGACTCTTTTGCGCCAAAGTTTAAAACTGCTAGGCTTTAAATTATTTCTCATCAAGCGCTCTAATTCGTTTTGGGTGATATCAAATTCTTTATAAATAACATCGAAAGGAGTTCTATCCTCCCATGCCATTTCAATAATTCTATTCAAATCATCATCACTCATATTGAAAATTTAATATATAAAAACTTCTCTTGCGAGAAGTTTTTATATATTTAATAACCTTATAAAGATTATTGTGGAGGTACTATGGTTTCCCCATGTATGACTGCAGGTTCCCCATTGTTAAAGATATCAGTTGTGGGAACTGCCCCAATATAATCTGGACCACCAACAAGTCCAAGATTTTTGAAACTAGAAGTTTGAGGCAATGTGGATTCTTCTTGGTTGTAATTAAGCCTATTCGTAGGGAGATTAGTAAGGGCCTTGATATATTCATCACCTTTTAATGGCCTAATTTTTAAGGTATCAGCAGCAGTACCTCCAACTTTAGTAATTTCTGAGCCCTCAGGAATAATAAATTCATGGACGAAACGTTTACAAGAATCCCATGGACCGCGGTAATACCTTCCATGTTCCGTATCGGTACAATGGTCATAGACGCGACCAGGTAAATTGTGCAAAGAGCCAAATCCTTCGAATTTAAGCCTTATTTTTTCTCCTGTCATATTAGTGCCTGCAAAATTATAAGTCAGCCCCTCTGGTACAACGTATTCATAAATTTCAGGTGGACTAATTGTTGCGACTGTCGCTCCAGTAGTAACCGTGTAGTTTGGACTTTTTTTAATTTTTATGCGATATGACTTAGGAGCTTCATCCATTTTCCAAGGACAATAATATTTAGTAGTGGTTCCACTTGTATCAACTTGGGCGTTATTAGACACATTGCGAATGTGTTGATTGTACCCATGAAAGTTCGCTCCATCGTCATCACACTCGAGAAAACTTATATCGGTAACACTAACCGCTTCCATTGAAAAAGCATACCCAAACTCACGGGTATTATCATGCGATCCTGATGTGTAATATGCAGCGGGTTTGTCGTAATATTTATATTCTCTCAATTTATCTCGGTATTGCTCTCCATCGATTGCAGCTTGGTTGCTATTAGTCCAATTAATATATCCTTGATCTGCTTGACCCATTCCATAAATACCATTGAGTGAAACAGTATACTGAGCCATCTCTGTTGTTTTAGATCCACCAATGTGTTTGTGACTTCCTTTTAAATATAGTGGCTCTCCGTTTTCATAATCGCCATTACCAGATTGATCAAAATAAGCATTTTCTTTGTAATAAGGACCCAACTCATAATAAGGAGAAAAAGGGAGATTATTGCTGGAATAATCACCATTACCAGATTGATCCTTATTGTATTCTGTCACAGCTCCAGCATAAGCCGTATTGAGTGCAGCTGCAGCCAAACATTCTCTTATGCAATATAGCTGGTTTGGATTTGGTAATTCAGTAAGAAGTTGATCCAGAGTCAATTTAGTCACAATAGAAGTTGAATAATGATTGAGTGCTGCATTGCTTGAAGGATTTTGCATAGCAGTATAGGGAATGTTGTAACCTGAATTGGTTTCACGACTCCAAAAATGCATACCCCTTCTCCACGAACCAATAATCATGTTGTTCACCCAAGCTGTATTGGTAAATGTTATCGGATTAGTGAGCTTCACATCTACTGGCTGAGCTTTGTCCCAATCCATGCCATGAGTCAATGTGAAAGTCACAACCCCATTACTCACAGTAACTACTCCTTTGTATTCAGGACAGCCACCTGCAGCAGTGCAGGTTCCAATAGCTGTTATTCCATTAGTGGAATCCAAAGCCTGCAGTTTGGTTTGCCATGCTGGTGAGTAGTCTTTTATGTACCATTGAAATTGCGTGCCATCTATACCAATCAAAGGCCCTGTTTGTTTCTCCCTTCTTTCAATTTCAATATAATCTTTTGTAAGCTTATAGACATTCGTGTCGTTAGTTTTACGTTGATTTTTAAAACTTAAGTCAGGATTGGCTTCTAAAGTTGCTCTGTCTCTTAGATTTACATGAGTACCCCAATAACTTGCGTGGGCATAAATCGGTCTTGTTAGATTTGCCCCTGGATTGTTATTAGCGTCAGCACGTAAATTTAACGAAGGTGTATCTAGATCATATCTTGATTCGTCCGACTTTTTATAAGTACCATATTCATAAACAATCCTTTTTGCCTCAGAAGATCTAGTATCCCAACAATTTTCTGAAACTATAGTGGAGGCTGATCCACCTGCTGTGTCAACATAAAGATTTGCGTTTTGGGCAGTTGTAATTATGGTATTCATAGCGGCGTCATTTAACTCGCCACCAATAGCTGAAGTGCCTCCAGCGGTAGCAGCGTTCGCTATATTGAATGAATATTCTTGACCTTTCATATATTTTTGACAGTATAGCCCAGTCGATTCATTAAAATTAACTTTGTGATGTACTGCAAATATTCTAGGGGGTCCTGAAGCTTGATCTGCCCTTAAATTGGTAACAATATAACCCTGCTGATTATTTGCTTCTGCTAGATTTCCGACAATACTTCGCAGTGGATAACCTAGTGGCTGCTCAATATATTTAATGGTAGTTCCACTTACATCTAGAAACCCTAATGATAAAATAGTATTGGCAGCAACATTAAAACCTCCCTCATGTGCAAAATCTACATCGTTTCTTATTTCATAAGTTAGAGTGAAAGTTCCATATTCGTTGGTAGCACTTTTATCTTCTTTAATATCAATAGAGATAGATGCAGTTGATTTGACAACTGTATTATTTGCGCCCATTTCCATGAGTAAATTGATCCACCCTATGCCTGTTGCAGAATTTCCGGTGACTTCGTTTTGATAAATGCCGTAAGTATATTTTGAAGTGGATATTTCATTTGCAGCTCCACCAGAAGCTGAAGAGTTCGCTGAACCTCCTGTTGCAGAGGCGGCATCTGAATTTCCGTCTGCTCCACTGGCATTCTCACAAACAGCTTCGTCGACTAAAGCTGCATATTTTCCTTTTCCAATAAAGGTTGAAAAGTTTGTACTTTCCATAAAACAAAGCAGAAAATTTACCATTTGCAATCCATCATTTGCCAAAACACCAGGCACGTAAAAATCTACTTTACTCGCGTCGTCCGTATAATCTGTAGAAAATGATAATGGTGAAGTTAAAAATAAGATTAAAAATAAAAGTTTTTTTGTAGACATAATATTTATAGGTTTTAAGTTGTTTCGACTAATTCGACCTGACCAGAAACAGCTCCGGTAGGTCCTGTAGAAGTGGTGATTGTGCCTCCCATACCAGAATGGTTTGAACAATAATAATAAAGTGTAGTAGGAGTCCCTGCGCCAACTACTATTGTGGTTTTAGAACCGCTTACTGTAACGCCAGTATTATAGGCTGTGCCGCCTCCCCATGTTCCATCAGAAGTTGTAGAAATCAAAAGAGGATGACCAGAATTTGAAGAATCGGTTTGATCAAAAACATAAGTACCAGCGCTGAGTGTTAAAGCTTTTTGAGGTTCTCCAGCAGAGGAGCTATTTTGAACAACATATTTTCTATTAGCATTTACAGTAATGCATAAATTAGTTGAAGAAGGAGAACAACCAGCAGGCGGAGAATAGTCAAGGCCTCCACCTCCACCGCCTCCACAAGCAGCAATGATAAATAACGATAAAACAAGTAAATTTAAATTTTTAAATACCATAAATCTCTCCGGAAGAATTTAATAAAAATTACCATTTAGAAGCCTACTTGTCTTCTAATTTCTTGTTATAAAAATCTTGTTACTTAGGCTGCATTCTTATAGCGCCATCAAGTCTAATTGTCTCTCCGTTTAAGAATGGATTTTCAATTATTTGAGCAACCAATTTTGCAAATTCATCAGGATAACCTAATCTTTTTGGAAATTGGGTCATTTCTATTAGAGGTTTTCTTACTTCATCGGATGCCATAGCCATCAGTGGCGTATCAAAAATTCCAGGAGCGATGGTATTATTTCTAATTCCCATTCGGGCCAAATCTCTGGCAATAGGTAAAGTCATACCTACCACTCCCCCTTTGCTTGCACTATAAGCTGCTTGACCTATTTGGCCATCAAAAGCTGCTACTGACGCAGTATTAATAATCACACCACATTCGTTATCAGCTTCGGGCTTATTTTTGCCCATTGCATCGGCAGCTAATCTAATAGCATTAAAAGTTCCTGTGAGGTTAATATCAAGCACTAATTTAAAATAATCCAAAGGATGAGGGCCGTCTCTTCCTACAGTCTTACTGGCGCTACCAATACCTGCACAATTGACCAATATATTTACAGCACCAAATTTTTCGACAGTTTTATCAACAGCGGCTTTCACGCTTTCTTCTTCTATTACATTTGTGATTGAGTAATCAGCTACATCGCCAAGCTCATCTACAGCAGCCTTCGCGTTATCTTCATTTAAATCCAAAAGCATCAATTTTGCTCCTTTGTCTTTAAGCAATTTAGCGGTAGCTAATCCAAGACCTGAGGCTCCGCCAGTTATTACTGCTACTTTGTCATTTATATCCATTTCTTCTCCTAAAAATATATCGTTGGGCATTATTACAGTTTCTAAAAAAAAATAAAGTAATGGGTTCTCTATGGACTCGGTCAGTAACCTTTATTAATATAAACATCCAATTTTAAAGGGAGAGAATATGAAAACTGATTTTGAATTTTTAACTACTGAAATAGATGGACATATCTTAACTGTTACTATTAATCGTCCAGAAGTAATGAACGCTTTGCATCCGCCAGCACATGCTGAATTCGATGAGGTGTGGAACGAATTTGATAAAAATGAAGATTTATGGGTAGGAATAGTTACTGGTGCTGGCGACAGAGCATTTTCTGCAGGAAACGACCTTAAATTCCAGGCTCAAGCTGGTGGAAAAATGGAAATGTCTACACAAACTGGATTTGCTGGATTAACATCTAGATTCAATCTAACCAAACCCTTAATAGCAGCCGTTAATGGCGTTTCAATGGGTGGAGGATTTGAAATAGCCTTGGCCTGTGACTTAATTGTTGCTTCTACTAATGCAAAATTTGCCCTACCCGAACCTAAAGTAGGATTAGCTGCCCTAGCAGGAGGAATGCAAAGACTGCCAAGACAAATAGGTATGAAAAACGCATTGGGGATGATGCTCACTGGCAGACATGTTTCAGCTGAGGAAGGAATGAAATTAGGTTTTGTTAATGAAGTTGTTGAACCAGATGATTTGATCGAGGCAGCAAAAAATTGGGCGAAGCAAATTGAACAGTGTTCGCCTATGTCGATAAGAGCAACGAAACAAGTTGCTTACGAAAACTTTAATGAGCCAGATTTAGAAAAATCAATGACAGCTCACTACTCGGCTGTTAAAGAATTATTTGGCAGTGAGGATTTTATTGAAGGCCCAGTTGCGTTCGCTGAAAAAAGACTTCCGAACTGGAAGGGTAAATAGGATTAAAAAATGTTTGATTTAACAGGCAAAAACGCAATTATTACTGGTTCATCTAAAGGTATTGGTAAATCGATTGCAATGGCAATGGCAAAACAAGGAGCAAATGTTGTAATTTCAAGTAGAAAGGTAGATGTTTGTGAAGCAACAGCTGAAGAAATAAATAACTTAGAAGACGAACGTGCTGGCAAGGCCATAGTCATTCCATGCAATATTTCTGATAAAACTGCTCTTGAAATGCTTGTTGAAGAGACAAGATCTCAATTGGGGCAAATAGATATTCTTGTTTGTAATGCTGCTACCAATCCTTATTTTGGATCCATCAAAGACATTACAGATGAAGCATTTGAAAAAATAATGAATAACAATATTAAAAGTAATCATAATCTGTGTCAGATGGTAATCCCTGAGATGATGGAGCGTAAAGATGGAAGTATTATCATTGTTTCTTCCATTGGAGGACTTAATGCCAGTCCAGTTATAGGTGCTTATAATATTTCTAAAGCTGCCGACATCATGCTGGTAAAAAACTATGCCTTGGAATTTGGTCAGTACAACATAAGAACTAATGCAATTGCTCCCGGTTTATTTAAGACGGACTTTGCAAAAGCTCTTTGGGAAAATCCAGAAATACTCAAACAATCGACCGCCACTTGCCCAATGAAAAGAATTGGAGAACCTGATGAAATTGGCGGAGCTGCTGTCTTTTTAGCTTCTCAAGCTGGTAGTTTTGTTAATGGTCACACCTTAGTTATTGACGGCGGAACTGTAGTTTAACCATGCCAACAAGCAAATTATTTAATACTCAAGGTAGATTAGAACTACTTGAGCAGGTCACTAATGAAGGCTTATTAAGCCTTGAAAAAGCAAATATTAGAGGGAACGAATACTTTGTTTTTAAGGAAGCACCAAGCAACTTAAGAGAATATTATCAGTTAGGCCTGCTGCATGGCGATTGGACTCATATTGTCTACCAGGAAGAAAGATTTAAATTCAATGATACTTTGAGAATTACATCCCAATTAGCTAATACTCTCCTAAGAAAATTTAATATTCAAAAAGGAGATAGAGTAGCTTTCTCAATGAGGAATTATCCAGAATGGATGTTTTGTTACATGGCAATTACTTCCATTGGCGGTGTCGTTGTGCCATTAAACTCTTGGTGGAAAGGTGATGAAATAGAATATGGATTGACTAATAGTGAAGCTAAATTATTTATTGGTGATGAAGAAAGATTGGATAGATTGCAAGGAAGACTTAGCGATCTTCCAAAAATTGCAGTTCGTTCTAAAAAGCCTGAATATCAAGACATAGATTTTTATAAACTTATCAAAGATCAGTCAGAAACATTAGATAACCTTACTGAAATTGAACCTGAGGATGATGCATCTATTATGTATACCTCAGGGAGTACTGGGTATCCCAAGGGCGTTGTTCTCACTCATCGAGGAATCATATTTGCACCTTTTTATTGGATTCTTCTAACAACCATGGTTAAAGAAGACTCGGATGAGGAAACATTATCTTTAGAACAAGCAAATGAAGAGGAGCAGGCAGCATCTTTAGTCGGTGTACCATTGTTTCATGTCACTGGTTCTCATGCCCTCTTCTTGCTTTCAATTCCAGTTGGTAGAAAAACTGTTCTCATGTATAAGTGGGATCCAGATACTGCATTAGATTTAGTCGAACAGGAAAAAATTACTGCTTTTACTGGTGTACCTACCATGTCAGCTGAAATGGTTGAGGCGCAAATTAAAAATCCTAGAGACATTGCAACTTTAAAAGATCTTTATGGTGGAGGTGCTCCAAGGCCTCCTGAACAAGTAAAAAAACAAAAAGAACATATGCCAGAAACCAATCCTGGCATCGGTTATGGCTTAACGGAGACGAATGCTTTAGGTGCAAATAATGCCGGGGATACCTATTTGTCTAAACCTATGAGTACGGGTTTTCCAGTTCCTAAAATAATAGAACTGAAAATTATTGATGATGAAGGAAATACTTTAGAAACAAATGAAAATGGAGAAGTCTGTATAAAATCGGCTGCTACTTTTAGATGTTATTGGAAAAATCCTGAGGCAACAGAAGATTGTTTAGACTCACAAGGTTGGTTTAAAACAGGAGATATTGGTTATCTGGATGAAGACGGTTTTCTTTTTATCAATGATAGAAAAAAAGACATGGTCATAAGGGGTGGTGAGAACATAGCTTGTCCAGAAGTGGAAGCGGCTATTGCAGAACATCCTGATGTCTTGGAGGCTTCAGTATTTGGAGTGCCTGACGAAAGACTGGGTGAAATTTTAGCTACTAATGTTTGTGTAAGGGGTGAAAGTGAATTAAATGAGACGGATCTAAATAGTTTCTTAGTGACCAAGTTAGCTAATTTCAAAATTCCGGCTCATGTATGGATTCAAAAAGATAAGTTGCCTAGGATTGCCTCAGGAAAAATTGCTAAAAAGGATCTTAGAGCTTCGGCTATAAAATTATTGGGTAAATAAATGGATATATTGGATTCAAGAGTAGTTGTCACCGGCGGTGCTAGTGGAATTGGAAAAGCTTTAGCTAAAGCTTTTATAAATGAAAAATCCTCATATGTCTTAATAGTTGATGTTGATGAGGAAAAATTAGAAGAAACAAAGAAAGAACTTAAATGTGACGCCTTGAAAATTGATGTCAGCAAGGAAGAAGAAATTAAATCTCTGGTTGATTATATGAATGAAAAAACTGGAGGAATAGATATCTTTTGTTCTAATGCTGGAATCGGAGGCGTTCCTGGATTTTTTGATGTCACAACTGATGATTGGCAAAATATTTGGGATATCAATGTTATAGGGCACATACATGCTGCAAAACATGTTATGCCGCAAATGTTAGAAAGAGGTAATGGTTATTTAATGAATACAGCATCTGCTGCAGGTTTGTTAACTCAAATTGGATCAGCGCCCTATTCTGTTACCAAAGCTGCTGCCTTAAGTTTAGCTGAGTGGTTAAAAATTACATATGGCGAAAAAGGCATTGGAGTATCGTGTCTATGTCCTCAAGCAGTAGAAACTGCAATGACCGCTCAAGGTGCGGGCACAGCTGGAGTGGATGGCATGATATCAGCAGACGAATGCGCATTAGATGTGATAGATGCGATTAAAAAAGAACGTTTTTTGGTTACTCCTCACAAAGAAGTGCTTGAGTATATTCAAAGAAAATCTTCGGACTACGATCGTTGGATATCAGGAATGCAGAGGCTTCAAAAAAAGTTTGAAGATTTTTATAATAAGTTTAATCTGAGCTAATACAATTTCTAGCCAGCAAATAAGTAGCCTTATTTAATTTTCCACTTAAGCCCCAGATTCTACATATTGGGTATCCATCAGTTCTAGAAATCAGATCAAAGCTATTCACAGTAATCCTGTCAATATAAGAATTATCTTGAAGATTATAAATTTCCAGTACACCTCCAACGTATGCAGATTTTACTCCTACGTCTACAAAATAATATGCGCTTTCACCATTAAAATAATCTAACTCATCTTGCCACTCGATTTTAATTTTATCTCTTTCTTTACTGCATGAAGTTAGGACTATTAAAATAAATACAAAGGTGAAATTTAAATTTTTCATATAAAATTAATTATATGTTTGAAGCAGAAGAATTTAAAATTTTTGGGTTTGAACATTTATTTACCGTTGGATTGATAATCGGGATTTCCATTTTACTCCCCATTGTTTTTAAAACTTCTAAAGAATCAACCAAAAATAAGATATCGATAGTTATTGCTTCCATAATTTTAATCAATGAGTTAACAAAGCCGTTCTATTACCCCGCTTTGTACCCAGAGAGATTTGTCTTTATCTCAACTCTCCCATTGCATTTATGCAATCTCGCTTCTATATTTGTTGCGATTTTCTTAATATTTAAAACAAGATTTTTCTTTAGTATTTCTTTTTTTTGGGGTATTTCAGGAGTTCTAATGGCTTTAACTCAACCTGATTTTCCTTTCGATTTTCCTCATTTACATTTCATTTTATTTAATTTTAGTCATGGTCTTTTACTTTTTGCTATTTGTTTTGCTTCAATTACTTTAGGCAATAAACCTGATTTCAAATCTTTTCAGGATACAATTTTCTATAGCATTCCGATCGTTTTAGTTATTTATGTAGTTAATTTAACAATTAATTACTTCTCCACTGATACTGTTGCAAACTACATGTATTTAATTGAATTTCCTTTAGGAGAAAACCTCACTAGATTTATGCCTGATCCCCCTTTTCACTTATTTATTTTTCTTCCTATCGCTATATTACTTTTCTTCATAACTTATTTACCTTTTTATTTGAAAGAGAGATTTTTTTAGTCATTAATTGAATAAATCTATAAAATTAATCTATGAACAATCCACTATTGGAAGAATTTAAAAATGAGTACGGAATTCCTCCATTTGAATCAATTAAAGAAGAACATTACTTGCCTGCTTTTGATAAAGCTATAGAAGAGCATGCCAAAGAAATTGAATTAATTATCGAGAACAAGGAGACTCCTAGTTTTGAAAATACAATTAATGCACTTGAAAATTCTGGTGAACTCTTAAGTAAAGTCAGCAGAGTTTTTTATAATCTTCTCTCTGCGCATTCTAATGACAACTTAAATAAAATCGCTTCTGAAATAAGCCCAAAACTGTCCAGACACAATGATAGTATTTCTTTGAATCAAGATTTATTTATAAAAATAAAAAAAGTACATGAAGATAAAAATCCTTTAAATGATGAACAGCAAAGATTGGTGCAAATAATTTTTGACAATTTTAAGCTAAAAGGTTCTTTATTAGATGACGATAAAAGAGAAGTCTTAAAATCAATGAATGAGAAGTTGTCTTCTCTTTCTTTGAAGTTTAATCAAAACACTCTTAAAGAGACCAATAATTTTCAATTGATTATTTCTGATCCTGCTGAGTTAGACGGCTTGCCTGAGGATTTGATTGAATTAGGAAAAAAACAAGCAGAAGCAGAACAGATAAACGATTGCTGGCTTTTCAAAGCTAGTAGAGAAAATTTATATCCTTTTTTAACTTTCTCCAATAACAGATCCCTAAGAGAAAAAATTTATAAAGGCTACATATTGAGAGGTAAAAATAAAAATTCTGAAAACAACGAATCTCTGATTAAAGAGATGTACTCTCTTAGAAAACAAAAAGCAAACCTTCTTGGTTTTGATTGTCACGCTGACTTGGCGCTTCAAAACAGTATGGCTGAAACTACAGACAATGTTTCAGATCTATTGAATCAAGTTTGGAAACCAGCCAAAAAGAGAGCCGATGAAGAAATTACTGAAATGCAAAAACTCATTCAAAAAGAAGGAAATAATTTTCAGTTAGAAGCCTGGGATTGGTGGTTTTATTCAGAAAAAGTTAGAAAAGATAAATATGATTTCTCTGAAGAAGATATGAAGCCTTTTTTGTCTCTTGAGAATATTAAAACAGCAGCATTTACAACTGCAGAACGATTATTTGATATTAAGTTTATTAAGTTAAGCGAATATCCAAAATATCATGAAGAAGTGGAAGCTTACAAAGTTATTGATAGTGATAAAAATATTGTTGGAATTTTTCTTACTGATTACTTTGCTCGTCCTTCTAAACAAGGCGGTGCTTGGATGACTAGTTACAGAGATCAAAGTAAAAACAACGGTGTTCAGTATCCAATAATTATAAATGTTTGTAATTTTCCTAAACCCACTAGAAACAAACCTTCTTTGTTAAATTTTGAGCATGCTATTACATTGTTCCATGAATTTGGCCATGCTCTTCACGGTTTGCTATCTGATGTAACTTACCCTTCTCTGTCCGGTACAAGTGTGCCGAGAGATTATGTTGAGTTTCCGTCTCAAATGATGGAAAACTGGATAAGAAATCCTGAAGTTTTAAATGAATTTGCAAAACATTTTGAAACAGGTGAAAAAATCCCCGAAGATTTAATGAATAAATATTTAAATTGTCAAAAATTTAATCAGGGCTTCGCTACTACTGAATATTTAGCAGCATCTTTTTTAGATTTAGCTTGGCACACCTCAGACAAAGATGTCACTGATATTAGAGGCTTTGAGGAAGAACTTTTCGATAGTATTAATAAACCTAAAGAAATAGATAGCAGATACGGTAGTACTTATTTTAACCATATTTTTTCTGGGGGTTACTCATCTAGTTACTATAGTTATATGTGGTCTGAAGTCTTGGATTCTTCTGCTTTTGAAGTTTTTGAAAAAAACGGAATATACGACAAATCCTCAGGACAGAAATTAAAAGAGTTTGTTTACTCTTCAGGCAACTCCAAAGATCTTATGGAGCAATTTGTAAGGTTCAATGGAAAAGAACCTGATCCGAAAAGATTATTAGAAAAAAGAGGATTGGCTTAAAACTTTTCTAGATGTATAAATTATTCGGGCTAGAAATATCCCCTTATACTCTTAAGATTAGGTCCTATTTAAACTATAAAAAAATTAAATACAGATGGATTAAAAACCCAAACTCTAAAGAGCTTCACAAATTAGCGCAATCGCCCTTCATTCCTTTACTTTTAACCGATAATAATGAGGTATTGCAAGACTCAACTTATATCATTGAAAAAATTGAACCTAATTATTCAAACAACTCCATTTACCCGGAAGATTCTAGATTAATTTTTATTTCGTTCTTATTGGAAGAATATTCTGATGAGTGGATGATTAAACACTTATTTAATTATCGATGGACTTATAAAGCTGACCAAAATTTAGCATCTAAACGCATAGCAGCATCTTCGATCCCTTTTTATATAAGATACCTTCCTATAATTTCTGAATTAGCTCTTGAAAAAACAGCTCAAGATATAAAAGAGAAATATTCAAATATGGCTTTAACTACTTATGGAATCAATGATGAAAACAAAGAACTAATGGAAAAATCTTTCAAAAGATTAATAGATTTATTAGAAAATCATTTTAGTAAATTTTCTTATTTATTTGGCGGACGCCCATCGATGGCAGATTTTGGTTTTTGGGGACACCTTTATGGGTCTTGGATGGATATTACTGCCAGGAATTTCATTAATCAAAGACCAAATTTAGTTAAATGGTTAAAAAGAATGGAAGATCCTAAAATTGAAGGAGATTTTCTAGGGTGGAGCGATGTCCATCTAACAATTGAACCTATTTTAGAAAAAGAGATTGCTAATTTATTTTTACCATGGTCCGATGCTAATTACGTTGCTCTTAATGAGAAAAAAAATTCTTTTTCTGTTTTTCTTGAGGGAAAATCTTTTAATCAAATTACTCAAAAATCTCATGCTAAATCTTTAAAAGAACTTAGATTAAAATATAATGATTATGATTTAAAAGAGTCAATAAAACCTATCCTGAATAATTCGGGATGCTTAAAATTTTTAGATTAGGGGGAGAAATGAGTTTGAAGTGGGCTGTAAATGGATTGCTAGATGATATTTATTTTTATGTGCAAGGTATTCCAAGATTACTTATTACCTGGAAGCCAGAAAATGAATTGTCAATTTTAAAATTTTTCGAAAACAATGTTAAAAAGTACCCTAACGAAATAGCATTTATTTTTAAAGATCAACAAATAACTTGGTTAGAAGCAGACATAAAAGTTTCTGAATATGGAGCTTATTTGCAAGATCAAGGCATCGAAAAAGGCGACTGTTTTGCTTTGTTAATGGATAACTGTCCTGATTTTTTGATGCTGCTCTTAGCTGCACACAGAATTGGAGCAATTGCAGCATTAATTAATACAACAGTAACAGGAGAAGGATTGAAGCATGTTGTCACTATTGTCGATGCAAAAGCAGTAATATTGGGAGCTTCTCATATAGATAAATTCAATTCTTCGATGCCAGAGTCTGAATTGCTGGCGTTAAATCTATATGCAATTGAAGATTCGCAAAAAATTCCTAATGAATACGTTGACATTAACGAGCAGTCTAAAGGTTTTAAAGATGTAATAAGTCACAATTTAAAAATTAAAGATGTTGGAATGTATATTTATACATCAGGTACAACTGGCCTTCCAAAAGCAGCACTCATTACAAATGGAAGAGCAGTTAAAACAAGTTATGCAGGTCAATTTTTTGGATTCAGAGCAAAACAAAAAGATATTCTTTATTTAACCCTACCTCTTTACCACGCTACAGGTCTCTTATGGTCCTGGGCGGGTTGTTTAAGGGGAGGCGCAACAACAGTAATTAAAGAAAAGTTTTCTGCTTCCGAATTTTGGCCAGATGTTCGAAAGCATAAGGTAACTATGTTTGGATACGTGGGAGAACTTTGCCGATATCTTATGAATGTTGAGCCAAATAAAGACGATAAAAGTCATAATTTAAGGGTTATTTCCGGAAATGGCTTGCGTCCAGATATTTGGGAAAAATTTCAATCTAGATTTGGTATTCCAAGTATCAGAGAGTTATATGGTGCCACTGAAGGAGTTGGTGCTTTAGTGAATACCCACGGAAGACCAGGGATGGTAGGACGTTATATGCGTGGTTCATTAGTGATCAAGTGCGATCAAGAAACTGGAGAGCCTATAAGAAATGAAGATGGATATTGTGAATCTGTTGATGTAGGAGAAACTGGTTTGTTCATTTCAGTATTATCAAAGATAGCTACTTTTGAAGGGTATTTAGATAAACAAGCTTCTAATAAGAAAATTATGAGCGATGTTTTTAAAAAAGGGGATCTTTGGTTTAATTCTGGAGATCTTTTGATCAGACATGAAAATAATTGGTTGTCTTTTGCTGACAGAGTTGGAGATACTTACAGATGGAAAAGTGAAAATGTTTCAACAATGGAAGTAGCTGCAATTGTTAATAAATACGATCAAGTATTAGACTCAAATGTTTATGGTGTTGAAGTTAAATCAGCCGAAGGAAGAGCTGGAATGGCTCTATTGAGCATAACAGACGAATTCAATTTCAACGAATTTTCTGAGCATATAGAGAAAAACTTAAATGCTTTTCAGCTCCCATATTTTTTAAGAATAACTGAAACAATGAAAACAACTGGTACTTTTAAACATCAAAAAGAAGATTTAAAAAAACAAGGATTTGATCCCAAATCAATTGAAGACAAAATATATTTCTATCAAAAAGGAAATTATATAGAGATGAACAATGATCTATATAATCGTATCCAATCTGGAGAGGAACGATTTTAATGATTCAATTTATCAGAAATATATTAGCTAGAAGGACTTTTGCTTACAAAGCAAGAAATAAAGCGATGAATATGTTTTCTAGTTATGAAAATTTTAAAACAATTCGAGAAAATCAAGAAACCAAAAGGCAAAAAGAAAATAGATCTCATGAAGTTTTGTATTTTCACAAAGTTGATGACCCCTACTCGCATTTGACAGTTCAATACATTGATAAACTTATCAACGGCTATGATATTAATTTAAAACCAATCTTAGTGGGAGAAGAAAATCCTGTTACGGTACATGAGCCAGATTTATACGATGCCTACTGTTTGCAAGACGTTAATAGAATAGCTCCATTCTATAATGTAGATTTTGAAGCATTGTCTTATCCTTCAAAAAATTTAATATCTCTTGCTAATTCAATTTTATGCAATCTAGAAGCCGAACAATTTACTTCAATCGCAAAAGAAGTAAGTTCTGCACTTTGGCAAGGTCAAGAAGAAAAATTAAAGGAATTAAATAAAATCTACAATGCTACAGATAGTGAAGTAAGTAATAAGCTAAATGATGGAAACGAAATTAGAAATGATTGCGATTACTATTTTGGCTCTGCATTTTATTATGAAAAAGAGCTATATTGGGGTGTTGATCGCTTGAATCACTTAGAAACAAGATTAGCCGAGTTAGGAGTAAAAAAAACCACTGATAATGAATTTATTTGCAATCTCAATACAACAGCTCCTAATGAGCTTTCTTCGGAAGATAAACTAAATTTAACCTTTTATCCTTCACTTAATAGTCCCTACACATTTGTAAGTGCCAAAAAAGTCAAAGATCTTTTAAAAGATTACCCAATAAACCTAATCACTAAACCGGTGCTACCCATGCTAATGAGAATGATGGTGATTCCAACATTTAAAGCAAAATACATAATTTCGGATGCTGCTAGAGAGGGAAGAAAATATGGATATGAGATGAAATCAATTTATTCTCCAATTGGAAAGCCCGCAAGGCTTGCTTATTCCCTTTTTCCAATAATAGATAATCTAGGTAAAGGATTTGAATACATTGATGGCCTTCTCAAAGCTTCTTTTCAAGATGGAATAAATATTGGAGATGAAAGCTTTTTAAAAAATTTGATTAATGAACTAGGTCTTGATTGGGATAAAGTAAGAAGAGACTTAAATACAAAAAAATGGAAAAAGGTCCTTAATGACAACTGTGATGATATGTACTCAGGAAATTGCTGGGGGGTACCAAGTTTTAAAATAACTAATTCAGACGGCAGCGATCCTTATTATGTTTGGGGCCAGGATAGAATATGGCTTTTAAAAGAAGAAATACATAGACGATTAAGTTAAAGAACTTACTCTCTATAATTCTATCTAAAAGCAAATGAAAAAAATTAAAAAAAGAAAGACTTCTAATCCTGTTGCTAAAAATGCTTCGAAATTTAATAAAGCAAAAGTTTTTGCTGATAAGACAAAGTATAATCGTAAAAAAAATAAATCATCTGAAGATCAATGAAATCGAAGTTTAACAATGTTCTTGAAATGGTGGGCAATACACCTGTTTTAAAAATAAATAATATTGATACTGGTAAATGCGATTTATACGTCAAAATGGAAAGCTTAAATCCTTTTGGATCTATAAAAGATAGAGTTGGTTTAAAAATGATTCAAGATGCTGAGAACCAAGGTCTTATTAAAGATGGTTCCACAATAATTGAATCTACTGCTGGAAATACTGGTCTAGGTCTCGCGCTCGCAGCAAAGCTAAAAGGATATAAATTAATTTTAGTCATCCCTGACAAAATGAGTGAAGAAAAAATAAGACATCTAGAAGCTATGGGAGTAGAAATTATTATGACCAGATCCGATGTTGAAAATGGACATCCAGAGCATTATCAATCAATTGCAGAAAAATTACTAAAATCTACTCCTAATTCTTTTTTTGCAAATCAATTTGAAAATAAATCTAATCCCCAAGTGCATTTTGAAACTACTGGTCCAGAAATTTGGGAACAAATGGAAGGCAATATCGATGCCTTTGTTGCTGGAGTTGGAACTGGCGGAACAATAAGCGGAGTTGGAGGATTTTTAAAATCTAAAAATCCAAATATTAAAGTTATTATTGCTGATCCTATTGGCTCAGTTGTAGCTGATGCAGTAAATACTGGTGAATATAAATACAAAGGAGGCTCTTGGAGTGTTGAAGGAATTGGAGAAGATTACATTCCAGCCAATTTAAATCTTGATATCATAGATGAAGGTATTTATGTTTCGGATAAAGAAGCATTTAATATGATTGATCAACTTCTTCAAAAAGAAGGTATTTTGGCTGGCTCATCTTGTGGCACCTTAGTTGATGCTGCTATCAAGTGGTGTAAGGCTCAAGAAGAACCAAAAACAGTGGTTACTTTGATCTGTGATACTGGGAACAAGTATTTATCCAAAGCATTTAATAAAGATTGGGTTAAGGAAAATATTAATTAATTATGACAAAAAATAAAAAACAAGGATTTGAGACAAGAGCCATACATGCTGGTCAGGAAGCTGACCCAGCGACTGGTGCTGTCATGATGCCGATTTATACCTCATCGACCTTTAAACAAGAATCTCCTGGAGTCCATAAGGGATACGATTATTCAAGATCGGGAAATCCAACTAGAAAAGCATTTGAAGAATGTATGGCAAGTTTGGAAGATGGAATCAAAGGATATGGCTTTTCTTCAGGTGTTGCTGCTATTTCTGCTTGTGTTGAGCTATTAGAACCAGGGGATCACGTTATCGCAATGGATGATTTGTATGGAGGAACTGTAAGGCTGTTCAATGAAATAAAGACTAAATCTCAAGGCATTACCGTTACTTATGTTGATATGACAGATTTTGACAATGTCGAGAAAGCTTATACCGACAAAACAAAAATGATTTTTGTTGAGACACCGACGAATCCACTCTTAAAAATTGCTGATCTAGATAAAATTGCAAATTTTGCTAAAGAGAAAAAAATTCTATCCGTTTGTGATAATACTTTTGCATCTACGTATATTCAGAAACCATTGAACTTTGGAATAGATATCGTTCTTCATTCTGCAACCAAATATCTTGGTGGCCATTCCGATCTTATCGCTGGAGTATTAGTAATTGGTAAGGATGATAAAAGTTTACTGGAGAAAATGGCAAATATTCAGAATTCATTAGGACCCATTACCAGTACCTTCGATAGTTACTTGATACTTAGAAGTCTCAAGACATTGTCTTTAAGGATGGAAAGGCACAGTAACAATGCTTTGCTTCTTGCCAATGAATTGATTAATCATGAAAAAATTCAAAATGTTATCTATCCTGGTCTTGAATCGCATCCACAACATCAATTAGCAAAAAAACAGATGAATGGGTTTGGAGGAATTATTTCGATTGAATTAAATGGCGGCTTAGAGGTTTCTAAAAGTTTTCTTGAAAAAACTAAAATTTTCTCTCTCGCAGAAAGCCTAGGTGGAGTTGAAAGCCTAATAGAACACCCTGCTCTAATGACTCACGCTTCTGTTCCCGCAGAAATAAGAGAGAAAATTGGTATTACTGATGGTCTAATTAGACTCTCAGTTGGAATCGAATCTGTAGAAGATTTAATCGACGATATTGATCAAGCCTTAAATTAGCCCATATTAAAAAAGCATAGTTTATTGCCATCTAAATCATAAACATAAGCTCCATAAAATTGCCCTGCTCTCATACCTGGTGCGCCATCGTCTTTAGCGCCTAGTTCAATAGCTTTGTCATACATACTTATTACTTCTTCATGAGAACCTAGCGCAATAGCTTTCATTGTTCCATTACCATGATGAGCTGTATTTCCGTCATAAGGGATTGCTATAGCTAAAATGACAGATCCATCTTCTTTCGATAACCACATTGTTATCCTATCGTTTGCGAGAAGTTTTTTGGGCTCAAGTTGTGCAAGCAATCCATCGTAAAAAGTCTCGGCAGCTTCCTTATTATTGGTTCCTATTGTTGAATAGCCTTTAAAGTTAACACTCATTATTTTCTCCTCAATTAAAAATTACTGTTTTATTACCATTTAAAAATATACGCTGTTCAATATGGTATTTTACAGCTTTAGCAAGAGTAATAGACTCAATATCTCTTCCAATTACTTCCATTTCTTTAGGTGTCATACTGTGATTTATCCTGTCTACGGTTTGTTCTATGATGGGTCCTTCATCTAAATCAGAGGACACATAATGAGCTGTTGCACCTAAAATCTTAACGCCTTTGGTATATGCTTGCTGGTATGGCTTAGCGCCTTTGAAACTTGGAAGAAACGAATGATGAATATTAATAATATTTCCATAATGCTTATTTACAAAAGATTTAGATAAGATTTGCATATATCTTGCCAAGATATTCAACTCTACTTGTTCTTTAGATAGTATTTTATTTATTTTTGCCTCTGCATTACTTTTTGAAAGTTTTTGCATATTTATAAAGTGGTATGGAATTTCATAGCTTTTTGCAATTTTTCTAAGATCTGGATGATTTGAAATGATACATTTAATATCTAATGGTAATGAGCCTACGCTTTCTCTATAAAGTAAATCCTGCAAACAATGACTATATTTAGAAACAAAGATAGCAGTTTTGGGCCTAAAATTTGCATCAATTAATGTCCACTCTATATTCAATTCCTTGGCTATTAAGGAAAACTTTTTTTCAAAAGAACTAAACTTAAAATTTTTATTTGGAGATATTACCTTTACTCTCATAAAAAATTTATTTGTTTCAGGATCACCAAAATGAGCAGATTCCAAAATAAACAATTCAGATTCGTTTAGGCAAGTAGAAACTTTAGCCACTACTCCAAAGCGATCTGGGCAAGTTACACGCAAAATGTATTCTTTTGGTTTAGTCATTTTTTCTATAAATAAATTTAATATTTCCAAAAGACGAGCCTTGAAACTCGATCTCTCTTATCAATTCCCCGCCATCTAAATATAAATCTTGTTCAAAGTCTATATTTTTTGCATTTATCTTCATTTCTAACAAATTCTGATCATAAAGGGCAGTAATATTTTGGTCTGCAACATTTGATCTAATTTTTTCATTACTAAGAAGAGGAATTAAGTATTGATGCCATTCTCTGAAATAATTATAACTAAGTGACATTTTTTCCTCGCAAATTTCTATTATTAAAAGTTGGCTATTAGATAAAAGGATAGGCATAAAGGAATTTATTAAAAAAGAGTAATTTTCTAAGTCTGCACTAATCAAATAAGGTTTAACTCCTGAGAAATTGTCAATTCTATTTAAATCCCAAATTCCCGATAACTCAGATTCAATTGAGACACTATCGCAGGAAATTACATTTATTGGTGCAGATGAAAAGGTAACAATTCTAAAAGAAATAATTAAAGTTAGTGCAAGAAAGAAAAGGAAAAACCATCTTGTCATTAAATTTATTCTGTTGGAGATGATTCGATATAAACAGACCTTGAAGGAAAAGCAAAATCAGAACCATGTTTAAGAACTATTTGTTGTATCTCAAGCAAGAGTTTTTGTTTTACTTCAGAAAAACCGGTGTAATCATTAATATCTGTGTAACACAAAACTTCTAAATCTATGGAGCTAGCTCCAAACTCAACCGCTTTCGCAAAAGATTCTTGACCTGGATTAATTGCAAACCCAAGTTTCTCGTTATTGATAACTTGTTCAATATCATCACATATTTTTATAATTGATTCGGAGGAAGTTGCATAGACAAGATTAATGACCCATCTAATTCTTCTAAATTTAAGTTGTTTGTGATTTATAACGCTTACATCAGATAAATCTTTATTAGGAATAATCATTGGCGATGTATTGAATAACCTCACAGTAGTTGATCTAAAACCAATCGTTTCAACTATACCGTGAAATTGTCCTACTACTTCAATGCGATCGCCGGGCTGAAATCTATTCTCACCAATAATTAACATCCCTGCTATTAAGTTTTTAAAAAGGTCTTGGGCACCTAATGCGATTGCAACAGAAAAAAGTCCTAATCCTGCAATTAAAGGACCAATTTGTATTCCAAATATGTCCAGAATTACTGCGAAACCTATGATCCAAATTAGTACTTTCAAAGACTTTTCTAACCATGAAGACATAGCCGAAGTTAGCCAAGAATTCCCAGCAAGAAATTTAAATAAAGGTTCTACAGAGTTAGCTAGAACACTAAAAATTGTAAACACAACAAAAGCTTTAACGATATTTGTTGCGATAATGTCTAGCAATCCTGCTAACGGCAAATAAATTGTAATTATATAAAGTCCAATAGTAATAGGGATGAAACCCAGAGGCTTTCTAAGAGAGTCTAAAATGATATCGTCTACTTGTGAGTCTGTCTTAGAGGTCAATACTTCTAATTGCTTGATTACAATATTAGCGATTAACCCTCTTAATACGAAAGCAAAAGTCAAAATAACTAAGGAAATTATAATTTGTGAAATACTTATTCCTAGAAAGCCCTGATTCCAGACATTTAAGATAAGATCAGTAAAATTTTGCATATTTATTCAGCTTTAAATGAAACGGGCATTTCAGATATAGAATGAGTAAAATTATTAGGAACCACTTTCCATTCGTCGCTCTGATGCATATCAGGAAACCTAGTTAAAATTTGCTTATAGACTTCAGATAGTTGCATATTTGCCATATGTTTTCCTAAACATAAATGCCTTCCATATCCAAAGGCCAAGTGTTTTTTTGCATTTTCTCTTTCTATGTCGAATCTATCGGGGTTGTCAAAAATTTCTGGGTCTCTATTAGCTGCCCCGTAATACATTACCACTTTTTCGTGAGGTCCTATTTTTTGATTTCCAATTTGAGTTTCTTCCCTTGTTGTTCTTCTCATATAAATTACTGGAGAAATCAATCTTATTGCTTCGTGAGTCATGTTTGGTAGTAACTCCATATGATTAATAAGTTTTTCTTTTTGATCTGGATTCTCTGTAAGCAACTTTATTGTTCCACTTATCGAATTCCTTGTTGTCTCATTTCCAGCAATAATTATTAGCAACCAAGATCCATCTAGATATTCGTCAGGAAGTTTCTTGCCCTCAATCTCCATATTAGCAATAACCGATAGCAGATCATCTTTAGGATCTTTTCTTCTTTTCAAGAGTATTTCTCTTCCGTAATCAAACATTTCTTTAACTATATTTGTAAACATTGCAATCATTGCGGGATCTGGAGCTGAGGCTTGTTGATCTTCATTTAGTTCAATGTTATTTTTTGCGGCCGCTTGAGTAGCACCAACTACTTGAGCCATTTCTAAAAAAGTCATCCACTCTTTTATTTTTGGCCTATCCTCCTCTGGCACTCCTAAGATTTCACTTAACGAAAATATAGGGAGCTCAGAAGAAATTGAATCTACTAAATTGCATTTTCCTAATGGAGCTATCTCATCTAATAACTCGGTGACTTTAAGAGAAACTTTTTTTCTTAATTCCTCAACGTATTTTGGTGTAAAAAATTTCATATGTGGATTACGCATCGACAAATGCAACTTATCATCTGTTCCCAACATATGATCTAAAGCAGATCTAAATAATTGATCAATACTTACTTCTTGAGAATATCCTAAGGTAAGAGTAGTTCCGCTTGCTAATTGTGATGAAAATACTTTTTGATTTTTTGAAACGTGCTCTATGTCTTTATAATTAGTGAGTGCCCAAAAACCTGGTTCACTGTCTCCTATTCCTGCTTCATGAAAATGAACTGGTGAATTTTCTCTAAGTTTTTTATATTGTTCAAAGGGTTGTCCTTTTTCAAATAAGAAAACATCCGTTAAGTCGAAATCTCTTAAAAATAAATCTACAGGCTCGTATGCTGGGCTATTTATTTTTAACTTGGGTTGTAAATCACTATTTAACTTCATAATTAAAATATCTTTTGAGTGTTTCTTTTTTCTAATTTTCTACAAATTTCCTTTGCGTTTTCCTCTCCCACACTATTAGGAATTATTAATTTAATTAATTCTAAAGCAATATCATTATAATTATACCCTTCGTCAATTAGAGACATTCCACCACATATCTGCCACAAAATTAGTTTAAAAGTGGTATCAAAATTTTTGAGAAATTCTTTATTTAGCTGACCATTATTTACTGCAGACTCTACATCAGTTTTTGCATGGTCGAATGTAAGCTCGTAATATATTTCAACAAAATAATTTGGTTTCTCTAATAACCATCTCATAGAAGCATTATTACTAATTTGAAGAATCGTTTTGTAAATAGCTTCTAAAAAAGCTAACAAACGATCTGGTTCTTTCTTATTTGATTCAAAATTTATGTGAGACCAATTTGTAACATTTTTTTTTATTGCCGCTTCTAAAACATCTTCTGTTGACGAAAAATATTTATAGAATGTTCCGTAGCCTAAATTTGCCGATCTCGTTAAAACAGTAGCAGTGAAATTATTTAATCCTTCTTTATTAAGATGTTCCACAGCAGCATCAATTAATTTTTCTTCAGATGATAATTCTTGATTTTGTTCCATTGGGATATTTTAGCTTAAATAAAAAACGGCATCACTTCGGATGCCGTTTTCTTTAAGATAAGATTTAAAAATTTGAAGATAATTGCATTCCTATCCTTCTTCCTTCTGCATAAGCGGTTCTTGCTCCACCACCTTGAGATCTGACTCCCATTAATGAAACACCTAAATACTCTTCGTCAGAACAGTTGGTACAAAAAGCTGAAATTTCAATACCGTTATTAGTCATTAAAGATATATTAGCGTTGACTAAAGTTAAATCTTCAACAAGTGTAACGCCTTCCCATCTGTCTAACTGGACAGAATATTCGTCTTTGTGAGAAACATTCAAGTTATAAGTTATGTCTCCAATTGAAGTATTTTGAAGATGTTCTAAATTTAATAAAAGATTATTTTCAGCTACAAATGGCATTTGTTGGCCTGATCTATCATAAGCCGAAGTTACACCACAGCAAGCTGTATCAATAAATTTATCCCAAGTTGCATCTGTGAAAGCATAAGCAACGCCTAGACTAGTATTGTCAGAAAGGAAAGTTCTATAGGATAGATCTATTCCTCGTAGAGTTGCATCACCATTTATTACACAACCAGCTGGTCCTGCTAAAGTGTCGCAAACTAATAATTGTTGGTGGTCTTCATAATCGTAGTTATAAACAATCGCCTCAAATTGAGCACTACCATTGTTTAAAGTAGTTTTATAACCAGCTTCAATCATCGCTAGTTTTTCGGCTGCGTAAGGTTTATTAGCATCTTCTTTAGACCATTTAGCAAAGCCAATACCTCCTGCTTTATATCCCGTCGCATAAGTTAGCCAGGAAAGAGCATCGCCATTAGTCATTTCCAAAGTAATTTTTGGATCAAATTCTTTTTCTTGTGTTTTATTCTTTGTTAAGAAATCAAACTGTACTAATAGAGGCTGTCCATCTTTGTTAGTTTTTCCTCCATAATAATAAGGTTTCTCATGAACAGAATATCTTCCTGCAAGCAATAAACTCATATTATCAGCTAGAGGAATGGTTATGTTTCCATTAATCGCTGTAGCCTGAGTTTTTGATCTTACTAATGCTTCATTCACTCCTGGAGTTGCAAATTGAGTTACATTTGCAAGATCATTAGCATCGATAAACTGTCTTTCAGCATTATTTTCAAATAAATGTCTTTGTGTAGCAGTAGTGGGATTTCCCTGCGAGTCATCTGCTGCTGGTCTAGCGTAAGCTTGACAAGTTCCGCTTGAAACACAGTTAGTTAACCACGTTGCAATAAGGGCTGCATTTGTTGGAGTTGCGGCAGTTGGCATCGTCACATTCCCAGAAGCAGCATCAGAAGTATAAAAAGGCGCTCCATTAACTATTGTTCTTGTTGGGTTGTTGTCTTGGATATATGCAAATGCACCAGCACCAAAAGCTAGAAAGTTAGGAACTCCAAAACCAAACGAGGTAAAGTGATCTTCTCTGTAACCATAATCTTGCATTCCATAAAGACCTATAGACCAAGGCGTTCTAATTGTAGGATCTGAATCCAACCTAAGTTCTATGCTGTAAGTATCTGATGAGGCATGATGGCCTTGATTCAAAGCATTTACAGTAGTCGCATCAAAATCTCTAAGCTCTCCCGAGTTAACTTTGTTATAGCCAAACAATGCTCTGAAAGTTCTATTATTGTCTAAGTCCATTTTTGCACTATAGCTAGCATTGATTAATTCTGAAAAATTATAACCAGGTATATTCATTGGTTGAGAATCTTTTCTAGCTAAAGATGCTTTAACTACATCGTTATTTTCATCAAAGTCACCTCTTTTAATTCTGTCAGCTGGAGTTACACCTGTTTCAAGCGCTTTACAAAATACTGAACCTGCAGGCTGTACTGCCGCAACAATTAATAAGTGAGAGGCTGGATTGGTAGAGTTACACAAAAAATCTTGTTCAGAAATAGCAGCGTCTTGATTGTCTTTCGAATGACTAAAAGCTGATTGCCACTCTACGCCATTGTCGTAAGTCCCGAAAAGTGAAATTCTTCCAAAAGTATATTCCACACCATCGTCTTGTCCGGTAGTTTCTTCAAAAGCTAGACCGTCATCATATCCTCTTGCTAAAGAAAATCTCACAGAAGTTTTGTCTGTTAGATCTGTTTCTAAATTAAGGGAAATATCTGAATCGCCGTTATCACCATAAGCAATAGAATATGAACCTGATTCACCGCCCATTGGTTTTTTAGTTACAATATTAATGATTCCACCCAATGCATTAGTTCCATATAGGGCTCCTTGAGGACCTTTAAGCACTTCAAGCCTTTCAAGATCTCTAAACGCATGTTTCGCACTTGAAACTCTAGGTTGAGCAATTCCATCTATAACAATTACAGAAGATGGATCAGCTGCAGATGTAAAACCATAAGTTCCTATTCCTCTGATTCTTACATTAGTTCTTGAATGCCCTTCTCCAGCTATAACTAGTTCTGGAGATAATTGATTTAATCCTGAAATATCAGTGATTCCTCTGTTGTTAAGATCATCTCCCGCAATTGCTGCAATGGCTGCTGGAGTGTCCATTAAAGAAGATTCTTTTTTCGTAGCTGTTACAACTAAATCTTCATAAACAGCTTGTGAAAATATTAATGACGCAAAAAATAATGAAGAAATCGCTATTAGGCTTTTAAGTTTATTCATATCCTTCCCCCTCGAAAGATAAGTTATTTTAAAAAATCTTTTAAAATTATAAAAGACAAGACAGAATGGACATTAATTTTTATTAGTGTGACAAAATGTCGCAGATTAGGTTACGGTTTTATCAAGTAAAAGTAAACAATTTTTATTATTATGATTATTTAAAGAGATGATTACTATGTGTTTGTAAATGTCATAATAGATTTACAAAAAATTTAAGAATGGATTTAGGGATTTCAAATAAAAAAGCAATCGTATGTGCCTCAAGTAGAGGTCTAGGAAAAGCCTGTGCTGAAAGTTTAGCAATAGAGGGTGTTGAAATCTATATCAATGGAATTCAAGAAGAAAATTTGATAAAAACAGAAAAAGAATTTCATGAAAAGGGTTATAAAGTTACTGCAATTTTAGGACCAATGGAAGATTCAACAACAAGAGAAGATTTATTAAGGGCTTGTCCAGATCCGGATATTCTCATAAATAACAGTGGTGGCCCTCCTCCAGGAGATTTCTTCAAGTGGAGCGAGGAAGATTTTCTTGGAGCAATTAAATCAAATTTCACTCAGTCTGCGTTGTTAATGCAAGCTGTGATCCCCGGAATGATGGATAGAAAATTTGGCCGTATTGTAAACATTACTTCGGCCATGGTTAAAAATCCTCATTTGATAATGGGTTTGTCTACTTCAGCGCGCTCTGCTCTGCATGGTCTCTCTAAAGCGTTATCAAAGGACGTTGCTAAATATGTAACTATAAATAGTCTTCTGCCAGAAAGGATTGACACAGATCGCCAAACAAGAATTATTAATTTTCAAGCAGACTTAGCAGGAATCTCATATGAAGAGGCTAGAAAAAATGTAGAGGATGGTTTGGCTGCTAAGAGAATGGGAACTGTTGAGGAGTTTTCAGGCATTTGCACTTTTTTGTGTTCGAAACAAGCTGCTTTTATAAATGGACAAAGCATTACAGTAGACGGTGGAACTGCACCTGGACTTTTATAGTATTTAAAGTGACATAATGTCACGTTTGTAATATATTAAAAAAATGACCTCATTAACCCTTTATCACCATGGACCTTCAACTTGCTCTCAAAAAGTAAGATTAATTTTAGAATTAAAAGAACTTCCTTATGAATCTAAAGAAGTTAATTTGCTGGCTGGAGAACAACATGATCCTGAATATGTAAAACTTAACCCAAATCATGTCGTTCCTACGTTAGTTACAGATAACGGTATTTTAATAGAATCAAATCTTATTCTTGAATACTTGGATGATGCATTTCCTAAAATTCCCGCAAGACCTTCTTCACCAGAAGACATACATAAAGTTAGGCTATGGATGAAACAAATTGATAATTTCCAACAATATACTGGTCCTATTACATACGGAATTGCTGTAAGGCGTTTACAAATGGATAAATCTAACGAAGACAAACAAGCAGATTTAGATAGCATTCCAGATCCTGTAAAAAGACAGGCAAGGAAAGAAACAATGGAAAAAGGTATTCAAGCACCAATAGTAATTAACTCATTGAAAAAAGCTGGAGAACTTTTAGATAATTTAGAGAATATTATCGAGGATAGCGGGTGGATAGCAGGAGACAAATTTGGTCTAGCTGATGCTTGTACCCTTCCCTATATTCTTCGTTTTGATCATTTATCTTTATTTGAAGCGTTTAGTGAAAATAAAAGACCAAAAATTAATAATTGGTATAAAAAAGTTAGAAATTTAGAATTTTATGATAAAGCTGTAACTAATCTTCTTCCTTCATCACTAGTCCAAATGATGGGTGCTTTTGGAGGGGAAGTAAAAGAAGAAGTATTGAAATTAATGGAGGAAAAATAATGTCTGTAATAAAAGCTATAGGAGTTCAATATTGCACGTTGCAATGTCCAGATTTAGATATCCAAGAACAATTTTTATTGCATTTTGGAATGCACACAGTTGAAAAAACTGAAGAAGCTCTGATAATGCGTGGTGATGGTCCACAACCATTTATAGAAGTTTGTAAAAAAGGCGAAAAGAAATTTCTAGGGGCAACTTACATAGCTTCTTCCATGGAAGATTTAGAAAAAATTAGTAAAACAGACGCTTTTTCTGATGTTGAAGAATTAAAAACTCCGGGAGGAGGCTTTATCTCTAGAGGAGCAGACTTAGATGGAATTGGTGTAGAAGTATGTTTTGGCATCAAGGACAGAGATGATTATCAAACTCTTCTGCCTCAATCCAGTAATGAAGGTGGTCAAGTAAATAGAATAAATGAAAGAAAAAGATATGTTAAAGGTGCGCCGCCCTCAATAGTTAGATTTGGTCACTACGGAATCAATTCAAATGATATTCCTGCAGCACTTGAGTGGTACAACGAACATTTAGGCATTATCGCAACAGATAAACTTTTTGCAGGAGATCCAAAAGACCCCAATACTCCAATGATGGGTATTTTTGCGAGATTGGATAAAGGATTAGAACCAGCCGATCATCATACGATCTTTTGGTTACCTGCGCCTATGGTATCTGAAGGAAAGCCTGGATTAAATCACGTTTCTTTTGAAATGTTACAAATAGATGATGTCTTAAGGGGTCATGAAATTTTACAAAGAAACAAAGAAGAATTTAATTATGAATTAGAATGGGGTGTAGGAAGACATTATCAAGGAGCGCAAGTATTTGATTACTGGAGAAGTCCATTTAAGCAAACACATGAACATCAAACTGATGGAGATTACTTTGATAATACTTTTCCTCCAAATGAAGTAGATGTCACCAAAGATGGTTTAGAGTCAGATGGGCCGGGCCCTTCTCAGTGGGGGCCAGATATTAATTTTGCTACTTTTGGTGATAGAAGAAACGGCTAAATTAACTGTTTTCAACTAGTAAAGGGTAACAACATGCGGTATTTATTATTCACGTTATTAACGTGTTCAATAAATTTATTTTCGACCGATAAGCCTAATATAATAATCATATTAACCGATGATTTAGGCTGGGGAGATGTTTCTTATCATGGTGGATTCATACCAACACCTAATATTGATCAACTTGCTGAGGACGGAATAGAGTTGAATAGATTTTATGCCAATCCTGTTTGCAGTCCGACTAGAGCATCACTCTTAACTGGATTACATATTTTCAATCATGGTGTTGTGAGACCTTTTATGAATCCAGCCGCAGAACAAACAGGCATGCCGCCTGAATTAAAAATTATGCCTGAATACTTTAAGGAAGCAGGATACCAAACTGCTCTATCAGGGAAATGGCATTTAGGTATGGCCAAAGAAGAGTTTTGGCCTACCAATCGTGGTTTTGATACAAGTTATGGGCACATGTCTGGTGGCATTGGTTATTTTGATCATACTGCGTCAGGCAGATTAGATTGGCATAGAAACGCAAAGCCCTTGAGAGAAGATGGTTATTCCACTGAATTAATTGCTTCTGAGGCAATCGATATCATTAACGAAAAAGATAATGATCGCCCTCTTTTTTTATACATAGCCTTTAATGCCCCACATACTCCAATAGAAGCTCCTTTGAAAAATATTGAAGCTTTTTCTCACATTGAAGATAAAAGAGATCAATTGTACGCAGCAAATATCAGCTCACTAGATAGCGAAATAGGAAGAATTTTAAAAGCCATCGAAAAAAAAGGAATCTTAGATGAAACGATAATAATTTTTTTCAGTGATAATGGACCAGTTTTTGATACAAGCGCAATAGCTAGAGTAATTGGCCCAAATTTACTGAACGCAAAAGGTAGTCCTGGAAATCTTAGTGGTAGCAAAGGTTCTGCTCTGGAAGGAGGCATAAGAGTACCAGCTGTAATTTGGTGGAAAGGAGTTCTCGAAAATTCCAAATCAAATCAATTTATTTTTGTGCAAGATTTACTACCTACATTATTGTCGGCCTCAGGAACAAAGCTAGCTGAAAAAGATAATTTTGATGGTAAAGATAAATGGAATAATTTAATAAATAATAAAATAATTTCACCAAAAAATGCTTTCGTTGGAGCAAGAATTCAAGCAGATGAAAGAGCTTTGTTTAACAATGAGTGGAAACTTTATTCATCTAAACCTCAGCTTTTTTCAGTTTCTCCAACATATAAGTTATTTAATATAATTGAAGATCCTTTTGAAAAAAATGATTTATCTAAATCTGAACCGAAAATATTGGAAGAAATGAAAAAAGTACTTACTTCTCTGCCGGAAAGAGATGTAGTAGGAGATATGAATCCTGCTCACGCATATTTATATGGTGATGATAGGCAAGGAGGAACTGAGTTAGGATCCCCTTGGCTCGATGGAAATTATGAATTTAACAATCCTCCATCTTTAATTGCCACTATCCTTATTAGTATTTGGATCTTAATACAGGCATTCAAATATTATTTGATAGCATTTGTTATATTAATTTTTATAATTTTCTATTTTGTAAAAAAATTAAAATAAAGAATGGAATCTAGATACGATGCAATAGTAATAGGTCTTGGCCCGGTAGGAAGTTTTATGGCTTTGAAGTTGGAACAGCAAGGAATGAAGGTTTTAGCCATAGATAAAGAAAAGGATATTTACCCTCTTCCTAGGGCTGTCAGCATGAGTGATCAAGGTATGAGAATGCATCAATCTTTATGTCTAGATGAAGTTTATATAAGAAATAGCGATATCCCAGGAGGTGCGGGATTCGTTAATGAAAATTTAGAATTTATAGGTGATCCGATGATTATGAAAGGTTTGAATACTCATAATGGATGGCCACCTATGCAATTTTTTCATCAGCCTTATACAGATAGAGAGATAAGAGAAAAACTATTAAATTCTAAATGCGACGTATTTGTTGAGCATGAATTAACAAATATAGATGATGCTGGCCAAATAACTAAATGTGCAATTACAGATCTTCAGAAAAATGAAGTTTTAAACCTAGAGTGCAGATATCTTATCGGTGCTGACGGAGCAAATAGTAAAGTTAGAGAATTAAAAAAAATTGAGCAAGAAGATTTAAATTATGACAGAGATTGGATAATCATAGATATTGAATTGCTAGTAGAAAAGGAATTAGGAGATTTTGCGATCCAAATTTGTGATCCCAAGAGAATCGGGACATTTATCCCGACTCATTCTCCATTTAAAAGATGGGAATTTGAAATTCACGATGACGATAATATCGATGAATTTTCTTCGGATGAGAATATAAAAAAACTACTTTCTCCATGGTTAAAGCCAGAAGAATATAAAATACTAAGAAAAGCTATTTATCAATTTCATTCTGTCTTAGCTAATGAATTTCAAAAGGATAATTGTTATTTGATTGGCGACGCGGCTCATCAAAATCCTCCTTTCATGGGAGAAGGCATGATGACTGGTTGTCGTGATGCTGAAAATCTATCTTGGAAGATCGGTATGGATTACAAATATAATTTAGGAGAAAGTCTCCTGAAAAATTATCAAATAGAGAGAAAAGATCACGCAAGATATATAGTTGAAAACTCTTTAGGTATTGGCTTATTGATGGAAGCTTATGCTCATACTAAAAATATAGATGATGTACCAGCTGAACTAGTTGCTAAAGGATATGGTTCATTTGCAATTCCACCTTTAAATGAAGGTATTTTTTATAATGGAAAGTCAGATCAAAAATATATGTCTGGACAGTTATTTCCTCAACCAATTAAGTTCAGTGAAAACAAAATAAAAGAAAGATGTGATTATTTACTAGGAGACAACTTTTCTTTGGTTTCAACAAATGAAATTGTTTTATCCAAAGAAGAGGAAAATTATCTCTCATCTATTGATACAAAAATTTTAGTTTTAGATAAAGAATTAGTTGAATCTAATATGTGGATGTCAACAATGATTGAAGAAGGTAAGATTTATCTTATAAGACCAGATAAATATATATACGGCTCTACAAGTGAAGAAGTATCTCTCTCTCAATTGATAGAAGATTTAAAAACAAGAATAGGATTAAATAAAGAATAAAGGAGAAATTATGAGTTTTAAACTTGGTACAACAAACAATCGTGCAATCTTAATACAAGACGAGAATTATTATGATGTCGAAAAATTATCTGAAGGAAAAATCAGTTCAGATAGTGTACAAGCACTAGAATCAATAGAAGAATTAAAAAAGCTAGCTAGTTCACTAACTGACTTTCCGCCATCAGGAAAATTATCTGAAATAAAGTTAGGTAATCCCGTTCCTTCAAGTAAAAATTCTTATGCCGTTGGTTTAAATTACAGAGGTCATGCCGAAGAAGGTGGCATGGAAATACCTGAGGTCCCAATGGTTTTTACAAAACATACCTCTTGTTTCGTCGGACCAAAAGATAATGTAGAACTGCGAAGTGATTTTGTAGATTATGAAGCAGAATTAGTTGTGGTTATTGGTCAAGGTGGAAAAGATATAAAAGTAGAAAATGGCTGGGAGCATGTTGCCGGCATGTGTATTGGGCAGGATATTTCAGATCGCCCTGCTCAGTTCGCAACACAACCACCTATGTTTAATCTTGGTAAATCTTTTGATACTTTTGGACCGATGGGTCCATACTTAGTATCTCCTGATTCTTTAAATAATTATGATTGTCTTGATCTTGAGTGCAAATTGAATGGTAAAACTATGCAAAAAGATAACACTAGCGATTTAATTTTTAATGTTCCAACAATTATCTCTTATTTATCAGGAATTGTTACTCTTAAAACTGGAGATACAATTTGGACAGGAACTCCTGCAGGAGTTGGGGCTACTCAGGGCATATTTCTGAAAGATGGTGACGTACTAATAACATCTATAGAAGGATTAGGCGAAATGGAAAACAAATGTATTCGAGTCTCTGATCATCCCAGAGCGGATTATCTTCCTGATATGTTTAAAGGATTTATGCCCAAAGAAGAAAGCTAATGTTGGAACATCAGAAAAGAAGCAAATTATTTGCTTTTGCTCTAAAAGCACAAAGTATATTTGGAAAAATCTCGGGTTTAGTTATTCTTTGGTCCCTTTGGGCAGTATTTTTTACTGAGATCAATAATATTTTCATAGCTAGCATCATCCTTTCTTCTATTTGTTTAGGTCTAGGACTAATTGCACCATTAATTGATTTCAACGAATCTCATGCAACCAATCCACTATGGACTGGACACTCAAGATTTCACTTGGTATGGCAAGTTAATGCGTTGGCTGTTACGGGTTTTTTTGTTTTATTCTTGCTATGGATAATTCCTTCACAAATGAATATTTTTATTTCAATTGTTCTGCTATACATTTGGCTATTGAGCTTTGTCTTCGCTTTGTTATTTATGCCCTTGTATGATGGAAAATTGAATGATGTAAATGGTGTCCCACCTATTGAAATTGATTTTTTTGGAAAAGAAATAAAAATTGATAGAAATGTACAAGCAATTTCTGCTGGATTATTTGCCTGTACGTATGCTTTATTATTGGTACTTTTTAACTAGGAAGAAAGGGAATAGTCAAAAAAGTTAATGAAAAAGCAATCAGAGCACAAACAAACAGACTAAAATCTTCATTTTTGCCTTCGTCTTTTTTGAAAGACCCCCATGCAAGATAAACTCCGATATAAATAAAAAACCAAATAATAGGTATCAAGAAGGCAAACATCTCAATATTCTAAATAGCTTGTTTGAACGTGTCACTAATACTTTCATTTATTACCAGATCGGCAAAGCGATCAAATTCCGTAGGTTCATTATTAATAATTATCAACTTAGCTCCTTTTTCTTTGGCATATAAAGGGATAGTTGCAGCAGGAAAAACTACCAAAGAAGAACCTGCAACAATAAATAAATCAGATGATTCTGCTTCTATTTGTGCTCTTTGCATTTCTAATTCAGGCATAGGCTGACCAAATGAAATAGTTGCTGTTTTAATAGGCCCTGAACAAACATCACAAATTGGAGATTTTTTTGAACTGATAAATTGAGCATGAATATCACTTAATTCATATTTTTTGGAGCAATCCAAACAAACAGCATAAGTTGCATTGCCATGTATTTCTGTTACTTGGTCGTTGTCCAAGCCACCAGCCTGATGCAAATTATCTATGTTTTGAGTTATGCAATGACCTTTATTTTTATCTTTAATAATTTTTGCGATTGCTTTGTGACCAAAATTAGGTTGGTATGAATTAAAATTACTTTTGAATTGAATGCTTTGTTCCCAATATCTATTTCGCATTTCTTCTGAAGCCATAAAGTCTTGAAAGTATATTGGTTGATTCTTTTTCCAGAAACCATTTGGGCCTCTAAAGTCAGGAATCCCTGAATCAGTACTTATTCCTGCGCCAGTAAAAAAAACAGGATAAGAGCATTCATCTATAAATTGTTTTAATTCAAAAAATTGATCCATTTAATCGGGAAAATCAATAGCGTTTTCCATATTCATCAAAATTGGTCTGCCATCATGAGCACTATGCAAAGGAATGATTTTTCCATCCATTTTGATACATAACGTAGGTGAACTCTGTATCTTCTTGCCCAGGTTTACTTCAAGATCAACTAAGACTAACTCTGCTTGATCGAATACTTTTAATATCTTCATAAATTTAATTTGCTTTTATTTCTAAATGATCAAAGCCTCTGAAAATAAAATTTTTACCCCATTCTGGATTTTTATCTATCAACTTCATATCAGGAAATCTATCAAACATAGTTTCGAACGCTAACTTCGTTTCTATCCTGGCTAAATGAGCTCCAATACACATATGAGGACCGTAGCCAAATGAGACGTGCTTAATATTTTCTCTTGTAATATCAAATTCATTTGGATTTTTATTAGCCAAAGGATCTCTATTGGCCCCGGCAATACTAATTGCAAATGCAGTCCCTCTTTTAAATTTTTTTCCAGCATAAATCATGTCATCGTGTGCAAATCTAACAGTGGCATGAACTGGTGGTTCAAATCGGAGCATCTCTTCAATAGCATTAGGAATCAAATCAAAATTATTTTTTAAATGATTAAATTGTTCTGGGTGCTTGAATAAAGTAAATAAGCCGTTCCCAATAAGTCTTGTAGTGGTTTCATGGCCAGCTACTAAAAGTAACAAGCATGTACCAAACATTTCTTTAACATTTAATTTATCGCCCTCTTCCTCAGCTTGAATTAACTTGCCAATAAAGTCATCTCCAGGATTGTCTTTCCTTTCAAGAATTATTCTTTCAAAATATCTTATTAATTCCTCATATGCGTCTCTAGCTTTCTTTCTTTGAATTTCAGATGAAGTAATGCCACCAACTTCCAACAAAAGATCTTCAGACCATTTCTGAAACTGATTCAAATCTTCATTGGGTAAACCCATCATTTTAGCTATAACAATTGCAGGTAGAGGTTTGGCTAATGCATCTATCAGATCAAAAGAACTTTCATCATGAGTTTTATCTAGACACTCATTGATAGTTTTTTTAATTTCTGATTCTAAGGAAGAAATATATCTATTTGTAAAACCATAAGATACTAATTTTCTTATTCTTGAATGATCTGGCGGATCTAATTTAAGGATACTTGGGTTATCAAATTGATCCAACATAATTTCCCTGCCATCTTTAATCAATTCTTTTCTACGCCTTTTTGCAATTGAATACTTTCTATCATCAACACTGAAATCTTTATTTCGAAGCATATCTTGGACATACTCCATATTTGTGACCCAGTGAAGAAAAGTAGAAGACGAGTAATAGATTTTCTTTTTAGATCTCATCGACGAATAGGTTGAATATGGATCGTCGATAAAATCAGTTGAAAGAATATTAAGTGCAAAACCATTGTTTGAGAATCTTTCAAATCCAATCAAAAACTTAAAGGCTTTTAAATACAAATAGTTTCTTATTTTTATGAAGTTGTTTTTCATATATTAATAAATGCTAAATAAGACTAAATTTATAATTCCTCCGAAGACAAGACAAGCCATTATTTCTATGTTTTTATTTCTATCGAGATCAGAAACTCTTTCATAAGAAACAATTTGAACAACAAAATACGAAACTAACGACCAAATAGCCCATAAAAACATAAAGCTCATAATTTTAGAAAATCCATTATAAATTACTGTAAAACTATATTTGGATCTATTAGATCGAGTTCATAAGAAATAACTCTTTTGTCCGCATTAAGTCTATTAAAGACTTCATCTAAGTTTTCAAATCTCAAAGGTTGATAAGCTGTCCTAGTGCCCATTTCATATTTTGGAACTATTGAATATTCCTCATTAAATTTCTGTCTATCCGTATTTCCTTGAAATTCAATTATAAATGAACCATCTGTAATCATATACTTGCTCCTTCCCATTTCTACTAATTTAAAAATTTTTCTGTCTTCATTTGTGTCATTCACATATTCATTTGAATTTTCGGTAATGTTAAGTTTATAAAAAAAATTACCTAATTTTATAAAGCCTACTGAATTGGCTACTTGTTTATAGGGGAATACTAAAGAATCAATCAATATTTTTTGATTACTATCAAATTTTTCGATGCGAGTGTCTTCATTTTTTTTAATTATCAAATCATTTTGTTCAATTGTGTTCAAACCAGCAAACAAACTTGCATTAAAGAAAAAAATAGAGACATGGAAAATTTTAAAAAGTTTCATATTAGTTACCATAAACTCTTATTTGCCAGGAATTAATGACTCCTGCTATTCCATCGTTTGAATAATCTGAAACAATCAACTTCCAATCACCACTTATGTTTTCTCCATATAAAGAACTAATTCCAATCTCAAAGGGAACGGATGAAGGGTTGTTTGTAATTATTGTATATGGTGGAAATACAGGAACTATTGTTCCTTCTGGCGATAACAACTCTAAACCTATATGATTGGGATTGCTTGCTGTCATAGATATTCTCACTCTTACAAATTCTATTTTCCCATTCGAAGATGCTGGTTGAGTTACATTTAGGCTAGAATTATTGAGAATAGTTCTTTCGTAACTAGCAAAACTTGTATCAATTGTACCACTGGAAATCCATCCAGAATCATTAAAAGTACCAAGACTACCAGTTGTATAGTTTTTTGCTGCCTCTACTGCGGCTACTCCATTAATTTTTCCAAATCCATACCAACTATGATGCTTGTAACCTGCTGCATTTGTTATCCAACTATATTGATTGACACCTAAATATGTTTTTTGACGACTTGAATCTATTTGATCCGAGGTTGCAGCAAGAATATGTTTAACGTCTCGCCAAGACAGATTGTTGTTTGCTTCTAACATTAATGCAATTACTCCACTTATAGTCGGTGTTGCGGCACTAGTGCCGTTAGCTGTAGAAGTATAATTACAATTTTGATTTTCTGGATAAGAGCCACTTTGAAATGAATTTATATTCAAACCCGAACCAATATTTATTCCAGTTCTTACATAGCCTTTGGAACATGAAGATTGATCCGTTGTCATCAATGCCGGATTATTCCCTCCCACAACTGATAGTCCCGTATAACTTTGATTATTTCCAAACTCTCCTCCAAAACCAGAAACCCATAAACTTGAACCTGGCGTTGAATAGGATGATCTAACTCCAGATTCTTTTAGAGAAGCCACACCAATAACATAGGGAACAGTTAATTTAGTATCAAAACTTGCATCCCAACAAGGAAACCCTTTATCTGGATTATTTACTCCATAATTAGGTCCACAATAATATAGATTTGAATTTTCTCTAAAACTCCATTGGTTTCCAGCAGAGGTTACATAAATTGCACCTTTTCCATTTCGAAGATTATCTACCCCATTTTTGAAGGCTGCTTCAAACGAAGCATTAAGAGGAGATGGAAAAAATCTTTCCATATTTGAACCAAAGCTCATATTAAAAATATCAATTTCTTGAGTATCAGCTCCTCCAGAAGCGCCTCCTAAAGCATCAATCATATTTGAAATTGTATTATTAGATCCTCCAATAACGTTAAAACCCACTACTTTTGAATTTGGAGCAACGCCTCTGACACCTACATTGTTTCCCCCTACCGCTGATGAAATTCCTGCCATGGAAGTACCATGGTCACCTGAGGAATTTATTGGTTCAGGATTATTATCTTGATCGGAATAATCATAGGATTTACCAACAACAACGTTTGCACTCAAATCTTCATGAGTCACTTCCAATCCTGTATCTACAATTGCAATAATTGTACCAAGTCCAGTTATTCCAGAGGAAATTACATCTTCTATATTTAAATCATATGTTCCTTCGCTTAAACTAGCAAAATTTGTTTGACCAGTATTTTTAAGATGCCATTGATAAGAATACAAAGGATCAGAATTTAAAGACACGGAGACACTTTCATTAATCGACCCGCCTGGCCCTTCACAAGTAAGTATAAAATTACTAGTACCAGCATTAGAAATGTTTATTATTTCTGTCCCTGAAGTTCCATATGTTCCAGACCAATCGCCCGTAGCTGAACATGAGGTAGCATTATTCGAACTCCATTGAAGAGTTGTGTTTCCTGGGAATAGCAAGTTGATTTTATTTACAGTAAGATTAATTTCAGGTGCAGGATTAATAGAGCTACTTCCTCCACTTCCGCCGCAAGAAGTTAACAAAACAAAGACAAAAGAAAGAATTATTCTCAAAATTATTTAATAATTTTTTTTATACCTTCTATGGAAATTACCATCCCTTGATGGACTACTTCAGCAAAAACTTCGGGCTCTATTTCAGTTGTCCATTCCAATTTACAAAGGGATTCATCAATCGATGAAATCTGCATTGTAGCTAAATGATGTTGAATTGGCGTAGGAGTTTCAATAGCAGAATATTGTAGCCTCATGGATTCATTATCAAGCAAGAGGATTCTCTCTTTCACTGTTCCCATTCCTTCCATTTCAAATAATCTGCAATCTCCCTCTAATGTAATTTCTTTAATAGTTGGAACCCAATCACATCTACTTACATTTGATAAAATTTCCCAGAGAGTTTTTGCAGAGCATTCAAAAATTTGAATTTCACATAGTTTTTTCATATTTAGTCTTTCTTTCATGATATCTTATATTTTTAAAACGAGGATATATTATGAAATTTTTAAAAATATTTTTTTTAATTCTATTTTTACTTCCTTCAACCCTAATGGCTAATGGCCACAAACTTGAAGAACAAAATTTAAAAGTTGTAGATCTTTTCTGGGCCAATATTTTATCCAATCCAGATGTAGCGATGGAATTAATTCACGAAGATTTTGAATTTGAATTTATGGGCATCTGTGAAATTTGTAAGAAATATAACAAGGAAACTTATGAATCAACCTGGTTAAACGAGGTTATTCCTGCTGTTCTGCCCAATGGCATTACTCTTAACATAACTAATAAAATAGCTGGTGGAGATATGGTCGTTTTTACTATTGAGGGAGAAGCAGAAGGTATAAATGGCGAATACAATAACAACTATGCAATGGTTATGCGATTAAAAGATAAAAAGATCATTTTCTTTCAAGAGTACATGAGCGATTTATTAGCTGAAACTAGGTTACATAAGAAAAAAATTGTTGATATTGATTAAGTTTTACTCGAGATAAGCAATACACTTAATTTCAATTTTATACTTAGGATCAACCAAAGCAGACACTCCAATTAAAGTTTGGGAGACCTCTGGTTTGCACCCATAAATTTTCTCCCTTGAATCAAAAATCTCTCCGACATTAGTCATGCATTCTTCTATGTCTGTTACAAACCATGTTTCATCAATAATATTAATTAACGATGCATTGAATTCTTTCAAAATAGTTTCTATATTTTTGTAACAATTTTCCATCTGACTTTGCAAATCATTAGGAACATTACCTTCTAAGTCATCTCCCAATTGACCTGCTAAGGTAAGAATATTCCCTGTTTGTACGCCTTGAGAAAAAAAATCTGCGTATGGACCATTTCTATAAAGTTTTTTATCCATTGTATTTATGAGCTAGTTTGTAATTTTCTTAAATTATAGCCAGCAATTATTGCAAGAATAAATAAAGCTGGAATATCACCAAGAAAGTGTCCCATTTCATGGGTATCGATTATCGCCTGAAAAGCCATAATTCCACCATGCACAAAACTACTCCAAACTACAAACCAAACAAATAAAGGATTTTTTAAAGGATCATTCGCTGCAATTAGCATCATTACCCCAAGTGTCATATAAACTCCCTGAATCATCATTTCATATTCCCATTGTCCTGGACTCCAAGCCCATCCTCCAAGTGGATCTAATTTCATCATGGGCATAATTAAAATGAATGCAAATCCAAATATCCTTAATGTGATTTTTAAAATTGATAAATTATTCATATCTCTCCTCATATAAGATTATTTATATCTGTAATTGTGGGTTAAATCTTTCCGTTGATAAAGAATAAGCCCAATAAAATGCAATAAACTGCAAAAAAAGTCGAAAATACAGAAGGCCAATTGAATATTGTGGAAAAACTTCAGGATAAAGCGCCATGTAAATGTTTGCTGGGTAAACTGAAATTAACAAAACAAGCAATCCAAGGGCTGCTATTTTTCTCAGCCTTGCAAATAAAAGACCTATTCCTCCTAAAATTTCAAAAAATCCACTGATATAAACTGCCTCTAGATGCAATGGAAAAGCTGGCGGCATGATAGAAAGATAAAATTCTTTGTTCGTAAAATGATCAATACCGGCACTGATAAAAAAAATTGAAAAACTAAATAAAGCTAGTTTTTTCCAAAAACCTTGAGGAAAGTTAAAAACTATAGAAAACATCACACTCTTATATCGATTAAAATCTAATTAACTGTTCTTTCAATCCATTCTTCTAAAAACCCTTTATAAGGTTCTTCAGCATCGTGCATCGGAAGACCTTTATCATCAATCGTCACGCCAAAAAAATATCTTACTCCTACATGAAAAGACTCAAGAATAAATCCCTCGTCCATCGGCAAAGGAATTTCATTATGATTTGCTCTGTATTTTAAATATTCTAAAAATCTTATTAAATCGTAATCTTCGTTATTCATTTCAATTGACGTATTTTCAAGTTTAAACAAATCAAAACTTTTCTCATAAAATTTCTACAATTTCATCAAATTCATACCTTGGTGCTCTGGGCCTAGTTTGATCTTCATCGCCATAGCCAAGGTTACAAAGAAAATTACTTTTCCAATTTTTATTTTTAAAAAATTCTTCATCCAAACCATTGTTATCAAAACCACTCATTGGACCTGTTCCCAGCCCAAGAGCGTGAGCAGCTTTCATAAAATAACCGCCTTGAAGAGATGAATTTCGAAAAGCAGTTTGATAGGTAAAATCAAGGTTGTCTTTAAATAAAAAACTGACATCCATGGCTGGAAAATTCTTTGATAAATCTTCATAAAAAGACAAATCCATTGCCAAAATCGCTGTGACCGGTGCTTTCAAAGTTTTTTCTTTATTTGTATCTAATACAAAAGGTTCGAGTCTTGCTTTTGCTTCTTTAGACTTGATAAAAAGTATTCTTAAAGGCTGACAATTAAATGAAGTCGCATTGTTTTTTATCATCTCATAAAGATCTTTTAAAACTTCATCTTCAATCTCTCTATCTTGAAATCCATAATAAGTTTTATTGTTTTTAAAAATATCTTCCATCTTTATATTATTTTCTAAGTAGTTTAAAAGGTAAAAGCGACGGTGTCTCTTTCATATTAAGAAGATAGTCAGTAATAAGATTTTTTTCATATTTCTCTCCAAAAAAACCCCATTTTTGCATATATAACTAAATATTCTAGGTTTTCAGCAATCCTTAGTAATCAAGAGTTTTGGACATACTTAGAGTATGACCCAAAGTATGACCCAAATTATTATTTGTTAGTTATGGAAAAAATAAGGGTTCAAGAAATGCTCTCAAACACTTATGTTTATTGACTTTTATTCTGGTGGAGCTAGTCGGGTTTGAACCGACGACCTCTTGCGTGCCACGCAAGCGCTCTCCCAGCTGAGCTATAGCCCCTATTAATTAAGTCTTTCTATAATGAGTGCGTTTGCAGTTCCACCACCTTCACAGATTGCTTGAAGGCCATACTTACCTTCTCTTCTTTCCAATTCGTGAAGCAAAGTGGTCATTAATTTAGCGCCAGTTCCTCCTAAAGGATGGCCCAATGCCATTGCACCGCCATTAACATTAAGTTTTTCTTTATCAGCTTTTAACTCATGTGCCCAAGCAAGTGGAACTGGAGCAAAGGCTTCGTTGACTTCGTAAAGATCCATATCTTCAATAGAAAGATCTGCTTTTTCCAAAACAGTTTTCGATGCTGGAATAGGTCCTGTAAGCATTATCACTGGGTCGTCTCCTGCTAAAGCTAAAGAAATAATTTTTGCTCTCGGTTTAAGTCCTAATTTTTCCAGCCCAGCATCATTAACAATCATTATTGCTGCCGCACCATCACAAATTTGACTTGAACTGCCTGCAGTTAAAACACCATCATCAGATAAAGTTTTAAGACCTGATAAACTTTCTAAAGAAGCATCAAATCTAATACCTTCGTCTATAGAAACCATCTCCTTTTCACCTGAAGGCAAATCTCCTTCCACTGGAACTATTTCTTTATCGAAGTAACCAGACTCAGTTGCATTAATAGCTTTCGAATGACTTGCAAATGCAAAAGCATCTAAATCATCGCGTGAAAAGTTCCATCTTTTAGCCATCATCTCGGCACCAGCAAACTGACTGAATTGCACACCAGGATATCTTTCCATCATACCCTTGCCGTTAAACGGCTGACCATGTCCTTCTTTAAAACTATCAATAATATTAGAACCAATTGGCACTTGACTCATAACTTCTACACCACCAGCAATGACAATATCTTGAGTTTCAGACATTACTGCTTGAGCTGCAAAATGAATCGCTTGTTGCGAAGATCCGCACTGTCTGTCGACAGAAGTTCCTGGTACTGATTCTGGAAGTTTTGAACTTAACACTACATTTCTGGCAACATTGCCTGCTTGTGCTCCTGATTGACTGACACAGCCAAAAATTACGTCGTCAATCATTTCTCCTTTGGCACCAGTTCTTTCAACTAGCTCATCTAAAACTAAAGCTCCCAAATCAGAAGGATGCCAGTTTTTAAGCTTTCCATCTTTTTTTCCGCCTGGAGTTCTTACCGCTCCAACAATATAAGCATTACCCATTTTTTCTCCTTGTTTCTAATGAATTTAGATGTAATTCAATCATATTTTCTTTTAAATGATAAATTCTTTATTTACCAATCAATTAAGTTTGTTATTTAGATAGAATTTTAAAGGTAATTTTTCCTTACTTTAAGATCTAAATGATTTAAAAATGTAAAATTTATTTATGAAAATTTACAACTTTTTAATTTTATTTCTTTTTTCTAATTTCTATTTCTCTGCAGATTATGAAGTAAGAATGCTTAACTCAGGTCCAGGCGGTATTATGGTCTTTGACCCGCCTGTAATGAAGATTAAAAAAGGAGATACCATTCATTTCAAATCGGTTGATATGGCCCATAATTCAGAATCAATAAGTAATATGATGCCCAAGGGTGGAGATACTTGGATGGGAGCAATGAGTGAAGATATTAGTGTTACGTTCAACACTGAAGGAGTTTATGTTTACCGATGTACGCCTCACATAATGATGGCGATGGTCGGAGTCATTCAGGTAGGTAATTCAAATAATTTGGAGCAAGTTAAAGCTCAAGCTAGTCAGCTGAAAAACTCATTTGTTACTAATAAAGACAGATTAGATAAATATCTTTCGGAATTGTAATTAATTGACAGTTATTCTGTGCATTAACCTTTCATAACCGTCATAACCTCCGTCAGCGGCATGAACAACAGTTCTATTGTCCCACATCAAAAGCATATCTTTTGACCATTTGTGGCGATAAACATATTTGTCTTGAGTCATGTGCTCATAGAGAGAGGATAATAATAGAAAGGATTCCTCTTCTGAATAATTATCTATGGCTACTGTATAAACTGGGTTTATAAATAAACATTTTTTCTTTGTTTCTGCATGAGTTTTTACAAGAGGGTGTAGTTGAGTTTCTTTCGCTTTTTTTGACGGCAAAATATTCATCGCCCTCTCCACTTTTTCTGTTGCATAAAATCCATCGTCGGCGTAAGGCAAACCTGCACTATGAATTACTTCCAAATTTTCAATTTTATCCTTAGTTTCTTGATCTAAATCTTCATAAGCTAACTGAGTATTTGCGAACAAAGTATCTCCACCATGCGGAGGTACTATTTTTGAATGCAACAAAGTGGCAGAAGGAGGAGTCTTTTGAAAGGACCAATCGGAATGCCAGGAACCCCCAAAAGGAGGAGCTTTTTCATTAGCTGCTCTTTTTACTTCAACAATATTGGGTCTATCATCGAGAGACTTTAAATATGGATCGTCACCGAAATTACCAAATAACAAAGAAAACTTTTCAAAGTTTACGTGCGTAAGTTTTTGATCTGGAAAAATAGCAACACCATAGTCAGTCCATGATTTTCTAATCTCTGATATTTGATCATCTGAGAACTCTCCACTCAAATTTAGATCACTTATTTCTACGCCAAGTTGAGCTGTATTATTTGGTACTTTGATTTTCATAATTTTATTTTAATAAGATTTCATTATCTTCGCCAAGTTTTGGCGCTGGTTTATCATTGATATATTTTTCATCATCGAATAATGCCGGATATCTTATCATTCGCAGCTTGCCTTGATGGGTTGTTTCTTTTTCTTTAACAAGTTTGTTATCCGTAACTTGTTGATTGGTAATAACTTCTTCTAAAGTTAAGTTTTTTGAACACGGCACATCGTTCTCAGATAATCTTTTAAACATATCATCCACTGCATAGTTTTTAAATAGACTAAGGTATTCATACAACTCATGAACATTTTTACTTCGTTCAATCGTATTACTAAATTTTGGATCATCGACAAGTTCTGGCTTATCAATTGCTCTAAAAATTCCATACCAATGTTTATCCAACAAAGCCGCAATAGATATTGCGCCGTCCTTGCATTCATACATAGTGTAACTGGAAGTCAAAGGTGCCAGAATCTCCACATCTTCGTCTAAAAGAGTTTGATTCATCATGCCATCAGGCCAAAAGAAAAACATAGCCGAGTCAAGCATTGAAAGATCAATACATGCAGCCTCACCAGTTCTTTCTCTTTTCAACAAAGCTGAACATATAGATTGGGTAGCGGTATAAGCAGTAATTTTATCGCACAATAAAGTTTTTATATATTTCGGTTTATCTTCATCAGCTTGAATAGCGGTTGAACCCGACATTGCCTGCACTACATGATCATATGCCGGTGCATTAGCATAAGGACCCTCTTTGCCAAAACCTGTTATTGCCACATAAATTAAATCTTTGTTTAAAGTTTTACAATCTTCTTTTCCAAGCCCAAGCGAATCCATAACACCAGGTCTAAAATTATTAATAAGCACATCAGCCTCACTGATCAATTTTTTTGCTTGTTCTAAATCAGATTCAGTTTTTAGATCTAACTCAATAGATTTTTTCCCTCTATTTGTGTTTGCAAAGATAGCTGAAATCCCTCCTTTTTGAGTACCTAAGTATCTCAAAGGATCTCCAAAACCAGTTTGTTCAATTTTTATTACCTCAGCTCCTTGATCGGAAAGCATCATTGCTGATAAGGACGCAGTTATAATAGTTGAAATTTCAATAACTTTTATTCCCTCTAAAGGTTTAGTTGTACTCATATATCTCTCCTCTCTAGAATCATTCTAATCAAATATGGATTAGAATTAAAAGCAATTGAAATGGAGGAGAAATGAAAGATTTACTTGAACTTGCAGAATTGGCTTGGAATGGTGAAATTGATCTTCAATTTGAACATCATCCTGTGCACATGTTTTATTCTGGCTCGACTGAGATTAAAAATAATATCCTAGGTGTAAAAGGGATAGCTGGTCATTACACCTTAGATACTGGAGATGGATTAGTAATGATTGATGCTGGCAGTCAACTTGATATAGATACAACTTATGCTGAAATTAAAAAATGGCGTCCGAATACTTCTGTAAAGGTAGCTATTTTCACTCATCATCATGTTGATCACATATTTGCGGTAAAACATTTTGATGAAGAAAATAAAAAAATGGGTATCTCAAAACCAATTGTGTATGGTCATGAGTTAATGCCAGATCATTTTGATAGATATATTAAAACTAATGATTGGAATACAGCAATTAATAGGCGCCAATTTGCAATAGATGTTGAACATTTTAAATGGCCAACTGAATATAGATATCCAGATATAACTTATAAGCATGATATTTCTTTTAAATGTGGAGATTTAACATTTAATCTTCATCATGCCCGAGGAGAAACAGATGACCACACATGGATACATGTTCCTGAAGAAAAGTTAATCGCACCAGGTGACCTTTTTATTTGGGCTGTGCCTAATGGTGGAAACCCACAAAAAGTACAAAGATATATTTCTGATTGGGCAGATGCCCTAGATGAGATGCTGAAATTAGACTGTGAGATTTTTTTACCAGGCCATGGTTTTCCTATTCTAGGTAAAAAAAGAATTAAAAAAGCTCTTGAAACAACCTCAAAATTTTTAAGATCTGTTGAAGATCAAACTTTAAAACTGATGAATAAAGGCAAAAGTCTAAATCAGGTTCTATATGAAGTTAAGATTCCAAATGATTTAATGGAGTTACCTTGGTTGACACCAATCTACGATGACCCTCAGTTTTTAATAAGAATGATTTGGAGAAGATACGGAGGATGGTGGGATGGGGAATACGATAGACTTCTTCCAGCCCCTAGAAAAGAAGAAGCTTTGGCTTGGGTTGAGCTTTCAAACGGTATAGATAATATTATTTTAAAAGCTTTAGAACACCTTGATAAAGGTAATTTGAAAGTTGCAGCTCAATTAATCGAAACTGCTTTTCATGCAGATAATAATAACGATCAAATGCACGATGCTAGAGCTAAAATATACAGAGAATTTTCTTTAAAACAGTCTTCTTCTATGGGAAGGAATATTCTAAATCATGCAAGTATGGCGAGTGTTCAAGGAAAGAGAGATTTAGCTCAAACAGAAGATTAGAGATCTTTAATATCTTCGGGTTTAAGTTTTCTTGCTTCATTTTCAAGCATGACTGGTATACCTTCTCTTATTGGAAAGGCTAGCATTCCTTTCTTCGAGATCAGCTCGTCGCCAATCTGAATAAGATTGTCTTTTGAAACGGGACAAACCAAAATATCTAAGAGTTTTTTATCAATCATCAAAGATAGTTTACCGTTATTTAGTTAAAAATAAGTTAATTCTCTTTAATGATTCCTCATAACCTAAGAAAAATAATAATTGAGAAATAGATGGAGCATTTTCTCTTCCAGCTAAAATTAATCTTAAGGGTTTGCCTAGTTGAGGAAATTTTAAATCTTTCGATGATAAAAATTCTTTTATATTATTTTCCAACATTTTTAAATCACTAAAATCGAGCGTACTAATATTTTCTTTAAAGACAGAAATAATTTCAATATTCGTCTGAATAAAATCTTTATGTTTTTCTTCGTATTGTGGAGTTTCGTAAAAGAACTGCATTTGATTTATTAGATCCAATAAAGTTTTAGAGCCTTCTCTTATGAGTTTCAAGATTTCTAAGTAGTGAATATTAGAGTCAATTTTATAAGAAACATCATATTCTTTAATAATCAACTGATATAAATCCTCTATTTGTATAGAGTTGATGTAGTGATTGTTGTAAAAGTTTATTAATTCTTCAGAAAATTTTGCAGGTGAGGAATTAACTGCTTCCAATGTAAACAAACTCAATAATTCTTCTTTAGAAAAAATTTCTTGATCTGAATATGTCCAACCTAATTTAACTAAATAATTTATTAAAGCTTCCTTCAAATATCCTGATTTTTTATAATCCAAAAGATCTACAGCTCCATCTCTTTTTGAAAGCCTTTTTCCTGTATTTGATAACACCATAGGCAAATGAGCATAATTTGGAATGGGCTCTTCTAATGATTTAAATATATTAATTTGTTTTAGAGTGTTAGTGATATGATCATCTCCTCTAATAACAGTTGTTATTTTCATTTCTTGATCATCGATTGCTGCGGAAAAATTATAAGTTGGACTTCCATCCCCTCTAAGAATAATAAAATCATCTAATTCTTTATTGTTAACAGAAATAGTTCCTAAAATTTTATCTTCAAAGGAAGTTTTTCCTTGAATAGGCATTTTGAACCTAATGACATTGCCTTCTTTATGCGGAAGATTTTTGTCTCTGTTGAAACCATCGTATCTTGGTTGCATTTTTTGTTCTATTTGCTTTTCTCTCATCTCGTTTAATTGCTCAGGCGAACAATCACATGAGTATGCATTTCCTGATTCTAGAAGTCTCAGCGCCACTGTACGATGTAATTCAATATTTTTACTTTGAAAAACAGGATCTTCATCAGGCTCAATACCAAGCCAAGCCAAACTAGAAATAATTGATTCTTCGTATTCTTTTTTAGACCTTTCTTTATCAGTGTCTTCAAATCTTAATAAAAATTTACCTTTATTTTTTTGAGCAAATAACCAAGAAAATAAAGCTGTTCTTGCACCACCCAAATGCAAGTGTCCGGTTGGGCTTGGTGCAAACCTTGTTATTTCTTGTTTCAATTTTCTATTTTAATTTTATCTAAATATTCTTGATGATTTTTTTCTTCTTCAACTGAAACCGAAACTTTTGCAAGTGAAACTGAATTATTAATGAAATTTTCTTTTAATGATAATTCTTTTTTTTCCATGGCTTCATTGAAATCAAGTTTTGTCTGACCGCCAGTCATAGATAAATAAACTTCTCCTAATATTTTTGAATCTAGGAGAGCTCCATGATAACTTCGATCATAGCCCTTGATGTTATATCTATCGGTTAGAACATCTAAGCTATTTCGTTGGCCAGGATGTAATTGTCTTGCCATACTCAGCGTATCAACTACGTTAGAAACATACTCTTCAAGTGTAATCTCCAGATTTGATAATTTAAGTTCATTGTTTAAAAAACTAACATCAAAATCTGCGTTATGAATAAGCAACTCTGCGCCTTTGATAAAGGAAAGAAAATCCTCATAAATATCTTTAAAAATTGGCTTATCAGACAGAAAATCATTTGAAACTCCATGCACTTTAAAAGCACCTGGTTCCACAGCCCGTTCAGGATTTAAAAAAGTATGGAATTCTCTTCCAGTAAATTTTCTGTCGATAATTTCAACACAACCAATTTCTATTATTCTATTCCCTGATTGAAGATCTAATCCTGTTGTTTCTGTATCTAAAATTACCTGTCTCATTTTTACAAAGAATCAATACCTTGATTAGCTAATTCATCAGCCATGTCGTTTCCTATGTCGCCACTATGTCCTTTTATCCAATACCATTTAACATCATGAAATTTATTTAATTTATCTAATTCTATCCACAAATTAGAACGTTTTACGGGTTTCTTATTAGCAGTTTTCCATCCATTTTTTTTCCAATTATGAATCCAATCATTGATTCCATCCATTACATATTTTGAATCCGTATAAAGATCTAAGTCTGTGGGTGAATTGAAGAACTCTAAGCCTTTGATTGCTGCAGTGAGTTCCATTTCATTATTAGTTGTTTCTATTTTTCCTCCAAATATTTTTTTACTTTTTTGACCATTTATAATAAAAACTCCCCATCCTCCTTTTCCAGGATTACCTCTGCATGCTCCGTCTGTATATATTTTTATCCTTTCCATCAATTAAAAAACTTATCTTTAAGAACCTCAAATGTTAAAATTGTTTATGCTGAATGTTCATCCAATTCCTGCATTTACTGATAATTATATATGGGCAATTGTATATGGAAACTCCAGTGTTGTGGTTGATCCAGGAGACTCTTCCCCAGTATTTGATTTTTTAAAATCAAATAATTTAGACCTAGAAAGTATTTTAATCACTCATCATCATTTTGATCATACTGGTGGGATGCTTGATTTAGCTAAAAAATATAATTGTCCAGTTTATGGTCCTACAGGAGATCATATAGATGGCTTAACTAATAAAGTGTCTGAAGGAGATGAAATTACTATTCTCAATTTTAAATTTAAAGTATTTGAAACGCCCGGACATACTCTTGATCATATAGCTTATTTCCATTCCAGCGATAAAGGTTCTTATTTGTTTTGTGGCGATACATTGTTTTCTGGTGGATGCGGTAGATTATTTGAAGGAACTGCAGAAGATATGTTTACCTCATTAAATAAATTTATCTCGCTTCCCGAAGAGACACTAGTTTTTTGTGCTCATGAATATACTCAAAGTAATTTAAAGTTTGCTTTATCAGTTAATCCTAGCAATCTTGATCTAATAAAATATTCGAAGGAAGTTGATGAATTACGATCTAATTCTGAAATTACCCTGCCTTCCAATATTGGCTTAGAGAAAAAAATAAATCCGTTTTTTTTATTAAATGATAAAGAAATTTTAAAAAGTTCAGAACAATTCATTGGTGAAAAGATATCTAACTCAATGGAAAGTTTAGCAGCTATTAGATCTATGAAAGACTCCTTTTAAAATATGAAGAAACTAAAATTATATTTTTTATTGCTGTTTTTTAGCATGAATTCAGTTTCTCAAAATGGTCGAAACGGTCCAAGTCTTTGGGAAGAAATTAGAACAAATAGCAAATTAAACTACGACAATACTAAACCTCAAATAATTGAAGCTTTAAAGAAATATGACTCTCATCAATACTTAATAAATAGATTATCAAAAAATGGACAAAGGTATCTTTTTTATACCGTTTCGGAAGCATTAAAAAGAGATCTGCCCGTTGAATTGAGTTTAATTCCATTTGTAGAAAGTCAATTTGATCCTTATGCTCAATCTTCAACTGGTGCTTCAGGAATTTGGCAGTTTATTCCATCTACTGCTTTAGAAAATGGGCTGAAAAAAAATTGGTGGTATGACGCCAGACGAGATATCGTTGCTTCTACTAATGCCGCTTATAATTTCTTGGTTAAATTAAATGAAGAGCACGATGACTGGTTGATAGCAATTGCCGCTTATAACGCTGGGCCCTCACGAGTTAGAAAAGAAATTAGAAAAAATAAAGAGAAAGGCCTTCCAACTGATTTTTGGTCACTTAATCTGCCCAAAGAAACAAGAGCATATGTCCCAAAAATTTTAGCTTTAGCAGAAGTCATAAGGAATCCAAGCACTTTTAATATCGAACTTCCATATCTTGCAAATAGACCTTATTTTAGAATTGTAGATTTGCCTTCCCAAGTAGATTTAATGCAAATCGCTAACCTATCGGGTTTAAAACTTGAAGTTATTTATGAGCTTAATCCAGGTTTTAATCAATGGGCAACGGATCCCAGCGGTCCTTTTAGAATTCTTTTACCAGTTGGAATAGCAGATAGGTTTCAAATAGTACTAAAAGATATTGATCCTTCAGACTTAGTTCAATGGGATAAATATTTAGTGCAGAAAGGTGACACCCTCTCTTCGATATCTGATTCTTATATGATCGATTATGAGCTACTAAAAGAAATAAATGGATTAGATGATAATTTGATTTACGAAAATGAAGAGCTATTTGTTCCAAGAGGACCTAGTTGGATAAAAGATTATTTAAATCGTCCAGATATATATTATGTAAAATCAGGCGATAGCCTTTGGTCTATTTCAAAAAAATTTAATGTCACAATAAGGGACTTAACAATTTGGAATGGACTTAATCCTTCAAACTTTCTTTTAACAGGAACAAAAATATTAATCTATCCAAAATATTTAAAACCAAAAAAAATCGTCAAAGCAAATTTTAACGATATTTCATATCCAGTTAAAAATGGAGACACTATTAGTAAAATTGCGATCAAATTTGGAATAGATAAAGACTGGATTTTAAAGTGGAATGAAATCGAGGATGCCAGTTTAATTTTTCCAGGAGAAGTTCTTAACCTAAATCTTTCTGAGTTAAATTAAAATATTCTATACATCCATGAATAGAAAGATGTTCTTTATCAATAAAATTTATTTCAATAGATTCGAGTAGTTTTCTATGAGTTTTATTAACTTGTTTTAAAAAAATATCCTCAAACTTATTATTATCAATAAATTTTTTTAATGATCTCATAAGACTGCCTGATAAAAATATACCGTTACCTGGTACGTAAATAAGAGAAATTTCTGCTAAAAATTTAGCTAATATTTCTAAAAAAACTTCAATGGCTCTTAATGCCTTAGGACTATTATTCAAGCCCTGAAAAACCACTTCACTTGAAGAAATATTTTTTTTATAGAAACTTTTATAAATTTTTGATAGCCCAGGGCCAGATAAAAAATCTTCTATTTTTAAAAAATTTGTATAACTAAATTTTTTATTCTTTTTTATTATGTCAGAGATTAAAATTTTTGAATTCCCTATTTCAGAAGGTATTACTATCTTATTATCTATTACAAAAGACAAACCTAAGCCCGTTCCTGGTGTGATTAAAGCTTTGGTTGAATTAGTTTTTTTTCCTTTTTTAATTATTTTTTTATTATCCCTAGATACTTTTTGCAAGATATAACCTGCGGCTTCTAAATCGTTTAAAAGAAAACAGTTTTTAAGATTAAACCTTTTTTTTATTATTTGTGAATCAATCTTAAATTTTTGATTCGTCATTTTAATTGAATTATTACTTTTAGGGCCGGCAGCGGAAATAACTAAATTATCAATTGGATTAAGACAATTTGATATTACCTCATTTAATAAAGTATTGAATTTCGTTGTCGATAGAATTTTTTCTTTTTTTATTTTATTCTTCTTTCCTTTAAATATCTCTAAATAACGAATATTTGTGCCGCCAATGTCAACAACAAGCAGGTTCATCTTAGTTAATTTTTTTAGAAATTTTTAAAAATAAGTATCTTCCTAAAGGGTCATAAAAAGATGGAAAGGTATTAGCGTTTCCAGGTACATACCCTATATTTCCATTAATGGGCGGATCGCTATCTAAAAGATTATTTATTCCTAGATATATATCTAAATCATCTTCAAGAGACATGCTTAAATTTAAATCAAAATATTCCATTTCCTTAAATCGAATATTGTTAGAAGTATTTTGATAAAGATACTCTTTTACGGAATCGATATATCTATAAGTTAGGTTATATTCACTGTCATATCCAAAGGTGGGTCTTTTAATAGATATATTTAAAATATTCTGAAATTTTGGTGAAGGTTGAAAACAAAGACCATCGCTATTACCTAACAAATAAAAACCCTTACAATTTCTTTCTTGTTCTCCAAGCGACTCTTGATAGTTCTTTTTCAATAAAATATTATTAAAATTATTGATTTCTATTTCCCCAAATCTTGAATCTAAAGAAAAATTAATTTTAAAATCAATGCCTTCTGTCTTGAATGAAGAGATGTTATAAAAGGGAGAAGAAATAAAGCCTCCGCTAGAAGAAAAAGTCCCATCCAAAGCTCGATTGATGTATCCGCACCACTCGCTTGAGGTATCAAGACTATCTAAACAACGAGTTAAAATTGAATCAAATTCAATTTGAGATATCTGATTGGACATTTTTATTTCATAGAAGGTAATTTCTGAATTAAATTGTTCATCTCGATATTCAAGCGAAAATGAGTTAGAAAAAGCTTCTTCAGATTTAAGATCGATATTACCTTTATCCTTAATAAAAAGCTGAGGTTCGTTACTTACACTTCCGTACAAAGACGAATCTAAACCTAGAAGCTGACATTGAGCTAATGAATATCTAGGATTGCTTCCATCACAAGGATCTCGTCCGATCAAGAGTGGAAGTCTTTTTTCATCTACAAATAACTCATGAAAATTAGGCGCTCTAGATGATTTTTGGTGTGAGCCTTTAATACTGAAAAAACCATTAATAGGAAATTTAAATCCTACATCATAAGTAAAATCATCATTAACGAATGAATAATTTGAATTTCTAAAACTTGTAATAAGATCAAAATTATTTACGAATTCAACTTCGGCTTGAACAAAAATTTGGTTCACCTGATTGGTTATGTGATGTTTTGAATGAAAATATTGTTGCCCTACTCCATCCGAAAAATTAGAAATAGGAACTTTTATTGATTTTAGTTCTCTTCGTTCAAAACCAGAAGCAACTTTGATATTTTTGATTGAATTATTTTTAAATGAAAAATTTTTAAAAAGTGAAAGATTTATCAAATTATCTGATTGCTCTCCTATTAGGCTTAAATCTTTTCTTATATATTCAAAGGCATCTCTAGTTATGCCTTCAGAAATATTGTTTTGTAAAATTTTACTGTTTGTAAAAATATTTAATGGCTTGCAATTATCCCCAACCAAACATTCACCTGAAGAGTTTATGTTAAGAGCATTTTTTATGTTTGATAAGGACAAATCGTTGAGATATTTATAATCTAATGATTTGTGATTATTTTGAATAACTAGGCTATACGAAGTATCTTTGGTTATGTTTCCATCAAACTTAATATTTGTCCTAAATGATTTATTTTTAAATTCTTGAGTTCTATAGACATTTGGTTCAGTGAATCTTTTATAAATAGTTGCTGTCACTGAATTATTAGAAGCGCCACAAGTTAATGAAGAAGCCTGAACAAAATATGGATTGGTACAAGGTATTTCTAAAATTTTACCTGAAATTAAAGGTGCTCCAATTTGAGCTAAACTGGTTTTAGAAGTATTGAAAAAATTTATTTTAAGATTATTTTCTTCATTAATTTTATATTTAAATAATAGTGCTACGTCTATTTTTTTCTCAGGTCTTTGTAAAAAATTATCTGGTCCAAAATTATATTTTTGAGATGACGAATTAAACCCACTGTCTGATATATAGCCGCCACTTCCATGTATGGATAATGGCTTAATCCTAGTTGCATATGTCGAGCTGCTTAAGCGACAAACAGAGTTTCCCCTCCATGCGCAGCTACCTATATCTCTATCTCCCCATTTAATATCTGAGTTTCTTTTATAAGAGGCATGAAAAATAATATTAGAAAATTTAGTCTTATTTCCAGAAGTAAAAGAATAAGAAGAATTTCCTCCATCGAACTTATTTTCTTTTGGATTATTTAAGCCTTGAGATGAAATTAATGTTCGAATAGCAGAATTATTATTTCTATGTTGATATGCACCTTGGTGCATTGACAGTTTAGTTCCAGAAAAATTATCATCTAAAATGAAATTTATAACTCCTCCAATGGCGTCTGACCCGTAGATAGTTGTCTTACCTCCTGTTAACACCTCTACTTTTTTTACAAGCTCTAAAGGAATATCATTTAAATCTTGCTCATTTTTTCCATTAAACGATGTGCCAGGCGCTATTCTTATTCCGTCAACTAAAATTAAAGATCTATTACTTCCTAGTCCTCTGATGCTTATTGTTGATATGCCTATAGAGTTGTTTGATTGCAAAGACGAATTAGAAGGGTCAATAATAGGAAGTACATTTAAAAAATCTTCTATCCTAAAGACTCCATTTTTTTTTAAATCTAATTCGCTAAATTCTAATACTGAGTTTGTCACTTCCAAGTTTGAGTTCAATGATCCGGTAACAATTACTTCTTCTTTGAAATCTTGAGCAAAGATAATAGATGCATTGACAAATAATAATAATTTTAAAAACAAATACTTATTTAGTGACATAACAAAGAAAATATTAAAAAATTTTATCATGCTAAAATTAGATATGGGCTTCTTAGAAGGAAAAAAAATATTAATAGTTGGCGTCGCTAATAAATTTTCAATTGCTTCTGGCATAGCTGAATCTATGCATAATCAGGGTGCAGAATTAATTCTCTCTTATCAATCTGAAAGGCTTAAAGATAAAGTTATGAAACTTGGAAATACTTGGGGCTGTGAAACTTATATTGAATGTGATGTGTCAAGCGATGAATCAATATCTAATATGATGGATGTGATAAAAAATAAATGGGGATATTTAGACGGTATAGTTCATGCGGTAGGTTTTGCTCCCGCAAATGAATTAGATGGTGATTTTGTTGAAGCAGCTACTAGAGAAGGATTTAAAATAGCTCATGACATTAGCGTGTATAGTTTTACTGCATTAGCTAAAGCCGGAAATTCATTAATGACAGGTAGAAACGCTTCCTTATTAACTTTGTCTTATTTGGGAGCTGAGCGAACCTTACCTAACTATAATGTCATGGGAGTAGCAAAAGCTGCTCTAGAATCCACCACTAGATATTTAGCAAATAGTTTGGGTCCTCAAGGTATTAGAGTTAATGCGATATCTGCTGGGCCAGTAAAAACCTTAGCTGCGTCTGGAGTAAAAAGTTTCAAGAAAATGTTAACTTATAATGCCGAAAGAGCTCCATTAAAAAGAAATATATCTATTTCAGAAGTCGGAAATGCAGGAGCATTTTTATGTTCTGATTTAGCAAGCGGTATTACAGGAGAAATTCTCTATGTTGATGCAGGTTTTAATATTACTGCGATGGGAGATTTAACAGAAATTAATTAATCGATGAGCTCTTTCTTAACTCGTTAATAAAAGATTCTCTAATAATGTCTTGATAAACTGTTGTCAGATAATCTTTACCCTGATCTAGATCTTCAGACGAAATTACCCCTTTGTTTTGATTTATTTTGTCTAATTTAACAATGTAAGCATCGCCATCATCTAGTATTAATGAAAATATTTCATTTTCTTTTGTTTCAAATGAAAAAAGTTTTTGAGAAACTTCTGAGGGTAATAAAAAATTATTTCTTTTGATTTCAGAATATTTTGTAAAATCTGTATCCTCATTAATCAGTTTATTTTCTAAATTCTCTACTAAAGAGTTTATTTTTTTGGATGCTTTCAAAGTTTTAAGTTCTTTTTCTATTTCTTTGTTTACTTGATCAAGTGATTTAAATCCTTGATCAGTTATTTTGTCTATTTGAACTATATTGTATCCCTCATCGGATTCCAAAGGTCCCAACAAACTGCCTTCCTCAATTTCATCAAAATCCAAACTATCAAATTTAATGAAAAATTCGTCTTCGGGTTCATCATTAATATTTTCATATGACAAACTAAATTCTTTGGCTAGGGTTTCGATGTCAGTAATGAATATGTTTTCGTCTAAATAATTTAAAACATCGTCAAGTTTTTCAGCCGTCTTAACGAATGTAATTTTATCAATAATATCTTCTCTGGAAAAAGATGAATCAGTTTTTTCTGTAATTTTGAGGATATGAAAGGAAGTCGATAAATCAATTACACTTGATATCTGATTAAGTTCCAATTTTTTTATTTCATTTTCAAATTCATCCGGAAAAATACTACCATCAGTAAATCCTAAATCTCCTTTATTGTTCTTAGTACTCAAATCTGTTGAATATTCTGATACAGCGGTTTCAAAATTTAAAGGATCATTATTTAAATTTAATAAAATATTCTGCGCTAAATCTAACTTTTCTTCTCTATTGCTATTTTCGTAAGTTATTTCAATGTGACTAATTCTTTTTTGAGATACAAAGTTGTTTAAAAAGGCTTCTTTTTCCTCTTTTATTTCTTCTTCTGAAACAGATACTAAATTGTTAAATAAATCTTGGTTTACATTTAGCAATTTATAGGAAAATTTTAAAGGTGAGATATATAAAAACTTATTGTTTTCATAATACTGAGAAACTTCTTCTTCGGAAATATTCTCTTTCATAGCTTCCTCAGTTAGTAAAACTTTTGCAAATGTTATGTCTCTTGTCTGATTATTAGCTTCAATAAATTGTCTAATATAATCATTGCTGAAATTAATATCTTTACTAAGGATAGTTTGAAGATCGCCTGCTAAATATCTAGATTTTACGTATTCTTTGAAAGAGTCTGGTGTCATTCCAAGTCTAGATAAAAAACCCCTAAACAGATCTATGTCAAATGTATCATCATTGTAAAAAGAGGGATCGTTTCTAATGAGACTATTTAATTTTTTATCATCCATGTTGAGTCCTGCTTTAACCGCAGACTGAGAATATAATTCTTTTAAAACAATACTTTCTTTAACAATTCTTTCAATTACATCATTGGACAACTCTTGATCTCCCTGGGATAGTTGTTCTTCTATTCTGCTAAATTCAATAGCAAATTCACCTTGACTGATTGATTTGCCGTTTATAGTCAAAATACTATTATTCGATAGAACGCTACCTTCTCCTAAAAATCCTCCAAATGTTGCAACCAATCCAAAAATAATAATTCCTACTATTATTGAAGATCCAGATGAGGTTAATCCATTTCTTATATTTGATAATGCTGACATGATTTTTTTAAAAAAAACGCGCCATGAAAGACGCGTTTTTTGTTCTCAAGAGATTTATAGACTTTCTTTTAGAGCTTTACCTGGTTTAAATCCTACACCCTTAGAAGCAGCAATTTGGATAGAGGCACCAGTTTGAGGATTTCTTCCCATTCTCGCAGCTCTTTCACGAACTAAAAAAGTTCCAAATCCAACCAATGCAACTTGATCACCGTTACTAAGGGCTCCTGATATTCCATCAAGTACCGCGTCCAAAGCTCTTCCTGCTTCGGCTTTAGACATGTCAGTAGAATCTGCTACTGAATCTATTAAATCTGCTTTATTCACAATCTCTCTCCAAAAAAAATTTAAAAAATATTACATATAATGTAAAAACTTAAGTACCTTTATATATTAAGTTTAAATGAATGCAAAGAAAAATTTATCTCTATAAACACCAATTTTAATGGGTTTCAAGCTTATTTTTAGTATTTTTAGACTTCTTTAAAGACTTAGAATCTTTGCTTTTGTCTTCAGTCCAGGGCTTAGGGACTTCTGTAAGAACAATTTTAAAAACTTCATCTATCCATCGTACTGGCTTTATATCTAAATTGTCTTTAATCTTATCTGGTATTTCTCTTAAATCACCTACATTATCTTCTGGTATAAGAACAGTTTTAATTCCGCCTCTCCTGGCAGCTAGTAGTTTTTCTTTGAGGCCACCGATTTTAAGTACTTCACCTCTCAAAGTTATTTCTCCTGTCATTGCTACATCAGCTCTTACAGGAATATTAGATAAGACAGATGCAACAGCAGTTGTCATGGCTGCACCAGCACTTGGTCCGTCTTTTGGCGTAGCTCCTTCTGGAACATGAATGTGAATATCGTTCAAATCAGAAAATTCAGGATTAATGCCCAAGCCTTCTGCTCTTGATCGAATAACGGATACCGCAGCCTGAATAGACTCTTGCATAACATCACCAAGCCTTCCTGTTTTAATTATTCTTCCTTTCCCTTTGAATGTTGCTGCTTCAATAGTCAATAACTCACCACCAACTTGTGTCCAAGCAAGGCCCGTGACCTGACCTATTTTATCTTTTTCTTTCGCCTCTCCAAAATCAAATTTTTTAACTCCTAAATAGTCTTCTAAGTTTTTAGCATTAACTTTTTGAATAGTTTTCCTTTTTAAATCAGCTATTTTTTTAATTGTTTTTCTACAAATTTTAGCTATTTCTCTTTCAAGCGCTCTTACACCAGCTTCTCTAGTAAAATATCTTATTGCATCTAATAAACCAGAATCCTCAAATTTAATTTCGTTTTCTTTAAGTCCGTTATTTTTCAATTGCTTCGGAACCAAATAATTTTTAGCAATACTCAATTTTTCGTCTTCTGTGTAACCAGGAAGTCTGATAATTTCCATCCTATCTAAAAGTGGACCAGGAATATCTAAAGAATTAGCAGTACATACAAACATAACATCAGATAAATCATAATCAACTTCAAGGAAATGATCGTTAAAAGTATGATTTTGTTCAGGATCTAAAACTTCTAATAAAGCAGAAGAAGGGTCTCCTCTATAATCAGCGCCCATCTTATCGATTTCATCTAATAAAAATAATGGATTTTTAACTCCAGTTTTGGACATTTTTTGTAAAATTTTTCCTGGCATAGATCCGATGTAAGTTCTTCTGTGACCTCTAATTTCTGCTTCATCTCTAACCCCTCCAAGAGAAACTCTTGTAAACTCTCGTCCTGTCGCTTTTGCTATAGACTCTCCAAGAGAAGTTTTTCCTACTCCTGGGGGACCTACTAAACAAAGTACCGGACCTTTTATTTTCGAAACTCTTTTTTGAACAGCTAAAAATTCTAAAATTCTTTCTTTTACTTCTTCTAGTCCATGATGATCTTTCTCAAGGACTTCGCTGGCCTTTTGAATATTTTTCTGGACTTTAGATTTCTTTTTCCAAGGTATGCTAACCATCCAATCAATGTAACCTCTTACAACAGATGCTTCAGCAGACATAGGTGGCATCATTTTGAATTTATTTAATTCAGTATTAACTTTTTCTAACGCCTCTTTTGACATACCAGAATTGGCTATCTTCTTCTCTAAAGCTTCTACCTCATCATCGGAATCATCGCCCTCACCCATTTCTTTTTTTAGAGCTTTCATTTGCTCGCTCAAATAATATTCTTTTTGACTTTTTTCCATCTGTTTTTTTACTCGATCTCTAATTTTCTTTTCCATTTGTGTAAGATCGAGTTGATTTTCTAACAAATTAACCAATAATTTAGAACGCTCTTCTAAATCTGCTTCTTCGAGTAATTTTTGTCTATCGTCTATAGATAATGATAGATGTCCAACAAGGGTATCTATTAATTTATCTAATTTTTCTATGGATCTAACTTGGCTAATAATTTCAGGTCTAATTTTGGCTGAAGTTTTGGATAAATCTTTGAACTGTGATTGAAGAGTATTCAAATAACTTCTTTGTAAATCATGATCCATTTCTGAGTTATCAAGTACGTCAATTTCCGATTCAGTATAATCTTTTTTATTTTTTGCATTAATAATTGATGCTCTTTTAATCCCTTCGACTAAAACTTTATAAGTCCCATCTGGTAATTTAATTAACTGTAAAATGGTTGATACAGTTCCTATGCCATAGAGATCATTTAAACCAGGATCTTCATCATTTGGATTTTTTTGTGCAACAAGCATGACAGACTTATCATCTGACATCGCTTTTTGTAAAGCATTAATTGATTTGTCTCTTCCAACAAAAAGTGGAGTGACTACTCCAGGAAAAATTACAACGTCTCTTAATGGTACTAATGGTAAAAGCATAATTAACCTCTTTTTCTAGTTGAGGTCAAAAAATATAATTTCAAGTCTTAACTAGATTCTTTCTTGTTTATGTCAGTTCTATAAACCATTAAAGGTTTTGATTCTTCTTTTATAGATGACGCCTCGACAACAATTTTTTCAAGATCAGATTCAGATGGAACTTGGTACATGCTATCAAGAAGTACATTTTCTAAAATAGATCTCAGCCCTCTAGCTCCAGTTTTCATTTCAATAGCTTTTTTAGCTATTTCTTTTAAAGCATCATCACTAAAATCGAGCTCAACAGATTCCATTTCAAATAATTTTTTAAACTGTTTTATCAACGAATTTTTAGGAGTTGTTAAAATAGTAACTAACGCATCTTCATCTAATTCATCGAGAGATGCTGTTACAGGAAGACGTCCAATAAATTCAGGAATCAGTCCATATTTTATTAAATCTTCAGGTTTTACTTTTTTTATGGTTTCAGCAATATTTTTTGATTCTAATTTTTTAACAACCGAAGCTTCAAATCCCATACCTTTGTCTTCTGAGCGATTTCTAATTATTTCTTCTAATCCAGAAAAAGCTCCACCACAAATAAATAAAATATTGGTCGTGTCTACTTGAAGAAACTCTTGTTGAGGATGCTTCCGTCCTCCTTGTGGAGGCACAGAAGCTGTAGTGCCTTCAATAAGCTTTAAAAGTGCCTGTTGAACACCTTCTCCTGAGACATCTCTTGTTATAGAAGGGTTATCTGATTTTCTAGCAATTTTGTCAATTTCATCTACATAAACAATACCCAGTTGAGCCTTTTCAACGTCGTAATCACAATTTTGAAGAAGTTTTTGAATTATATTTTCAACATCCTCTCCAACATAACCTGCTTCTGTCAAAGTAGTGGCGTCAGCAATAGTAAAAGGAACATCAAGAAGTCTTGCTAAAGTTTGGGCTAACAATGTTTTACCACTTCCGGTAGGACCTAGAAGAAGAATATTGCTTTTCCCCAACTCAACATCATCTTTTTTACTGGTATCTTTCAATCTTTTGTAATGATTATAAACAGCTACGGATAAAATCTTTTTGGCTTGATCTTGACCAATAACGTACTCGTCTAAAATTGATTTAATTTCAACAGGGATTGGAAGTTTTTTTTCTGACTCTTCGCTGTCTTTTTCAGAAAGATCTTCTTTAATAATATCGTTACACAGTGAAACACACTCATCACAAATATAAACCGAAGGACCAGCAATGAGTTTTTTTACTTCAGATTGGTTTTTTCCACAAAAGGAACAAAACAATTGTTTATCTTTAGTCTCTATTTCGTTGCTCATTATTTTTCTCTTTTTGAAATAACTTTATCAATAAGGCCATATTCACAGGCTTCCTCTCCTGACATGAAATTATCCCTTTCGGTATCTGTTTCAATAGTTTCTATTTTTTGACCAGAATGTTTAGACAAAACTTCATTTAGTTTAGTTCTGATCTTCAAAACCTCTTTTGCATGAATTTCAATATCACTTGCCTGACCTTGAAAACCTCCTAAGGGTTGATGGATCATTATTCTTGAATTAGGTAAAGCAAATCTCTTGCCTTTGGTACCACCTGTAAGTAAGACTGCACCCATACTTGAAGCTTGGCCAATACATAAGGTACTAATATCAGGCTTAATGTAAGACATAGTGTCATAGATAGACATACCAGCAGTTACAGAGCCACCAGGAGAATTAATATACAAATTAATATCTTTGTCCGGATTATCAGCTTCTAAAAACAAAAGTTGCGCCACTATAAGGTTGGCCATATGATCTTCAACAGCTCCAGTGATAAAAATAACTCTTTCTTTTAAAAGTCTTGAATATATATCGAAGGCTCTCTCCCCTCTTGGTGTTTGTTCAACAACCATAGGAACGAGTTGATTCGTTAATTCATTTGTCATTGGGTTAATTTAACTCATTGTCATGACTTCTTCAAAACTTAGATTTTCATCTTCTGACTTTGATTGGCTAATTAAAAGTTCTGTAACTTGTTCTTCGAGAGCCAAAGATTCGATATTTTTTAATTGCTCTTCATTACCATAAATCCAGTTTCTGTATTGTTCGGGATCTTTAAAACCAGATGATCTTTCATCAATAAGACTTTTTACTACTTCTGCATCTGATTTTAAATCATTGTCTTCTATTATTTTATTTAAAATTACTCCCAATCTAACTCTTTTAGTAGCATTTTCTGTAAAATTTTCCAAGGGAAATTCCTTATCTTTGATTTTGGAAACATCCATTCCCATCTGTTGTACAGCTGCTTTTCTTAAATTTTCAGACTCAGCGATAACCATTGCTGAGGGGATTTCAATAGGATTGAGCTTTTCTAAAGAATCGAAAATTCTCTCTTTAACTTTTCTTTTTAATGAAACTTCAAGGTCTTTTTCTAACTTTCCTTTGAGGTCAATTTTAAATTCTTCTTCGGTTTCAACATCGATACCTATTTTTGTAAAAAAATCTTTATTTAGTTCAGGCAATGTAGTTTGAAGAACTTCATTTATTTTAACTTTAAACTTTACTTCTTTCCCCTTTAGGTCTTCAGCATGGTAGTCATCTGGAAATGACAACTTTAATTCCTTTTCTTCATTTACATTTAAGCCTATTAAACCCTCTTCAAAACCCGGAATCATATTGTTAGAACCAATTTCTATAAGATAATCTTTTGCTGCACCGCCCTCAAATAATTCGTCGTTCAAATAACCTTCAAAGTCAACTTTTGTATACAAACCATCAGTCACAGCCTCTTCTACTTTTTCTAGGTTTCCAAATCTTTTCTGCATTTCTAGGATAGATTTATCTAAATCTGAATCTTTAAGAGTTGCAATGGGTTTTTTATATTTAATTGCAGAGAACTTTTTTAAAGAAAATTCAGGATAAACTTCAAAGATAGCATCAAATTTAATATCTTTTTTTATATCCATTGATAATGGATTTAAAGCTGGCTGTCCTACGACAGATATTTTTTCTTCAGATATTTTCTTGTAGAAAGTATTTGCCATTTCTTCATAAATTATCTGGGCTGTAATTTGATCACCGTAATATTGTTCAATGACATCCTTAGGAGCTTTTCCTTTTCTATATCCTTTTAAATTTGAATCTTTTTGTTGTTGAAGTATTTTTTTATTAAATTGATCTTGTAATAATTTACTTTCTAGTTTTAAAGATAATTTGTTTTCAGTTTTTTTCTTATTCAATCCAAACATAATAATTTCCTTTAATGGGGTGGACGATGGGGCTTGAACCCACGACAACCGGTACCACAAACCAGTGCTCTACCAACTGAGCTACGCCCACCATTAATGGCCTCCTGGGCAGGATTCGAACCTGCGACCCTCTGCTTAGAAGGCAGATGCTCTATCCAGCTGAGCTACCAGGAGAATCAGAAGAGTATTCTATCTAAAAGGAAAAGATTAGTCTTGTAATTAACTATTAGGGTCTCTCGGCCAGGGGATCAAACCCGTAACTTTACAGAAATGCTCTTCCAAGTTGAGCAACCGAGAGTGTTGCTCCCCCTACTTGGTAAAAATACTTTAACAATTTTTCACATAAACTAAAAGTATGGTCGGAGTGGAGGGATTCGAACCCCCGACATCCTGCTCCCAAAGCAGGCGCGCTACCAGGCTGCGCTACACTCCGAAACTATATTCTAATAATGAAGCGGTGGTATCATAACAACAAATGACAATTATACTAAATGGAAAAGATTTGGCGTTTCAGGCCGAAGAAGATTTTAAAAAAAGAGTTACTTTAATTAAGAATAAATCTGGAATAATCCCTGTTTTAGCAACAATTTTAGTAGGAAATGATCCTGCATCTGAGACTTATGTAAAAATGAAAGGAAATGCCTGCGAAAGAATTGGAATGAAATCGATTAAGGTGGAGTTACCCCAAGAAACTTCTACTAGTGACTTATTAAAAACAATCAATAATTTAAATGATAACGAAGAAGTGTCAGGAATTCTTCTACAACATCCTACTCCTTCTCAAATTGATGAACGATTATGTTTTGATGCAATTAAAATAAACAAAGACGTCGATGGTGTAACGAGTTTAGGATTTGGCAAAATGACAATGTTAGAAAAAGCTTATGGCTCATGTACTCCTTATGGAATTATGAGACTACTTGAATATTACAAAATACCATTAAGCGGTAAACATGCTGTTGTGGTAGGAAGAAGTCCGATTCTGGGTAAGCCGATGGCAATGATGCTTCTCAATGCAAATGCAACAGTAACAATTTGTCACTCAAAAACAGAAGATTTACCCTCAATAATTTCTAAAGCCGATATTGTAGTTGGCGCTGTTGGAATCCCTAAATTTATAAAATCAGAATGGATAAAAGACGGGTCTGTTGTTGTTGATGCTGGATATCATCCTGAAAAATGTGGCGATATTGATCTTGAGGGTGTCATTTCAAGATCATCTGCTTACACTCCTGTTCCAGGTGGTGTTGGACCAATGACCATTAATACCTTAATAATGCAGACTTTAGAAAGTTGTGAAAATCAATTGAGTCTAAATTAACTTTTCCAGTATTCATCTTTTAAAAGTCTTTTATAGAGCTTCCCAGTTGGGTGTCTAGGCAACTCTTCTCTAAAATCTATTGATTTTGGGCATTTAACATGAGAAATGTGTTCTCGACAATACGCCATAAGTTCCGCTTCTAAATCATCTCCTGCAAGACTCGTGTCTTCAGGCTGGACTACCGCTTTTACTTCTTCACCCATTTCTTCATTTGGAACTCCGAATACTGCAACATCAGCAACTTTAGGATGCATAATTAATGTATCCTCAGTCTCTTTTGGATAAATGTTAACCCCTCCAGAAATAATCATAAAAGCCTTCCTGTCGGTTAAATAAAGAAAAGCTTCTTCATCTAAATATCCTATGTCTCCTAATGTTGTATAACCTTGTTTCGAGGTAGCTCCTTTAGTTTTTTCTTTGTCATTATGATAAGAAAAACCATTAGCAGTAGGGCCTTCAAAATAAATTGTTCCCTCATCTCCTATAGGCACTTCATTTTGATCATCATCTAAAATATGTATTGGGCCCAATAACGACTGCCCAACTGTTCCTTTGTGAGAAAGCCATTGTTCAGAATTACATGCCACAAATCCATTAAATTCTGTGCCTGCGTAGTATTCATGGATAATTGGACCCCACCAATCTATCATTTTTTCTTTTACTTCTACTGGACATGGTGCTGCAGCATGAATAGCTATTCGATGTGATGATAAATCATACTTATTTATGATCTCATGGTCGCTTTTTAGAAATCTTATAAACATTGTTGGAACCCATTGGCTATGAGTAATTTTATATTTTTCGATAGCTGCTAGTGCGGCTTCAGGATCAAACTTCTCTAAAATGATGCTTGTTGCTCCTAAAGCAAGAAATCCTGTATTGAAGCCCATTGGTGCTGAATGATATAAAGGAGCTGGCGACAAATAAATCGAATCTTCATCGGCAGAATACAATCCTTGAACAACTCGAGTAAGACCTAAATCATCTTCATCTGCTTTATAAGGAAGAGGACTTAAATTTACTTCACGACTAACGCCTTTTGGCTTTCCAGTTGTTCCAGACGAATATAACATTGCAGCTCCTTGACACTCATCCTCTATTGGTGTCTTAAGCATGTTATCTATTTCTTTTTCATAGGATTTGAAGTCATCTGTTATTCCATCAAGCATATATTTGTGAACTCCTTCCAAAGAGTTAGCTAAAGACTGAGCAGATTCTTCAAGAAACTTACTTGTGATGAAAACTTTTGCACCACAATCTTTAATAATATATTCAACTTCACTAGCCTGCAGTCTCCAACTTATAGCTGTATATTTTAGACCGCTTCGATAAGCTGCAAATGCAATGGGGAAAAATAATTTATGATTTTCCATCATAAAAGCTAGACTGTCTCCAGGTTTCAAACCTAAAGATCTAAATAATTGTGCGCCTTGATTAGATAATTCATTTAACTCTTGATGAGTTATTACGTCTCCACTACCCGCCATAATAACTGCTGGTTTATCTTTATATTTAGGTCCATTTATTCCTGGATGCATGTCCTCTCCTTTAAATAATGTAATATTAGGTTTATAAGTTAATTTAAAAAAAAATTACATGCAAGATTTTAAGAGATTTCCTGTGATATGTAGTGTTGGGGGAATAAACTCAGCTGGAAGGTCATCTTTTGATTTTTCGTACAAACGACTTGTATTAGATAGCCTTGATACACAATCTAAAGAATTATTATTAAAAGACTTAAATTCTTTAACAAACTCTGAAATTTCATCAGAAAAAGATATTTTAAAAAAAACATTAGTTAGAAAGATAAATTCAGATCTTTTTGATCCTGAATTGCTCATGAAAGATGTCATGAATGTTAATGCAGCAGGTCAACTTCCTGAAGGCATTAATCTTTCGAAGATGTATAACTCGAGACAACATCCAAAAGGAATTCAAATGACTATTTTTGGTGTTACTGATTGTTTGAAGAATCTTGGCAAAGATTGGGATACTGAATTAAAACCAATGTTGGATCCAAAAAAAGTAGGTGTATTTTCAGGTCCTGCAATAGGACAACTAGACTATGATGGAATGGGAGGACTTTTGCAATCAAGGAAAATTGGAAAGAGAGCAAGTTCCAAACATTTATCAATGTCTTTGATTGGTATGTCTGCAGATTTCATAAATGCATATGTATTAGGCTCTTTAGGAAAAACAGGCACTGTAGCAGGCGCTTGTGCAACTTTTCTTTATAACTTGGATTTGGCTCTAAAGGGAATAAAAAATGAAGAACTGGATTTCTCAATTGTAGGATCTGCAGAAGCACCTATTAATCCCGAAATAACAGATGGTTTTTTAGCTACGACAGGAATTGCAGATGACAAAAAGATTTTAGAAATGCAGATCAGAAATAATGATAAACATTCCAAAGAAGTGATTCATCAAAATGCTTGTAGACCCTTTGGGGATAATGCCGGAATGATTCTAGGAGAAGCTGCTCAATTTGTAGCTGTAACTACTTTAGAATTTGCCATAACAAACGGACTCAAGATACTTGGTGGTTTTACAGATGTTGCAATAAATGCAGATGGATTCAAAAAATCGATTAGTTCTCCTGGAATTGGCAATTATGTAACTATGGCTCAATCTATTTCCAATACATTAAAACTAGGATGTTCTATCCAAGATAGTATTGTTATTGCGCATGGAACGGGCACCTTTCAAAATCGCAGCACTGAGTCTGATGTTTTAAATAGAGTTGCTGAAGGTTTTGAATTAAAAAATTGGAAGGTTACAGCTCTAAAAGGCATGTTGGGTCATACCATGGGGCCTGCAGCTGGAGACGAATTAATGACAGCTATAGGAATATGGAATCATGGTTTGATTCCCGGGATTAACACAACAAAAAAACTGGCAGATGATGTGTTATCCGATAATTTAGATTTTTGCTTAAAATCTAAAGAAGTTGATGTAAAAAAAATAGACGCAATCTATTTAAATGCCAAAGGTTTTGGCGGGAACAATGGATCTTGCGGTGTAGTGAGCCCAAGTTTTATTAAATCGAAAATAAATAAAAAAGATTTAAAAAATTATGAAACAAAACTTGCTGCAACTGAAGAAAAGAGAGCTACTTATCTCGAAGAAAGCATTAATGGAAAATATGATCTTATTTACCGTTTTAATGAAGAAATTCTTGATCCAATAGAAGATCTGAAAATTACAAAAGAAAAAATATCTATATCTAATTATAAAGATATCGATTTATAAACTATCTATCTAAAGGTTTGTCTTTGGGAAACCACCCTCTTATTAGTGAAACAAAAGGTAAAAAGTAAATATATTTTTTTGGAAAAAGCCTTTGAATTCGATCGTACCAATGGGCATCAGCGCCAACCAATATCCTTTTGTTTTTCTTTTTTATATTATTAAGGATAATCTTTGCAGCAGTATTGGCATTTACTGGTGCGTTGCTTTTGAATAATTGACCAACTTCTTCAATAGATTTAGCTTTTGGTCCAAAAATATTTGGCCTTTTCTCCATTTCTTCTGCATCAAATTCCATTTTTCCTTTTTCTGCAGCAATGTTAGCTATATTGGTACCAATATGACCAGGATGAACAGAATATACTTCGACAGGTGAATTTTCCATTTTCATTTCCAAAGCCAAACTCTCTGTAAAAGCTCTCACTCCGTATTTACCAACATGGTATATAGATTGGGTAGGTACACTTAGCAGGCCAAAAATCGAAGAAGTATTTACAATGGCAGCCTCGGGTCTTTCTTTTAGATGGGGCAAGAAAGCTCTTGTTCCATTAATAACTCCATGTAGAAGGATTCCCAAACCCCAATCCCAATCTTCATCTGTTGATTCCTCAATTGTTGAAGACAAAGCAACGCCGGCATTATTAAACACCATATCTACTGAGCCGTGCTCTTCAATTACTTGATTGGGTAGCGCATAAATTGCTTCTTTATCGCTTACATCAACTATGTGTTTTGATACTCCAACATTATAGGACTTTAATAGTTCTGCTGTTTCATTTAGCGTTTCTTCATTCCATTCAACCAACGCAATATTTGCACCTGCTTGAGCTAACTCAATAGCTAGTTCCCTTCCCATTCCTGAACCAGATCCAGTTATAACAGCAACTTTATCTTGAAAATTTTTCATATATCTCAAACAGTACTCATTTTTGAAAGAAATCTCAAATAAATTTATTTTGTTTTAAATACATCAATAAAGAATCAATATCTAATCCTTGAATTGTGTAAATTGATCCTTCAACTTCAGAAAATAAATCCTTTCCATTTAATTCGTATTTATAACTGCCACAACACATGTATGGAGTATCCTTCAAAATATAATTTTCAATATCTTTTAAAGAAAGTTCATTCATAGTTAATTTTGCTACATCATATGAGGTCCAAATAATATTGTCATTGAAAGCAATGGCCATCCCACAATTTTGAAAATGGGTATTACCAGATAACTTTTGTAGAGTATTAATACATTTTTCTTTGTTTCCAGGTTTGTTAAGAATTTCATTATTAAATTCACAAACTTGATCAACTCCCAAAACATAGTTATCAGGATTTTTTTTTGAAACTTCGAGAGCTTTAGCGGAAGCTAATTCTATAGCTAGATCGTAATAATTTTTAAATTGAAAATTTTCTTTTATTAAATCTTCATCAACTTCTGAAGCAATAAAACTTACGTTCAAATTGAAATCAGAAAAGATTTTTTTTCTAATTTCGGATTTTGTAGCAATTATTAAAGGCTTTAATAAAGAAATATTACTCAAAAATTAGTTTTAATCAGATTTTACTAAATTTAAGAATTCTGTTCTGGTCGCAGGATCTCTAAAATCACCTAACATTCTACTAGTTACTGTACTAGTTTCTGTTTTATGAATTCCTCTTGTAGTCATGCATTGGTGTGCTGCATCAATAATCACTCCAACTCCTTTTGGTTGTAATACTTTATTAATAGTATCTGCAACTTGAGCTGTCATAGTTTCTTGAGTTTGTAATCTTTTGCCGAAAACATCAATAATTCTGGCTAATTTACTAATTCCCACAACTCTTTTATTTGGAATATACCCAATGTGTCCCATACCCAAAATAGGAACCATGTGATGTTCACAATGGGATTCAACTCTAATATTCTTTACGATGACCATTTCGTCGTAACCTTCAACTTCTTCAAAAGTTTTAGAAAGAATTTCTTCAGGATCTACTTCATAGCCAGCATAAAATTCTCTATATGCTCTAACTACTCTATCAGGCGTTTCAATTAATCCTTCTCTATCAGGGTCATCACCAGTAAATGCAAGCAAAGTTCTTACTGCTTTAAGTGCTTCTTCTTCTGTGGGTTTTGTCATAACAGAATCTTAATTTTATATTTAAAAGTAATAAAAAATAAGGATTATATGTTTAAAGTATGGTGATTTCAATTAATCTGATGATTCTGGAAATGAATTAAACGGCCATGGTCTTTCGTCAGAACTATAAGTTATAAAGTTGATGATTTGATAAATATAACTACTTATTTTTTTTGAAAAAGAAACAAGATTTTCATTAGGTTTTTTTGAAGCAATACTAAACAATAATTGCAATAAAGTAATGAAACCCAAAAAAGGAACAATAAAGTTTAGAAAAATCAAATAGATTACCTTTAAAAAGAAATTAACCCAAATCGATGGTTCTTTAATATTCTCAGTTAATACTGCTGTATCAATCGATAAGTTTTCGGCACTTTTTTCTTGGTCTTTCATCATATATTAGAATTTACTATCTATATTATTACTCTCAAGAAAAATATTAGCAAAGCAATCTTTTGAATCCATACCAGAAAAAACAATTTGGTATAAAATATCAACGATAGGCATTGCTAAATTTAATTCATTTTTTTTATTGAATACAGTCTTAAGAGTATTAATGCCTTCAACAACCTGTCCTATTTCAGACAAAGCCTCTTTTGGAGACATGTTTTTTCCTAAATAATAACCTAAAGAATAATTCCTGCTTTTAGAAGAGCTTGAAGTAGCAAATAAATCTCCCACACCGGCTAAACCAAGAAGGGTTGCTGGATTAGCATCTAACTTGATGAATAGTTCTGTCATTTCAGAAAGGCTTCTAGTTAAAAGCATTGCTTTAGTATTTGATTTACTACCCAGTCCATCGGAAAGACCGGCTGAAATAGCATAAATATTTTTCAATGCTCCAGCTAGTTCAACTCCTTTTTTATCTGAGCTTAAAAAGATTTTAAAAGTTTTATTATTAAAAAAATTTGAAAGTTTTTTTGCTTCTTCCAAATTCTCTCCAGCTAGAACTGAGGCTGTAGAAAAATTTTCTGAAACCTCTTCTGCCAGATTTGGTCCTGATAATACTAAAATTTTATATGACTCTATATTTGCTCCTTTTGATAAAGTTTCAGACATTGTCTCAAAGGTTTTCAAATCAATTCCTTTTGAAGCAAGAATGTATCGATTGGAAGCAAGGTGTAAGTTTTTTATTTCTTTGGAAATTGCTTTTATGCCCTCTGAAGGGATTGCTATAATTACAGTCTTTTCTTCACCAAAACACTCTTCTAAATCTAAAGTTGGAGTTACATTTTCTGAAAGATGTAAATTTGGCAAATATTTAGAATTTTTATTTGCTGTTAGTATTTCTTCATAAATAGAATTATTTTTTGTCCAAATTTTTACTTTGTGGCCATTCAAAGCTAATAAATTGGATAAAACTGTGCCCCAAGATCCTGCTCCAACAACTGAAAATTCTTTCATGATTAATTTGTTATTAAAAAATCTAAAGTTTCAAACCCAAATTGATCCCACCACTGATCTCCCATTTTTAAACATTCCTCTAAATTATGATCTGAAGAATTATCAATTTCTGAGTCTACGGAATCCAATTTGGAGTTGATCCTTAAATAATTATCTTTGAATAATGATTCGGCAATTAAATGTTCGCTGTTTGATTCCATAAGTACCTGAATAATGCCTCCTCTTAACCATGAAAATATGCCCCAATTTTTAGTTTTCTTTCCTTTATATGGCTTATCATCATAACCAGTGCCAATACTTAATATTTTTATATTTTCTTCAGGCCATAGTTTCTTCGCTTCAGCATAAGCAATTAAAACTGGATTATTTGATGAGATTGCACCATCTATATACCAATTATCATTAATTTTTATAGCAGGAAAAAAGGTTGGAGCAGCTGAGGTGGCAGATGCAACTTTCCAAGCTTCCAAGTCTTTATCCACGAAGGTTTTAAAAAGTCTAGTTGATCTATTTTTTAGATCATATGAAACAGCAATTGCCGGAGTTTCAGCTTCAGCTAATGTCAAAGAGCCAAAATATTCTCTAAGCACATTATTTTTTCTTCTTCCTCCATATTTAGGGCCTATAACCCTTGGCATTGAAGTACTAAAAATTTTTTTTAGATTTCTTGAGGAATAAATATTTACTAAACGAGACCCATTCAATTTTAAAACTGATAGGGCTATGGCTAAAATTCCTCCTGTTGAAGAACCACAAACTAAATCAAATTTTTCCAATAGCGGCTTATGCATTTCAAATTCTAATTTTCTTAAAAAATTAGCTGATGCTAAACCCCGAACTCCTCCCCCATCTAAAGAAAGAACATACTTTGTCATAAAATATTTAAATTAAATTCATAGTTTAGCTGATATTATTTATTTTTTCTTTTACACATAAAATGCAATCTATAGATTTAAAGACAATTGGGTTTTGGCTAGGAATTATTTCTTTTTTATTAGTTTTGTATTTGCCCAATCCAGAGGGTTTATCTTCAGAGGGAAGAGTTACAGCTGCTGTATTTTTATTGATGGGCGTCTGGTGGGCTTTTGAAGCAATTCCACTTCAGGTTACTGCATTAATGCCATTAATTCTTTTTCCTCTACTTAGTGTGGAGGAAATAGCCGTAATTAGTCGAGAATATATGAACAAGGTTCAATTTCTTTTTGCAGGTGGATTTATTATTGCCCTTGCCATTCAAAAATGGAATCTTCACAAAAGAGTTGCTTTAAATATTCTTAAATTTAGTGGTCTAAACTCTCGTGGCATTGTGGCTTCTTTCATGGTCGCTAGTGCTGTTTTGAGCATGTGGGTAATGAATACATCTACTGCAATCATGCTACTGCCAGTTGGAATATCAGTAATAAAAGTTATAAGTGATACAGTGAATGACATTAGTGATAATCAAAAATTTAATTTTCAACTTTGTTTGCTTTTGGGAATAGCCTATGCGGCCTCTGTTGGAGGAATTGCTACGCCAATTGGTACTTCACCAAATGGAGTGTTAATTCAATTTGCCAGTAATAATTACGATTATGATATAGGTTTCGCAAATTGGATATCAATCGGCTTGCCAATCACATTAGGTCTAGGGCCATTAATTTGGATATTTCTCACTCGCATAATTTTTCCAGTAAATTTTTCTGCTACTCAAGAATCAAAAGAAAAATTAAATTCAATGCTAAAAGAACTTGGTCCAATGTCAAATGAAGAAAAAAAAGTGATAGTGGTTTTCTTAATCACTGCCTTTTTTTGGATATTTAGACAATTGATTGATAACTTGCCAGGCCTATCATTGTTAGATGATTCAGTAATTGCTATCACCGGAGCTGTCTCGCTTTTTTTTATAAATGAAAGCAAAAATAAAAATAAACTACTTATATGGGATGACGTGCAAAGCGGCTTTCCTTGGGGTCTAATATTTTTATTTGGTGGAGGTATGGCTCTGGCATATGTCGTAAATGATTCAGGATTGGCTTTATGGTTAGCATCTTTAATTCCATCTGAAACTTATTTTTGGATAATTTTATTAACAGTAATTGTCATGGTTGTCTTCCTTACTGAGTTAACAAGCAACTTAACAACTACGATTACATTTTTGCCCGTCGTTGCTAGTGTAGGATTGAATATGGGTATAGATCCCCTTCTGCTTATTTTGCCATTAACAATTTCAGCAAGTTGTGCGTTTATGTTACCTGTGGCTACTCCTCCAAACTCTATTGTCTATGCATCAAATTTAATTCCAATTCAAAAAATGGTTAGAGCTGGAATATTCATCAATGTCTCTAGTATTTTGTATGTTTTTATAATCTCTTATTTTCTTATTCCAAATCTAATTTAGGTAATTGTTACTTGAAGAAAGTAGGAGTAATATTTAATTTTATGTCGCTAATTTAGAATTAATATCAGGGTCTCTAAATTTAGCATTCTTTTAATTTACCCTGTGCAGGAGGTGATCAAAAATTAATATTAACAATTTATCAGGAATTTCAGGGGTTACCATCTGACAAGGGTTTACCCTTATTCCGACTAATAACCGTTTCGACCGTTATTAGAAAAATATAGCTGAGATGCGTATTTTTAAAACCCCGCTTCGGCGGGGTTTTTTTATTCAGTAATTAGTGCATGGCCTGATGCACAAACAGCTCCGCCATCGCAAGTAATGGTTTCTCCTACTGTATAACAACCCGCTCTTGATGAAAGATAAAGCGCTAACCCTCCAATATCTTCTGCTGTTCCAATTCTTTTTACAGGATTAGTTTTTTCAATGTAACTGTAATCATGGCCAACTGCCGAACCAAGCATGTTACTTGGGAAAGCCCCAGGAGCAATTGCATTTACAAGTATATTTTCTTTTACTAATCTTGCTCCCAATACTCTTGTCAAATGATGCACGGCAGCTTTTGAAGAACTGTAAACATAACTTTCGTATACTGGTGTTCCTATTCCATCTATTGAACCAATATTAATAACTCTAGCTGGATTTTCTCTGGTTCCCGCAGGTCTTAATAAAGGTAAACATTTTTGTGTCATATAAAAAAGACCTTTCACATTGATGTTCATTACTTTGTCCCAGCCTTTTTCAGCAAACTCATCGATGGGCTCGCCCCATGAAGCGCCAGCATTATTTACCAAAATATCAAGTTTTGATTCATAAGCTGTAAGCTCCTCAACAAGTTTCTCAATACCTTCCATTGTTGAACCGTCGCCTGGAATGGAAATACATTCAGCTGAATATTTTTCCGAAAGTTCTATTGCCTTGGCATCACACGCATCTGCCTTTCGTGCTGATATGTATACTTTTGCACCATTGGCCAAATAAGCTGAAGCTATCATTTCACCGATACCTCTTGATCCTCCAGTTACAAAAGCCACTTTGCCTTTTACTGAAAAAATTTCATCTAATTTCATTGCTACTCTCCCTAAGAATTTATTTTTAATATTTTTGGTTTATGTTCTTCATTTTCATCAATTTGACCATAAGCTGCAATAATTACAAGATCGCCAACTGTGGCTTTTAAAGCTGCTGCTCCGTTCATAGAAATTATTTTGGAGCCTCTTTCAGCTTCGAATGCATAAGTAATTAATCTTTCTCCATTATTTAGATTATAAATATGTATTTGTTCATTTGGTTTTATTCCGGTTTGTTCTAAATAGTCTAGATCAATTGCGCAAGATCCTTCATAGTCTTTTTCTGTATGGGTTACAGGCACTCGGTGAATCTTTGCTTTTAAAACTGTTATTAACATTTTCAAATAAAAGTGGCGGACCGGACGGGGCTCGAACCCGCGACCTCCGCCGTGACAGGGCGGCGTTCTAACCAGAACTGAACTACCGGTCCACAAAAATTGAGATTATACATAGATGAAAGAAGAAAATTTAAATTATTTCTTTATTAAAATTAAAATTTTAAATCATAGGTTTGTTATGGTTAATTTTAAAAGAAATTGGTTCAAGTTTATTGTATCTTTTGGATTTAACCGTAGATACATAATTAAATTTTACCTCTACAAATTCTGAATAAATTTCTAATTCCACATAGCCCTTATTTTTTCCATTTGTCCAAATTAAATTTTTATTTGTTTCTATGAATGATTTATCAATTGGATCTACCATATCTCCAAAAGCATCTACAAAATTCGGAGATGATATGGAGGGAGCTCCAATTTCTATTCCAACAAATTTTTTTTGTTTGCTATATAGATTAGAAATCCAAGAATTATGAGAATCTCCAGCTAATATTAAGTTTGATTGAGAAGATTGAATTGATTTATAAAACTTTTCTCTCTCTTTAGGATATCCATCCCACTGATCAGTATTGTAAGGTATTTCCTTTCCAGCTAGTGATATGTATTTATGAAGATATTTTGGAAAATTATTTTTATCTACATCTTTGAATATTTTTGGTAGATATTTGGGTCCAATTAATATTTGTTGTCCAAAAATAGACCATCTGAATTTGTCGCTATTTTTTCTCTTAATCCACTTAAATTGATCCTTGCCTAATAATTTTCTTGGCTTCTCTAAATCTTTTAAGTAATTCTTATGATCAAAGTTTGAATCTTGAAAATATTCTTCAATATTCAATTGCTTGTCTCTCATTGCTGATCGAGTATCAAGCATCATCAAATTAAAAAGGTTTCCGACAGTAAAATTTCTCCATATATGTTTTTTATTATTTTTTTCTCGAATTGGCATCCATTCAAAGTAAGCCTGGATAGCATATTCTTTTCTTTTGCTAAAAGAACCCTCGTCAGGAGAATGGTTTTCAGCCCCTTCTTTCCAGCTATCATTAGAAACTTCGTGATCATCCCAAACAGCAATCATTGGTTTGCTAGAGTGAAGTAACTGAAGATCTTTATCTTTTTTATAGGTAGCATGTCGTTTTCTATAATCTTCCAAACTTAAAATTTCATTTTTAGGAAAAACTTCCCTTCCCATTAACTTTGCATTTTCAGAAGCGTACCCATCAGAAGAATATTCATATAAATAATCTCCAAGATGCAATACAAGATCAATTTTTTTATTGAGTGCTATTTCTCTATAGGCATTAAAATATCCCGCTGGATAATTTGAACAGCTACAGAAGGCTATATTAAATTTTTCTGGATTTGTTATGGGTAAGGTAGAGGTTGTTCCAATATCAGATATATTGTTCCCAACTTTAAACCGGTAATAAATTTTTAATCCATTATATTTTTTCGGAATCTTTGCATCTACCTTTACTGTGAAATCTTTAAAAGAATTAGTTCTCGTTTTTCCTTGAGCAATAAGGCTACTAAAATTTTTATATTCAGAAATTTGCCAACTTACTAGAGCAGTATTAGCCTGAACATCTGATAATTTTGTCCACAAAATTATATTAGACTGAGTTGGGTCTCCACTAGCTACTCCATGCTTAAAAGAAACAAATTTATTTTCTTTTGGAAAAGGATAAATTTTTAACGGTAAAGCCAATGAAAAAAAGGTTAACCCTTTTAAAAATAGTCTTCTATTTTTATCCATATCTTAATTTATCATTTAAATGTAAATATTTAATGACTTCTAGGAAAACTATTTAGGAATTGTGGTGGGCGATACAGGACTTGAACCTGTAACTTCCACCGTGTAAAGGTGGCACTCTACCAATTGAGTTAATCGCCCTAATTATTGATGGCATTATACATACACAAGATAAAATCAAAATGGACATATCTATAAAAATCAGGCATATTTTTTATCCGTTTTAGGAGAAGAATGCATAAATTAGAATCTCAGATATTCAAATCTAAATTACAAACTACATCCGAAGAGTTCAAAAAAAATAAAGAGTCTATGATCGGAATGTTGGAGGAAATAGATATCCTTTTAGATGAAGCCGAAGCCGGAGGAGGACCAGATCACCAAAAAAGATTGGCTGCCAGAGGCAAACTTCCAGTTAGAGAAAGAATCTTTAATTTTTTAGATCCTGATAGTCCCTTTTTAGAAATAAGCGGTCTTGCAGGATACAAATCTGATTACCCTGTTGGTGGTGGAGCAGTAGCTGGCATCGGTGTTTGTTCTGGAATTGAATGTATTATTTTTGCAAATGATCCAACTGTTTTAGCAGGAGCAATGCATTATTATTCTGTAAAGAAATGGATGAGATCTATGGCCATTGCTAGAGACTGCAGAATTCCATTTATCCAATTTGTTGAATCCGCTGGGGGAGATTTAAGACCAAGAGGAGCAATGTCTGCAGGAGCTATGGGACACTTCGCTGAATCTGGAAGACAATTTTATGAAATAACTGAGCTTTCAAAATTAAATATACCTACAGTAACGGTAACGTTTGGAACTGCTACAGCTGGAGGAGCTTATCAACCAGGTATGTCTGACTATAATATTTTTGTTAAGGATCAAGCAGATGTCGCTTTAGCTGGACCACCTTTAGTTCAAATGGCCACTGGTGAGATATCAAGCAGAGAAGACATTGGTGGAGCAAAAATGCATGCTGAAAAATCTGGACTGGCTGAATATTTGGCTGATGATGATTTGGATGGGATTCGAATTGCTAGAGAAGTAATGTCTCATTTAAATTGGGTTAAAGAAGGTAATGAGCCGAGATTTTCTATAAAACCCCCGCTTTATGACCAAGAAGATTTGCTTGGAATAGTGGAGCCTAGTTTAAAAACTCCATTTGATATAAGAGAAATAATAGGTCGAATAGCTGATGGCTCTCAATTTGAAGAGTTTAAACCCCTTTTTGGCCCAACATTGATTTGTGGGTTCATTTCAATTCATGGTTATCCAGTTGGAATTTTAGGAAATAATGGAATGTTATTTCCAGATGCTTCTCAAAAAGCAGCACACTTTATTCAGTTGTGTAACAAAAGAAATATACCACTTGTGTTTTTACAAAACATAACAGGATTCATGGTTGGAAAAGACTATGAGCAAGATGGATCAATTAAAAAAGGAGCCCAAATGCTTAATGCTGTTTCAAATTCTAATGTACCGCATTTAACTGTCATTATTGGAAATTCCTATGGAGCCGGCACCTATGCTATGTCAGGAAGAGAATTTGGTAATTCTTTTACATTTTTATGGCCTACTGCAAAAATTGCTGTCATGGGCGGAGAAGTAATTGCAGGAGTAATGTCTATAGTTAGAAGAGGACAAGCAGCGAGAAAAGGAATTAAATTTGATGAGAAAGCTGATGCTGAGATTGTAAAAAATCAGCAGATTGGACATGACAAGGCATCGGTTGCCCTAAAAGCGACAAGTGTTTTGAGCGACGACGGGATAATCGATCCTAGAGACACAAGAAATATTTTAGGAATGTGTCTTTCGATAGTAAATAATAAAGAAGTAAAAGGCTCAGAGGGTTTTGGAGTATTTAGATTATGACCATCAAAAAACTCCTTATTGCCAACAGAGGAGAAATCGCTAGTAGGATTATTTCTAGTGCGCATGACATGGGCATAAGTTGTGTTGCAATCTATACAGAAGCTGATAAAGACACACCATATGTTAGAGAAGCTGATCAAGCTTTTAAACTTTCTGATTCTTATTTGAACTCAAAAGAAATTTTAGATATAGCTCTTAAATCAAATTCAGACGCAATTCACCCTGGCTACGGTTTTTTATCTGAAAATGCAGCTTTTGCCAATCAAGTTAAAAAATTAAATATTAAATGGGTTGGTCCTTCTTCAAATGCCATAAAAAAAATGGGAGACAAATTAACTGCAAAAGAAATTGCAATAAAAGCAAACGTTCCTACTTTACCAATGACTTCAGATCCTAAAAAAGCTAATTCCATTGGATATCCAATACTTGTGAAAGCTGCTGCCGGAGGTGGTGGGAAAGGAATGCGTATCGTCGAAAAGGCAAAGGACTTGAAAGAGTCTATCAAAGCTGCGCAAAGAGAAGCTGAAGGTGGTTTTGGTGATAAAAGAGTATTTCTAGAAAGATATATTAAAAGATCGAGGCACATAGAAATACAAATATTAGGAGATGCTTTTGGAAATATTGTTCATCTTGGTGAAAGAGAATGTTCCATTCAAAGACGTCATCAAAAAATTGTAGAAGAATCACCTTCCCCCATGGTTGATGAAGAAATGCGTGAAAAAATGGGAGAAGCAGCAATAAAGCTAGCTTCGAAACTTAAATACGAATCAGCCGGAACGGTAGAGTTTTTGGTGGATGAAAAAACTAAAGAATTTTGGTTTTTAGAAGTAAATACAAGACTACAAGTTGAACACCCTGTTACTGAAGAAGTCACCGGAATAGATTTGGTGAAAGAACAATTAAGAATAGCATCTGGAGAAGAATTAGGTTATGAACAAGTAGACATAGATTTTTATGGCTCGTCAATTGAAGTAAGGCTTTATGCTGAGGATCCTGGAAATGATTTCCTTCCAGTGACAGGTAAAATGATAGCTTTTGAGCCAAGTGATGATCCATTAGTTCGTTGGGATGTCGGAATTGAAGGCGGTTCAAATATAACTGCTAATTTTGATCCTATGTTAGCAAAAGTAATTTCTTTTGGAGAAACTAGAGTTGAAGCAGCCAACAAACTAGCTCTTGCATTGGAAAATAGTCACTTTGGTGGAATGAAAACAAATAGAGATTATTTAATCTCAATTTTAAGATCCAAAGAGTATTTGGAGGGAGATACAACTACTGATTTTGTTGAGAGAGTTAATTTAAAATCTGAAGTTGATTTAACAGAAGAAGAAATTTTTAATTTTGCAAAAGTTGGTGCTTTGTGGATACAAGGCAAAAATAGAAGTGAAGCGATGGTTTTACAAAATATTCAGTCTGGTTGGAATAATGCAAGACTCCCTTACCAAGAAGTCAAGTTATCGCTTGAAGATCAAGAATACAGGGTGAAATATAAGTCATTAAAAGATGGAAGTTTTATTAGTGAAGAAAGTGAAGTTATTAGAATATTTGATTGGTATGAAGATTTTATTGATGTGGAAATATCTAATGTTAGATATCGATCTAAAATTACCATGGACGATGATTTGCTTCTCATTCAAACACATAAAGGAAATTTGTTATTTAAAATTTTGCCGAAATTTAATATTACTCAGGAAGAAGCAATAAAAGGTGGGCTTACTGCGCCCATGCCGGGAAAAGTTGTAGAAATAAAGATTAAGAAAGGATCAAATATAAAAAAAGGCGATACTTTAGTAATACTAGAAGCAATGAAAATGGAACATAAGGTTTTGGCGCCAGATAATGGAAAAATTAAAGAAGTATTGATTAAAGAAAATGATCAAGTTGAAAATGGACAGACTTTAGTTGTCCTTGATTAGGTCTCCCAAGATCTAGATACAGAAAGTGGATGATCTGTTAGCAAAGAAAAAAAATCATCGGGATTTATAGCTCCACCCTCCGGCGCAAATACCCCTTTTTTGTTAATCTTGTTTTCCAATAAAAGTTTTAATCCAAAAGCGAGAGGGAATCCGGTAATTGCTCCCATCCCCCATGAGTTTGAAAGCTCTTCTTCTGACAAGGTAACAGCAACTGATGCATTTTTATTGTCTTTAAGACCTCTTGCTAAACCATAAATTGATGGTAATCCCTCAATCTGCTTTTCAATACTTGGAGTACCAATTTTTCTTTCCAACCATTCCAACAAAGAAGCTCCTTGTTTAAAACTAATTATTTTTTTATCGAGAAGCCATCTTAAGATTTTAATAATATAAATATTACTCTGTTTACTCCCATGACAAGCATTAACTGATTCTTTTAAATCATTAAAATGATGAGGAAAAGTAATTGCCTCTGGATGACCAAAAATAAAGGCATCATGATTACCGCGACCAGGGTAATGAATTTTAATTTTCTCCAGTGGCTTGGTTAGCTTATATTTTTTATCTTTGTAAACTTTAATTTCACCAGATATTTGTTGTAAACCATGTTCCATTGCTGCGTTGGTTCCCTTTTGAGAAGACTCATCTTCAGGTTTTGCACTACTCACGTCCCAACCAGTTATTATCGATTCAGCTTCATCAAGCTCATTCATAGCTTTTAGACCCAGCAGATTGCTAATTCCCGGACTAGCGCCTAAGCCGACAATAGCAGTGATATCATTTTTTAAAGCTTCATCGTTTAATTTAAGCATCTCCTCTGTTGGTTCCCAATCATCGCAAATATCAAAATAATGACATTTACATTTTATTGCTGACTTTAGAATAGGTAAGCCAAATTTAAAAAATGGCCCGGTTGTATTCATAACAATATCATGGTCCGACATTACTTTCTCAAGGTGTTCTTTATCAGTTACATCTAGTCCAATTCCAGCGAACCTATCATCAAAATGACTCGAAAATTCTTTTGCATTGGCCTCATTTAAATCAGCAATAGTAACTTTTGAAATATTAGGATAATTAGAAATGGCAAAGGAAGAAAATCTGCCCATTCCTCCGCTTCCACCTAAAGCTAATACTTTCATTATTTAATAGAAAATTCTTGACCAATAGCTTGGCAACTTTTAGACCATAAAAGATTTCTTACTTCTTCATTGTCATAAAAACTTTCAAGAGGATAAGCTTTTGCCTCTCCTTTTATGGCCGAAAACATTCCGCCCATACCAGGGCCAACAAAGTCTCCAGAATTGATAGATGAATCGGCAATAGATTTGAGAATTCCAAGGGCTCCATCTTCTCTTGATTGTCCTAACTTCATCATTTGTCGAGTCATCCATTTTCCCATGCCACCATCTTTAACTGTTGTAGTTTGAAGATCAGTTTCAGCTAATCCTGGATGAGCAACAATTGCCTTTATATTAAGATTCGTAGCACTTAATTTATGATGCAAAGCAGCTGTAAAAGCAGCATTTGCGAGCTTGGTTTGGTTGTATCTTAACCACCTAGCTCCTCCCATTATGCTTGTGCCATTACCACCTAAATTCCCACCATTTTTTTCTAAATATGCAGATTTTAAAATCTTTGATGGTTGTTTTCTCGCAATACTTGAATGGTTAATTATTCTTGCTTCACCTCTCAAAGATTCTGCTTTTTTTAATAAAGGAAATAAAAGTTTTACTAATAAAAAATGAGAAAGGTGATTGGTTTGCATTTGTACATCATATCCATCTATGGTTGCAATATCTTCTAGTGCCATTACTCCAGCATTATTACAAAGAACATCTAATCCTTCTCTTGCAGATTCTTCAATATTTTTAGTAGATTCTTTAACTGAATTAAAATTTTGTAGATCACATTCTATCTTTATAAAATCTCCATTTGGAGTATTCTCCTTAAGACTTTCATACGATTTTACAGATCTTTCAGATTGTCTATTTAAAAGTAAAACCTTTGCACCAAGTTTTCCACATGCATTCGCAGCGACATATCCAGTTCCAGAAGTAGTACCTGTAATCGCGATGGTTTTTCCCTCAAGTGAAGGTAAAGAATTGAACAAATTGTCGTAATGTTTACTTTTTAAATTTGGTTTTGTATATGACATTGAATTAATCCCAATTTGGTTTTCTTTTTTCTAAAAATGCAGCTATTCCTTCTTTGGCATCTGGCCCTTCAAAAGTTTTAGCTATCTGTTTTTGCAGAAATGGTAATGCTTCATCAAAAGCCATTGCATCTTGTTTTTCATATGCTTCTAAGCCAAATTGCATTGTACTGGGAGCTAGATTAGATAATTCTTCCGATAGATTTTTTACATGCTCATCTAATTGTTCTTTTTCAACAAAATCATTTATCAAACCCCACTCTTTGGCTTTAGATGCATCGATCGACTGCCCTCTCATTATAAAATCCAAGCCAGCTCTCTTAGGCATTACTCTGAACAATCCAGCCATCACCATGTGAGGCCAAAGTCCTCTTAGAATCTCTGGTGCTGAAAACTTTGCTTCTTTGATTGCAATAGCATGAGTTGAATTAGTTACCATCAATAACGCTCCTGCTAAGACAGAACCCTGAATTTTACAAATTACAGGCTTGTACAAATGTCTTAACATTAAACTTATATCATCAGCTCCTTCTATTTTAGGAACGTTTGATTCAGACTCCACTCTTCTTAAGTCTGCACCTGCACAAAAAATATCTCCCTCTGCTGCAATAATTATTACTCTTACTGATCTTTCTTGTTTTGCATATGCTAACGCATAACAAATTTCATTTACCATGACATTATTCAGGGCATTTTTCTTCTCAGGACGGTTTAAGGTAATTGTTAGTATATTTTTATTCTCTTCAATTTTAGTTGCTTGAAAATTCAAACCCTTCAGAGATAGCTTTTTTTGACTCATATTTGTTTTAATAATTGTTCAGGGAAATTTATCTTTTTTGCTCTTAAGTATTCTCCCAATGATTTTGCCTGTCCATCCATTCTAGTTGATGAAGATACACCATCTTGAAGTATGCCGTGAACATAAAAATTTAAGGAATAAATATTAGGTAATTCAAATCTATCTATCTCAAATTTTTCCAAATCTGGTAAAAGTTCTTTAAGCTTTTTTACAGTTAAGAAATCAAATAAAAAAGAATATGCCTCTTGCGATTTAGCCCATACCCCTAAGTTTGCGCAGCCCCCTTTATCGCCAGATCTAGTTCCAAAAATCTTTCCAAAATAATCTTCTTTTAAATTATCGATACTAATTTTTGGATTTTCATATGGAATTTTTTGGTAATATTTTTCTTCAAGATTTAACTGACTGGTTGGAATGATATCTATAATCTTTCCATCAACATGTATGTGCTCTTTTATGAATTTACTGTTTACTAATGCGGGCCAATATTCAATATAAGCTCCATTAGGTACGACTCCACTTCTTCCAGTCCATCCAGGAAAATTTGCTAATGCTAATTCAACAATTTTTGCATTAAACAACCTTCCAACAAGATCTGGATTTGAAGACATCACATCTATCCTTAAAAAAGCTTGAGCTTCCTCATTTGAAATTGGATTTTCTTTATCAGTTCTATGTAATTGAATATCAACTTTATCAAATTGATCTTGGCCACCAACAGATTTAAATATTTGGTCGACTATTAATTTAGATTTCTCTTCGATATCTAAACCTGTGAGAAGCAATTCAACCCCATTTCTAAAACCTCCTACTAAGTTAATGCAAACTTTATGAGTTTTGGTAGGACTACTTCCTCGATTATTGGTAACTAAAACTCTATCTTTTGATTCTTGAGTAATTTCTAAAGTGTCAAAATGACTAATCACGTCTGGATTTAAATAAGCCGGTGAACTTATCTCGTAAAGCAACTGAGCAGTAACTGTACCTACTGAAACTAATCCGCCAGTATTTTCATGTTTTGTGATTACAAAACTACCATCTTCATATATTTCTGCAATTGGATATCCAATATTATCAAAGGTAGGAACCTCTTGAAAAAAAGAATAATTACCTCCAGTAGCTTGAGCTCCACATTCAATTATATGCCCTGCAGCAAGAGCTCCAGCAAGTTCATCATATTGATCACGTGACCAATTATATTTCCATGCTGCTGGACCTATGACGACAGCAGCGTCTGTTACTCTTGGACAGATAACTACATCTGCTCCATTATCTAAAGCTTCTTTTATTCCCCATGCTCCCAGATAGGCATTGGCAGTAATTGGTTTTTTTTCATATTTTTGTAAATCTAATGATTTATCAATATTCATTAAATTTTCGCCGCCCTGATATAGTTCATCGATTCTTGGCATTAAATCATCGCCCTCAATGTGAGCCACTTTCAAATCTAAATTCAATTCATCGATAATTTCTTTAACCGATTCAGCCATAGATGAAGGATTCAGGCCCCCTGCATTTGTGACAACTTTTATATTTTTTTCTTGAGCTAATTTTGCTATATCTCTAAATTGTTTTAAAAAAGTACCTACATAACCATGTTGTTCTCCCCTTTTAAGCTTTTGATTATAAAGAATGGTCATCGTTAGTTCTGCTAAATAATCACCAGTTAAAACGTCAATAGGCCCCCCTTCAATCATATCTCTAGCAACAGATAATTTATCTCCATAAAATCCACTGCAATTTGCTATTCTTATTGAATCACTTTTCATTAATCTCTCTCAATCTCTCACTCAAACCGGCAAAGTAAATACCAATTAACAGAATAATAACACCTATGAGTTGTCCAATTAATAACATCTCTGAAAAAAAATAAGCTCCCAGAATAGTTGCTGTAATAGGTTGAAACAATAATAATAATGATGAAAGTTGCGGTCTAATTTTTGATAACCCATATATAACTAATCCTTGTCCTAAAATCTGAACAAAAATGGCTTGACCTAAAAAATTAAACCAACCAAATACTGAATAAGGAATTGGATTATCAAGCTCATAAAGTGATGCTATTCCGAAAGGAATGCATGCAAAAAGTGAAGAATAAAATATTAAATTAAATGTGTTGAATCTATTTGAAAGCTTATTTACAGATAATAAATAACCTGCATAAAAAAATGCAGCTAATAAAGCTAACAAATCACCAAAAGAAAAATATGATCCACTAAAACTTGGGTTGTTACTTACTAAAACATAAACACCCATCAAACTAATGAATAAGGAAATTAAAAAAAGGTTGTTTAATTTATCCTTAAATATTATGAACCCAAGTATGCAAACATAAAGAGGAGCCGTATTAACAAATAATGTTGCATGAGCAATTGAAGTAAAAACTATCGATGAATGCCACAAAGCAATATCTGTGCCAAAACATAATCCTGGAATACTTATGACTAATAACTCTTTTAAGGTTAAAACTTTAATTTTATTTGTAAAAATTCCATAAAAAAGAATTAAAATTGTTGCAAATAAGAATCTGTAAAAACCTGTGAAAGAAGGTCCTATTTCACTAAATCTTACAAAGATCGGAGCTAAGCCAATTAAACAGCCTCCAATACAGGTTAGGGTAATAGGAATAATATTTAACTTTCTGGTAGTCATATTTTTAAATAGATTCGCTATACTGCATTAATGTCAGAGTTTGTTCAAAAGAAAAATACAAATATTATCTCTGTTACTGAACTCAATACCTCAGCAAAAAAACTATTAGAGAATGATTTTTCTTCTGTTTGGGTAACAGGAGAAGTATCAAATTTTAGATCATATGATTCCGGCCATTGGTATTTCAAAATTAAAGATAAAGACTCTGAAATTCAATGCGTAATGTTTAAATTTAGAAATAGCTCAATAAATAAAAAGCCTTTAGATGGTGACAACTTAATTCTTAAAGGAAACGTATCCATGTACGTTGCTAGAGGATCTTACCAATTTCAAGTAGATCAAATTGAATATGCTGGTGAAGGAGTTTTGCTTAAGAACTTTGAAGATTTAAAAAAAAGATTAACAGAAGAAGGTATTTTTGATGCAGAGCACAAAAAAATAATTCCAAAATTAATTAAAAATATCGCTGTTATAACTTCTCCAAATGGAGCTGTTATTCAGGATATCAAAAATGTACTTTCAAGAAGAGCTCCCCTAATGAAAGTTTACTTAATACCAAGTCTAGTCCAAGGCGAAGGATCAGAAATTAACCTTATTGATTCATTTGAAAAAATTCTTAAATTACATAAAAAAGAAAAAATAGATGTGGTTGTAATTGCAAGAGGCGGAGGTTCTTTAGAAGACTTATGGAGTTTCAATTCCGAAAAACTTGCGAGGAAAATTCATGAATTCGAAATTCCTGTGATTAGTGCTATCGGTCATGAAACAGATTTTACAATTTGTGATTTTGTCAGTGATTTGAGAGCGCCCACTCCTTCGTCGGCAGCAGAAATCTTAAGTGGGTTCTTTGTGAACATAATAGATTCAATAACTTTATATAAAAGCCAATTAAAAAAAGAGCTTAATTCTAAACTTTTAATTTTGAGTAACTCTTTAGAAATGACTTCAAAAAGTTTAATAAATCCGCAAACAAAATTAAAAGAAGATTCTTTAAGAACTGACGAATTAAGTAATAAACTAAAATATTTATTGAACTCATTTGTTACTGAAAAAAAATATCTTATTGAACGGAATATTCTTACCATTAAAAAACTAAATCCTAAGAATTATATTAATACTGTAAATAATCAAATTTCTACGCTAGAGAAAAGTTTAAAAGTTCTTTCAAAAAATATAGTGAATATTAAAAAAGAGACTTTTAAAGGAATAGTCAAGGAACTTGAAGCTCTCAGTCCCTTAGAAATATTAGCTCGAGGATATTCAATTACTAAAATCAAATCATCACAGAGAATAATCAGAGATTCAAAAAATTTAAAAATTGGAGACATAATTTCTTCAGTAGTTGCCGATTCAGAAATAGAGTCGAAGATCACTAAAATTGATTAAGGTTTTACTTATATTATTTCTCAGTCTACTTAGCTGCGCTAATAAGGTTTCATATTCTCCTCAGTGTAATTTTCCTGCCTCTGTTATGGAAAAAGGAGGATTAATTAAAAATACTTTTAATTCTATTCAGAAAGAAAGGAATATTTTTAAAAAAAATATCTCTTGCTACGAAGGAGCTGTAAAAAAAATAATTTCACCTATTTCTTTTTTTTCTGACAGTTCGATTTATATCAATGATGGAGTCATACTTAATAATAGGATGTTTAGAGAATCAAAAATTGTTATTAAAGAAAGGAAATTTAATAATATTTCTAATGAAGATTTAAAAAGAATAAAAATTGAATCCGAAATTTTAAAGAAAAAGATTCTATCTAAATTTTATTCCGAAAATATAGATTTTCCTCTTCACACTCCTGCTTCTGGAATAATTTCAAGCGAATATGGAGTAAAACGCTTTATAAATAATATTCCTAGAAATCCACACTTAGGATTAGATATAGCAGCCTCAAATGGAACTCCAATTTATGCTGCTGAATCAGGATTAATCATTTTAGCTAGAGATTTCTTTTACAGAGGAAAAAATATTTTCATTGATCATGGTTTTGATTTTAAAACTTCTTATTCACATCTTGCAGAGATTCTTGTCAATGAGGGTGATCTGGTTAAAAGAGGAGAATTAATTGGATTTATGGGCGCAACTGGAAGAGTAACAGGTCCACATTTGCATTTTGAAGTAATCTTCATAGGAGAAAAGTTAAATCCAGAATTTTTTCTAACTAAAGATTAAGGACCTTTTCCATTTCTTCAAGAGTTTGTGGGCCTTGAAGAATATTGCTTAATTCACCTTTTTTATTAATAACAAAAGTAACAGGTAAAGATTCTGGAATCGTGTAGCTATAAATATTTTGAGGATCGGTTATTAATGAAGGAACTTCAGCATTAATCTTTTTTAATTGAGTTTCTAATTCCTCTCCCTCTAACCTATCAAAATTAAATAAGAAAACATTTAATTCATTACTATATTTTGCATTTAGTTTATTCAATTCTGGAATTTCTTTTATACAAGGTGGGCACCAATCTGCCCAATAATTGATGACTACCCATTTTCCTTTTAAATCATCTAAAAAAATTTTTTTATCATCGCTCGTGATTAAATCAGGTTTAGCGCAACCAACTAATAAGAAAATAAATGCATAAACTGATATTTTTTTTAATTTCATAATTTCAAACTTTATTAACTTCAGATATCATCCGTTTAATGTTCACTAAAATTTTAGATAGATTAGATTTCATAAGAAAAATAATTATAAATTTCTTTTTTGTTATTTTTTTAACAATCTTTCTCATAGGTCTATTTATATTTCTTTTTTTTACAGATGATAGTGTAGATGTTAAAGGTCATATATTAAGTCTTAAAACTAGTGATATATCGGATAAAAACTCCTCATATTTAAATCCTCAAAGTAACTTAACGATATATGAAGTTGTTAAGGCTTTTGAAATTGCATCTGAAGACAGTGATGTTGAAATTATTTTCATTGATCTCTCTTATCTTAACATTTCTTCTGTTTCGGCTTATGAAGTTGGTAAATCAATAAATCTCCTTAAAGAAAAAGGAAAAAAAGTCATTGCTTATGGAGATTTTTTAACACAGTCGCAATATTTGTTAGCTTCATATGCTAACGAAATAATACTGAATCCTTTTGGTGTGGTTTATTTGGAAGGATTTAAGAAGTATCAGATCTATTTAAAGGAATTTTTAATTAACAATAAAATAAATGTGAATACTTTTGTTGCTGGAGACTACAAATCAGCTACTGAAATTTTTACTAATTCTGAAATGTCAATCGAAGACAAAAAACAGTCAAAAGTTTTTTTAACCGATCTATGGAATAACTGGCTTTTGGAGATAAATAAAAATAGAAAAAATCTAAATATCGAAATTAATTATTTTATAAATAATTTTAATAACTTAGATATAAATTTAACTGCTGCTGAAAAAGCAAAAAAGTATGGACTGGTTGATAAAATATTAAATAGAGTTGAACTGCGCAATTATTTTTCAGATTTGAACAATCTCGATCAAAACAATGAAAGCGCCAATCCAAAAATTCTAAGCCTTGAGTCCTACTTTCAGTCAAAAAAATCATCTGAATCAATAAGCGAGAAAATTGTAATACTCAATGCATATGGAGAAATAATAGATGGTTCTTTTCAAGAAAATCAAATTGCTAGTGAATTCTTTGCAAGAAAAATTAGAGAAATTTCTAATGATCCTGAAATAAAAGGTTTACTTTTGAGAGTGAATTCTCCTGGTGGTAGTGGCTTTGCCTCTGAAGTCATCAGGCAAGAACTTCTTAATTTAAAAAAACTGGAAATACCTTTTATTGTGTCAATTTCAGACGTAGCTGCCTCTGGAGGTTATTGGATATCTGCAAATGCTAATGAGATTTGGGCTACCCCTCTGTCTGTGACAGGTTCAATAGGTGTTTTTGCTTTACTACCTTCAATCGAAGATGCTTTGTCAAGTTATGGTGTTGAATACGACGGAATAAGCACAACAGAATTTAATCCTTCTCTTATTTCAAATCCAGATTCAAATTTAAAGAATTATATTCAAAATTATGTAGATAGAGCTTATCTAGATTTTATTGAACTTGTTTCTGACGGCAGGAAAATTGATACAGAATCAGTTAAAGAAATTTCAAATGGGAAAATATGGACTGGAACACAAGCTTTAAACAATGGGCTTGTTGACAAATTAGGAACTCAATCAGAAGCATTAAATCGATTAAAAGAAATAATCGGAAATGAAGAAATTGAAGTTGAATATTTAAATTTTGAACAAACTTTTTTAGATTTTGTAAGAAGTAATATTTTTAATTTTAAGTCCATCTTAAACTTTTTTTCTAAGGAATTAAGTTTGAAAAATTTCTTATTTGAAGAATTCTATTTTTTGGAAAAAAATATAATAGATTTAAGATTAGACTGCATAAGTTGTTCAATTAAATAAGCTCTTTTATAAGAGGAATAGAAATGTTTTGTTTTCTTTCCATAGTAAGTTTGTCGAGTTTGTTTACTAGTATTTGTAATGTTTCTAGATTTCTTGAACTATGATTCATAATAAAATCTAAGTTTTTTTCTTTAATAGATAATCCTCTTTTTATTAATTCAATTTCTATTATATGTTTCTTATCTTTATCAGTTAATCTGGGTATCACTAGCTCTATATTTGAATTTATTCTAGATTTTAAATCAGGTAAAAGAATATTTTTCTGAATTAATGAATTTTCTCTCAGTATTAATTTAGAATTATTAATTTTTGATGAATTGTAGAGATTGAACAAATCAATTTCAGAAATTTTATTTTCAAAGCATTCATTAACTGAATCAATAAAAATATGACTAAAACTATCTAAATCTTTTAAGACTCTACTTTTATTATCTCTCATAGAAATAAATATGCATTTATAATCTTTTTCTAAATTATTGTATAAAGCCTGAAAAATATAGGAATTTATAAGCTCATCTCCCTTAAAAATTAAACAATGATTATCAGATGATAAAAAGTCATTGGATTTATTTCTTACTTCTTCGCAAAAACTCAAACTTTTAATATCATCGAAATGAATTTTATAGTTAAGACTTAAATTAAGAGTTGTCTGAATCATAAGTTTAAAAAATTTGCTTAAAAACTGCTCTTCCAGGATATTTTAGATAATTATAAATACTTAAAATAATGGTAACTATTAAAAGAATTTCTAGAAAAGTAATTATTTCTTTCAATATAAAATATCCTGAGGCATTAATAATTATTAACCCTAAGTAGACCATTAAAAATAGTGCATTTAATTTTCCTGAAAAGTGAGGTCTAACTTCATAATCTTTCACTAAAAGAGAAGCTAAAATAAAACCAACAATTACAAAAACATCTCTTCCTAGAATTATAAAGGCCATTATTGAATCTATCTCTCCAATTAAAGATAAGGATATTAAGGCTCCTAATATCAATGTTTTATCTGAAATTGGGTCAGCAATTTTGCCAAATTCGCTTACAAGATCATATTTCCTAGCTATTGATCCATCAAAAAAATCTGTAATTGCAGCCAAGATATATAAAAGAATCGCCCACAAAAAATTATTATCAAGAATAAATAAGACAATTGGATAAACCAAGAAAAATCTGAAAATTGTAAGTAAATTAGGTAATACTCTTAACATTTTATATTGGATTAAACTCTAAAAAAATCTCTTCATAGTTAATAGAATTAATATTGAACGATGAATTATTTTTAAAAAGTTTTTCAATATCACTTATCTTCCCTAAAAGATTAGAAGAAAAGATAACATCATTGTTATTAAGCTTATTAAGAGAAAGATCATCAAAAAAAATTATATTTTCTAACTCTTGGGAAACTAAATCGTATTCTTCAATTGATTTTATATTAGAAATACGAATAAAAACGGGTTTAAAAGTTTTTTTGTTGAGATAAACTTTTTTCTTTTTCTGGAGAGAATCTGCAGTTAGATCATAGATACTTTTTGATGTGTACTTCTTTGAGAAATCTATTTTTTTGCTTTTTGAAGAATATGTTTTATAGCAATTTTCTTCTTTTAAAGTTATTTCACAATAGAAAGATTCATCGCTTAAATATCTATTATTGATATAAGAGCTATTCGCCCTTTCTTCTTTTTGTTCTAAACTTAAAAAATTAAGGTCATTTGAATCTAAGATTGGGAATATTAATTTTGTATCTCGTTCGTTTGAAAATTTTAATAATTCCTTTTTAAATTCTTTACATTTATTATTCAACAAATCATATTCATTTTTAGAATTTAGGTCTGTTTTACATAGAATCCAAGCAGCTATAGAAGATCTTTCTTCAAGAGAAATTGAAAGATTACTGTCTAAAAACTTTTTTCTTAAAAGTTTTGCGTTTACTATGATTTTTATCTTATTTGAATTGATAAATTCATAAGACTTAACATAAGTTTGAGGAAGTAAATTTCTTATTAAATATCTTTGCTGGTCGAATTCGCTTCTACTTCCTAAAATTCTGATGGAAGATATATCTATAGCCTTTCTAAGAGAATTATTTGTATTTGATTTTTCATCATCCAGAATAATTACATGTTCATTTGGAAAAGAACTTAAAATATAAGTCGAAAAAAAACTCAAAAAAATAAATAGATAAAGATTTTTTATTAACGGTTTCATACTGATATTGAATTATAATGTTATTCAGGTAATTTTCTTTAAATTCCGTCAATAGGTTTATCTTGTCCAAAAAAAATAAAATATCTTATAAAACTTCTGGTGTTGATATTAAAAAAGGTGATGCTTTAATTAATCTAATTAAACCTTTTGCTAAAAAGACTAGCAGGCAAGAAATCATGGAGGGTATTGGTGGATTTTCAGCAATTACCTCAATACCAAAGAGATATAAAGACCCATTGATTGTTAGTGCTACTGATGGAGTAGGAACTAAAATTGAAATAGCAGAACTCATGAAAAATCACTCTACAATTGGTGAAGATTTAGTTGCTATGTGTGTAAACGATCTTATTACCTGTGGTGCAGAGCCTCTATTTTTTCTAGATTATCTAGTAACAGAAAAAATTAATTTATTGAAAGCCAAAGAAATAATCAAAGGCATAGCTAAGGGATGTGAAATTGCAAACTGTTCTTTAATAGGTGGAGAAACTGCTGAGCATCCAAATGCATTTCCTAAAGAAAAATATGATCTTGCTGGATTTAGCGTTGGAGTTGTTGAGAAAAAAAATATTTTGAGGAAAAACAAATTAAAAAATGGTGATTTACTAATTTCGCTAAAGTCCTCAGGGCTTCATTCGAATGGTTTTTCTCTTATAAGGGAATTAATAAAAAGAAAAAAATTAAATTTAAAAACAAAAATGGGAAGTAAAAATTTAGGTGAAATATTACTTCATCCAACAAAAATATATGTAAAAGAGATTCTTGAATTACAAAAAAATATAAATTTAAAAGCAATAGCTCATATTACTGGTGGAGGACTTATTGGTAATTTGAAAAGAATAATCCCCGAAAAAATTGAAATTAATCTTTTTAAGAATTCCTTATTTAATTTCAATAAAAAATTGTTTTTACTTATACAAGAAGCATCTAACTTATCTGATGAAGAAATGTTAAATACATTTAATTGCGGTAATGGCATGGTCATCGTAATTAGTGAAAATGAATTAGAAAAAACAAAAAAAATACTTATTAAATTAAGAATCGGTTATAAAATTATTGGCGCATGCTCTAATTTAAAAAAAGGAAATTCTTTATTAAATATTAATTGAATTTTAAAAATGAAGAAATTTAAGATAGCTGTCTTTGTTTCGGGAAATGGTTCTAACTTACAAGCTTTAATAGATGTTAGTAAAAATTTAGACTGTCCATATGAGATAGAGCTAGTATTTTCCAATAATCCAAATGTCTATGCTTTAAAAAGAGCTTCGCAAAACAATATTCCTACTTTAACTTTAGATCACAAAAACTTTAAAAATAGACAGGAATTTGATTTATCTTTGAGTAATAATTTAAAAAAAATAGATTTTGATTTAATTGTTCTTGCTGGTTTTATGAGAATTTTGGGCAGAGAGTTTATAAAAACATATGAAAATAAAATCATTAATTTACATCCTTCACTTTTACCTAAATATCCAGGATTAAATACACATGAGAAAGTTCTAGAAAATAAAGATAAATTTCATGGAGCGACCGTTCACTTGGTGGATGAAGGTCTAGATACTGGCAAAATAATAGGATTTTCAAAATTTAAGGTTGAAGATAATGATAATTACGATTCATTATTAGCTAAGACGCATGAAATTGAACACAAACTTTTACCTCAAATTTGTAGTCTAATAGCATCAAAGAAAATAGTCTTACATAAGGAAAATATTTTAATAAATGGAAAGTCGGATCAAAAAAGTAAAGAAATTATTTTTTAGTTTTCTTCTTCTTTCTTCTTGCAATATAGGCGCATTCAACTTGCAAGAATACTCTACTTTTTATAATTCAGGAAAAAATTCCGCTGAAGAATCATTAGAAAATGTTGAAAACAATGTATGGAAGATGTCTTCAAAAATAGAACATTCCATCTTTCAAGTTACACAAGAAGCTACCTTTAGAATTGAAGAAAATAAAGTTTTTCTATTGAATGCTTTTAGAAAAACTAGAGCTTTCGGAGGATTTAGAAGGGAAAAACAATCTTTTATAGTTAATTATGATAAAAATGAAATTGCTTATGAATACAACAAAGAAAAAGGAACGATACCTTTTAACTGCGAAAATTATTCTGATTGCAGATTCTTCGATAATCTAACTCTGCAAATCCAATCTAAATTATCATTAACGAACAAAGAATTACCATTAGATATAAAATTCAATTATTTAGATAAAGGAAAAATCAAAGAAAAAATATTTCAAATGAAAAACAGTTTAGATACTGACCGAGTTACGGATGCAAATAAAATAAAATTTAGTGAAATTCGTGATGATGATAAAGGATTTACTCTTTGGTTTGATCCGCTAAAAAATTACACAACCTATAAGATTTATCAAGATTTTGGTTCTCAAGACTTAACTTGGAATCTTCAATCTAAGCTTTTGGAAGAGTAACTCCTTCTTGACCTTGATATTTTCCACCTCTATCTTTGTAACTTACCTCACATTCTTCATCTGACTGAAAAAATAACATTTGTGCAACACCTTCTTCGGCATAAATTTTTGCAGGCAAGCTAGTTGTATTAGAAAACTCCAGAGTTACGTGGCCCTCCCATTCAGGCTCTAGAGGCGTAACATTTACTATGATTCCACACCGTGCATATGTAGATTTGCCAAGACAAATAGTTAAAACATTCCTAGGAATTTTAAAAAATTCTATTGTGCTAGCTAAAGCAAAAGAGTTTGGCGGAATGATACATTCATCACCTTCAAAATCAACAAAGCTATCTGAATCAAAATTTTTTGGATCTACCGTAGCAGAGTTGATATTAGTAAAAATTTTAAATTTTCTTGAGCATCTAACATCATAACCATAACTGGATAAACCGAATGATATCAATTTTCTGTCTGCTTCTTTGTCTAACTTTATTTGAGACTCTATGAAAGGAGAAATCATTTGATTTTCCTTGCACATTTCTTTTATCCATTTATCTGATTTTATAGCCATATAAATTATTTATTTTTTTCTAATTCTCTTCTCCAAGAAAAGGCTTGTTTCAGAGTGTTATTATCAACATAATTCAAATCTCCTCCTGCGGGAACTCCTTGAGCGAGTTTTGAAATTTTAATATCTGTTTTTTCTAATTTATCTAATAAATAATAACTAGTTGCTTCACCTTCCAATGTAGAATTTAAAGCAATTATAACTTCCTTTACATTTCTTTCTTCGCAGATCTCAATTAATTTAGAAATTCTTAAATCATCGGGCCCTACATTTTCAATTGGAGACAGCAAGCCATTTAACACAAAATATTTTCCGGAAAATTCTCTCGTTTCTTCGATTGAGAATAAATCTGAAGTTGATTCTACAATGCATAATAAATCATCATCTCTTGTCTTGCTGGAACAAATATTACATATTTCTAAATCATTTATAACTCCACAACATTGACAGGGTCTTATTGTATCCAAAGCAATATTTATTGAACTTGAAATTAATTCAGCTCCTTGTTTGTTTGTGCTCAATAGATTCAATGCCATCCTTTTTGCTGTTTTAGGTCCTACGCCGGGTAATATTTTTAAAGCATTTATTAATGCTTCTATGTTTTCACTTATTTTCATTTTTTACTAATATTTTTTATATCAGTCTTAAATTCAGAACTTATTTTTTTAAAACCTTCGTCATTAGTAATCATCTCAACTGCCTCACTTGAATTTTTTAAATCTAATTTTTCTTTAATGAATGCTGGAGTTTTATTTAAATCTACATTTGAATCATAGGATATTTCTAAAATTTCATTGAAATAAATATTTAAACTTGATGCTATTTCTTTTTTATATTCATCATTTATTCTTTCAATTTTTTCCTTCGGCAGAGAAATTATTAAATTTTTTTTATCTTTTTTTGCAGACGAAAAAGATAAAACCTGATTAAGTAGAGTTGATAAATCAATTTTTCTTAAAACGATATCCCAATCAAAAAGACTGTCATCTTTCATAGAATTTAAATTGCTTGGTTTAAAATTTTTTTTTTCTTCAGGACAAAAAGCAATCATCTTGATCAGAGTCATAGATAACAATCCTTTAGGGTCACTAGACGTTTCAAAATACATTTTGTTAGATAATCCTATTTGATAAATCAATTGCAAGTATTCAGGACTCATCTCTGCATAATTAGATAAATTTGATTCTTTGTCAGGGCTGAACTGCATCAAGGAAATTTCTTGTATTGATTTCATTAACGATTCTAATAAATTTTGACAAGAATCATTTTCATCAAAATTCTCAAAAAACTCATAAAGACCTTTCGAATCTTTGTCTTTAAGGATATCTAATAATGTAAAGATTTTTTCTTCGCTAGGAATTCCTAAAAGTGTTTGTACATCTTCTTTTTTTAATTTGCCACTACAATAAGAAACAACTTTTTCTGAAATTGTTAGAGCATCCCTCATGCTTCCAGAAGCAGATTTAGAAATTATCTTTAAAGATTCATCATCAAAAGAAATTTTTTCTTCTTTGAATATTTTGGATAATTGTTTGGTAATCTCTTCTTCAGACAAAAGTCTTAAATTTAACTGCAAACACCTAGATAATATCGTAGCTGGAACTTTATCTATTTCTGTGGTGGCAAACATAAAAATAACATGAGGCGGAGGTTCCTCCAAAGTTTTTAAAAGAGCGTTAAAACTTTCTTTAGTAAGCATGTGAACCTCATCTATTAAATACACTTTATATCTAGAGGAAGCAGGCAAATAAGGAACCGTTTCTAATAAATTCATTGTTTCTTCTCTAGACCGTCTAGAGGCAGCATCTATTTCTTGGAAATCTATTAAAGAATTTTCGTTCAATGCAAGACAATGATCGCATTTGTCACAGGGTTCACCTTTTATATGTTTTTCGCAATTAAGAGCTTTGGTTAAAATTCGTGCAATGGAGGTTTTTCCTACACCTCTAGTGCCGTTAAATATGTAAGCTTGATTTACTTTTTCGTCGAGTATCGAGTTTTTTAAAGCTTGAACAACATGATCCTGTCCTACTACCTCACTAAAAAGCTTTGGTCTCCATTTCCGTGCTAATACTTGATAGCTCAATTTATAACTTTATTAATCATTTCTTTTTCAAAGCCTCTCTGAATGAAAAATTTTATTCTCTTAGATAATTCTTGCATATTTTCCGATGAAGAATTGCCATATTTTTTTATTTTTTCTTTTTTTAATTTTTCTACCCAATCTAAATCAATTTCATTGAAAGCATTTAAAACAACTGATTCTTTAACTCTACGAACTGATAAGTCATATTTTATTCTTGTCGGACCAAAACCTGAATTATACCTTGATCGTATATATGATTCTGAAAACCTGAGATCGCTTTGTAAGTTTTCTGTGCTTAATTTATTGATTTCTTCTTCTAAAGAACTCTTAGATTCGACTCTAAGTTTTAATTTAGTTAAAAGTTCGTATTTAGAATGTTCTCTTCTAGAAAGAAGATCTAATAGTTTTTTTCTAATATCCTGATTTTTTATTAAGTTTTTCAAATCTATTAATTTCTCTGTAGATCCTTTTGTCAATTTGATTAGTTAGATCTCTTGGAGTACCAATCAATTGAGTCATATGAACAACTGTTACGTTATTCTTTGGATCAACCCAAAATTTAGTTTTAGCCGCTCCTCCCCAAAAAAAAGAATTATCTCCTCTATTAAGACGGATTTTTTTACTATCTAAAACAACTCCCAAAGTAATACCTTGACCTAATCCAGGAAAGATAGAGTTGTTTTCATCCAACTGGTTACTAATTAAAGTATTGAAAGAATTGGCTGATAGTATTCTTTTACCTTTATAAACACCTTTGTTAAGAAGCATTTCTGCAAAATTTAGATAATCATCTGCAGTTGAAACCAACCCAGAACCGCCATCTTCAACTTTTACTTCCTTATAGAAGAGACTGTTATCAGGAGAATCTACCAAGAGCATTTTTTGTTTTTTGCCCTTTAATTCGATAGGTATATCTACATTGAATGCTCTGAAAGCATTATGGTGTGCATATAAATTTGTCATTCTCTCTCTTTTGTCTTCAGGAACCCTAAAAAATGTATCTTCCATATCAAGAGGCTCAAATATGTTTGCTTTTAAAAAATCGCCAAAACTTTTATTCGAAGCTTTCTCAATGACGCAACCTAAAATATCCATTCCAATAGAATAGGTCCATTTTTCTCCGGGCTGATGTGCCAAGGGCACAGAAGCAACCTTTTTACTAAAACTGCAAATATTTTTATAGATTTTGTCGGGCTTTAAGTCGTTATTGAGAGAATCGAGTGCAAAGTAAGGATAAATTTTCTCTTCAAGATAAATATCTTGTAATTTCCCTTTTACAGTAAAAGTATAAGCAAGTCCTGATGTGTGAGTTGCTAAATCTAAGAGCGTTATTTCTCTCTCAAGATTTTCAGTTTTATTATTACTCAATAGCACTTTCGTATTTTTAAATTCAGAGATAAATTTAGATACGGGATCAGAGAGTTTTAAAAGACCTTTATCCACAGCAATCATAAGAGCTACTCCTGTAACTGGCTTTGTCATTGAATAAATTCTAAATAACGAATCTCTCTTTAAAGATGTTTTATTTTTTATATCGTTGTAGCCTAAAACTTCAGAATAAATAATTTTTCCATCCTTCTGAATTAAAGTTAAAAATCCCGGATATCTCCCTTTCTTTACTTCTTTCTGTAAAAAATTGGAAAGCGATGAAAAATTATAAGAATCTTCATTTGCCTTTATTGGAATTGTAAAAACTAATAAGAAAAGAATAGTCAGTATTTTTAATTGAAATTTCATAATTTAATTATAAACAAAGAGGCAGTTAATATCTTATTTCTCAGTTATAAATAGGATAGACATCGAATTTTAACCCATTTAAAAAAGAGTCAGAAATTTCTTCATTACAACTAGCAAGGTATCCTATTTGAGAAGCAGCAGTTTGATAATCTTTTACCTCATAATGGTTTTCATCAAGAACAAAATTAAAATTCTCAATCTCGGATTCAGAAATCAAAATATTTAATTGAGAACTAAATGGGAAATCATTTTCTAAAAATTGTTCAAGATCAAATAAGTTTACGTTTGGTAAAAATTTACAAAAGCTCACATTTTTTATAAATTTTTCTGAAAAATCTAGTATGACGTTTTTTTCATACACTTTATAAAATAATTGCTTATTATTCCCATTACAGTCAACTTTTTCTGAAAAATCATTATTCCAATTAATATATTTTTTAATTCTTTTAAACAAATTTTCATATTCCAAATAAAGAAGTTTTGAAGAAAACATATCAAACCAAATAAAATCATATGTCTCTGTTTCAAACAGAGGATCAAGATAAAAAGTTGTTAAAACTTTTTCGTCTAGATAAGAATCGTTTAGCTTATTTAAATCGTTTAAATTTTCAGACAAACTTGAAACAGAAGAATTATTTATAAAAGAACAAAAACTTATTTCTAAATAATTTTTATTTGGATATTTATCTTCAAATATGATTTCTTCCGCACATGAATTAACTATGATCAACATAGAAATCATGTAAATAAAATTTTTAAAAAAATTCATACAATATTAAGTGAAAAGTCTATAGATTTAATATTCTTCGTGAGATCACCCATTGAAATGAAGTCAATTTTTAACTGCGAAAGTTTGGTTAAATCTTTTTCATTCTTTAAGCCCGACACCTCTATCTTTGCTCTTTGATCGACAATTTTTATTCCTTTTTTTATTTGATTTAAAGAAAAATTATCAAACATCAAAATATCCGGCTTGAGTGAAATTGCTGGTTCTATTTCATTTATTTTTTTTACTTCGATTTCAAAAAAAAATTTATTTGTTTGATCGTGTTTATAGTTTATTAAATCAACTCCACCTAAAGTTTTAAGATGATTGTCTTTCAACATCATTCCGTCAGAGAGACTAAATCTATGATTTTTAATGCCTGCTATTTTTGTTGCGTACTTTTGTTCATAACGCAATCCAGGTAGCGTTTTTCTAGTATCTAAAAGCTGAATATTTTTATTATTTAAAATATGTAAGTATGATTTAGCTTTGGTAGAAATGCCTGACATAAATTGAATAAAATTTATTGCTGTTCTTTCAGAAGATAAAATTGTTTTTGCTGTTCCTGATACTTTACATATTTCTTGATTAGGAGGAATAACATCACCCTCCTTAAAATACCATTTAACTTTGATTGAATTGTCTATGAGCTTGAATGAATGATTAAACCAATCAATTCCTGAAAGAACCAGTTCTTCTTTGTTTGTTAAGAAAGCATTAATTTTTTTTAAAGCTTCTTTGCCTAAAACTTTATGGGTTAGGTCTTTGTTTACACAATCTTCTTTCAAAGCATTTTTAACACTTTTAATTAAGATCTTTTTATCGATCATTGTTTTAGTTAGTAAAATTAATCATTTTCGATAATGATCTATTAGCTAAATTAGAAACGTCAGAATCTACTATTATTTCATTATCCAAATTCTGAAGAACCTCTTGTAAATTAGTTAGAGAATTTAACCCCATCCAAGGGCATTGTGAACAGCTTTTACATGTTGCTCCTTTGCCAGCCGTAGGAGCTTCATAAAATTCTTTATCAGTATTATTTTTAATTAATTGGTAGAAAATTCCTTTATCGGTAGCTACGATAAATTTTTTTGCTGATGAATCTTTTGCTGCTTTTAAAATCTGACTAGTTGAGCCAACCATATCAGCAATGCTAACTACTTCCTTTGGTGATTCTGGATGAACTAAAACCTCAGCATCAGGATGAATTGCTTTCATTTTCTTTAAACCATCAAATTTAAATTCATCATGAACGATGCAAGAACCATTCCACAAAACCATGTCTGCATTTGTTTTTGTTTGAATATAACTTCCCAGGTGTTTATCTGGTCCCCAAATAATTTTTTTACCTAAACTATCTAGATGATCTATCACATCTACAGCAATGCTTGATGTAACAACCCAATCTGCTAATGCTTTTACCTTTGCAGATGTATTCGCGTAAACAACTATTTCACGATCGGGATATTGAGAGCAAAAGTTTTTAAATTCTTCTGCTGGACAGCCAATATCTAATGAACATGTAGCCTCTAATGTTGGCATTATGACCTTTTTTTCAGGACTTAGAATCTTTGCTGTTTCCCCCATAAATTTGACACCAGCAACTACCAATAATTCGGCATCAGATTTTTTTCCAAACTTAGCCATTTCAAGAGAATCTGATACGCAGCCCCCTACTTCTTCTGCCAGGGCTTGAATGTGACTATCCACATAGTAATGAGCAATTAAGGTTGCATTATTTTGATCTAACAGTTTCTTTATAGAGTCTTTAAGTGAATCGACATCTTTTGGAGATAACGATTGAGGATCACTTAAGCGAGTTTTATGTTGCTCAAATAACTCATCTGAAACAGTATTTGTTGATGTATCATTCATTTCTATGGAGGATTCTACAAGAATTCTTTAGTTTAATATAAATAAGCATAATGAATAATAATTTAAAAGATAAGTTTCTTTATTTTTGTAACTCCGAAAACAATAAAGATTATTTTTCAAAAACTCTAATCTACCTTTGTGAAAATAATGAAGAAGGATCGTTTGGCATCATCATAAATAGAACAGTTGAAATTAGACTTAAGGATTTTTTTTCATCCGCAAGCGAAGAGATAGAAGCAAAGTTAAATAAAGAAAAAATAGTTATTGGTGGTCCAGTTGAGCCAATGACTGTTTATATAATCCATTCAAAAGATAGTAGATTTGAAGAATTAATATCTATAAACGATAAACTTTCAATTTCTACTGATATCAATTTAATTAAAAGTATTTTAGATGATAATGGGCCTAAAGAATTTTTAGTCTCTTTTGGCTACACTGGCTGGAGCAAAGGTCAATTAGAAAAAGAGATTCTTAAAGGATCGTGGTTAATAACTCCTGCTGATAAAGATATTATATTTAATACGCCGGCTATCGAAAAAATCAATAAAACTTCAAAATTAGCGGGATTTGATCTGACTACAGTAAGTTCACAATATGGCAATTCGTAAAAGTTTTATTTTTTTAAAATTCTTTTTATTTTTATTATATTCTTCATTGTCCAATGCAGGGAGCATTGGTTATGCATCAAATTCGAGTGCTGAAATATATTATGGTGTTGAATCTTCAGAATCGAATCAAGAATATCTGCTTGGCGTAAAATTTAAATTAGATCCAGGTTGGCATACTTACTGGAAAAATCCTGGTGACTCTGGCGAGAAGGCTTCATTTGAATGGACCTTACCCGATGGTTTTAAAATTGAGGGTCCTTTTTGGCCACAACCCGAAAAAATTCCTTATCCACCTTTAATGACCTTCGGATATAACGATGAAGTAACTGTTTTTTTTAAATTAAGTTCGTCTGAAAGAATAAATGAAAATTCAGAAATTTCTCTATCTACCAAGTGGTTAGCATGTGCTGACGTTTGTTTGCCACAAGAAACCTTTATTAAAACTAATATTACTAGAAATCCTATTACTAATTTAAATACATTAGAAATGAATGAGTCTTTTAACAAAGATGTTCCAAAAATTTTTAAAAAAAATATTAGTGCAACTTATATAAACGATAGCTTGGTTCTTTCTTTTGAGCTTCCTGTAAAACATGCAAACGATGCAATTATTTTTTTTCCAGATGAATATGGATTGATTGATTATTCAAAAGACCAAATAATAGAAAGAAATGATAATAGCGTATCAATATCCTCGATCAAATTAGACTCTAGCGATACTTTTGCAAATGTATCTGGATTAATTCAATTCCTAGGAACATCGTCTAAAACTTCTTATCAATTTGAGACCAAATTACCAAAAAAATCTACTTTTGGTAATTTATCTCCTTTCTTAGCAATCATTTTTGCTTTTCTAGGAGGTCTAATTTTAAATTTAATGCCCTGTGTCTTTCCTGTCATTTCTTTAAAAATTTTAAATTTTCTTGAAATTTCTGAGAATCCTTTGGAAGTGAAAAAACATGGATTAGTCTTTTCTGCTGGGACACTAATTACTTTTCTTGCTATTGGATTAATTATACTTTTGATAAGGAACAGCGGTGAACAAATTGGTTGGGGATTTCAATTACAGTCCCCAATCTTTGTTACCTCATTAATATATTTATTTGTGTTTATGAGTGGCTTATTTATTTCCTCTACTGCTTTTGGCTCTGCTTTTACTCGCTTAGGTAATTTAATGACCGCTTCAAATGGTTACAGCAGTTCTTTTGGCACTGGGTTTCTTGCAGTCCTAGTAGCGACGCCTTGCACAGCGCCATTTATGGGATCTGCGATTGGTTTTGCTCTTATTCAGCCTAGCATCTACTCATTTTTGATTTTTTTATCTCTAGGATTAGGATTTTGTTTCCCTTACTTGATACTTAGCTTTCAGCCAAATTTACTACAATTTTTACCTAAACCAGGACAGTGGATGGAAAGTTTTAAAAAATTTATGGCTATTCCGATGAGTCTAACTGCACTCTGGTTATTGTGGGTATTAAGTAATCAGGTTTCTGAAATTGATCTACTAAAAGTTGTATTGGGAATTAGCATCATATTGATATTAATTGGTTTAAATAACTTTAATAATTTAATTTCTTCAAACAGCAAAATTAATATTCCATTAATTTTTCTTTCTTTAATAGGTATCTTATATTTACTTCCGATGAAAGATATTGAATTAACAAGTAAAGAGGAGATTTTTTCTGTCTCTGAATTAAATAAAAAGATAAGCGAAGGACCAGTATTTTTAAATTTCACAGCAGATTGGTGTATCACTTGTAAAGTTAATGAAAAAGTAGCACTTAATGGAGAGGCTTTTAATAACTTAATTAATACAAAAAAGATTTCTTACATTAAAGCTGATTGGACGAATAGAAATGACGAAATTTTTAATTTACTAGAGTCATATGGCAGAAGCGGAATTCCTCTATATGTTTTTTATCCCTCAAAAAATAAAAAACCAATTATATTGCCTGAAGTCTTGACCGAAAAAATGGTAATTGAATATTTAAAAAAAGATTACTAGGCAACAATATATTCTTGCCAATCAGGTGAAATTTTTTGGCCGCTTGCTTTTTCCTGACCTCTGATTAATTGTCTATGAGAAGGCTTTCCTACTCTGGGTAAAACTTTTGGAATACTATCTGCTTTTTTTAGATTACAACTTTTACATGAGGTAGTAACATTTTCCCAAGATGTAACACCGCCCTTGCTTTTAGGAATAACATGATCAATTGTTAATTCCTTCTTCTCAAATACGTCATTGCAATATTGACATGTAAACATGTCTCTTAAAAAAACATTTGATCTAGAAAATTTAACCTTCTTTGAAAACTTATGAAATTTTCTAAGCATTACAATGCTTGGTACCTTAAACGAAATCGAAGGCGATCTTACAGTCCAATCTTCATGCTCTTTTATTATTATTACGTTTCTTGTAATCACCAGTTTCACTGCAGTTTTCCAATCTACAGAGGATAGTGGGAAGTAACTAAGCGGCCTTCCGTCTCCATTCAAAATTAAACAATCCTTCGACATATTTTTATAATACAAGAAAAATAGTTTTTTTTTAAATACTTAAATCTTATTAATATTTATATCTTTATTTTGAAGTATAGTGATAGAATTCACGCCAATGGAGTTTCTAGGCAGTAATATCCTCTCCATAGATCAGTTTAATAGGAAGGATATAGATTTAATATTTAAAACTGCTGATTCTCTTTTTCCTTTCGCATCACGTCAAAAAATTACCAGGGTTCTTCAAGGGGCTATTTTAAGCAATATGTTTTTTGAACCTAGCACCAGAACCAGAATAAGTTTTGGAAGTGCATTTAACATGCTGGGTGGAGAAGTTAGAGAAACAACAGAGATAGAAGCAACTTCTTTAGCAAAGGGAGAATCTTTGTATGATACTTCGAGAGTCTTGAGTGGTTATAGTGATGTAATTGTCATGCGACATCCGCTAGCCGGTTCGGTTGCAGAATTTGCCGAAGCATCTAGGGTCCCGGTTATAAATGGTGGAGATGGCGATAACGAGCATCCCAGTCAGGCTCTTTTGGATCTATTCACAATAAAAAAAGAGTTAGAGTCTCATAGCAAAGAGATAGATACAGCGCGTATTGCCCTTATTGGAGACTTAAAATTTGGAAGAGCTGCTCACTCATTATGTAAAATTCTTATGCTCTATACGAATATTTCCATAAAACTTGTTTCACCTGACAAGCTTAAACTTCCTGATTTTCTAATAAGCGAGTTTAAGAAAAAAAATATTTCTATTTTTGAGACTCAAGATATCAAGGAAGGAATTGCAGATGTAGACATTATTTACATGACTCGTATTCAGGAAGAACGTTTTGATAATGTTTCTGAGGCAAATAAATACAAAGGTCTTATGTCTCTTAATCAAGAAATTTATACAAAAAACTGTGAACCTAATACCGTTATCATGCATCCTTTACCTAGAGATTCTAGAAAGGATGCTAATGAATTAGATGACGACTTAAATCAAAATCCTAATTTGGCTATTTATCGACAAACTGATAATGGGCTTTTAATTAGGATGGCTCTATTTTGTCTGATTTTAGGAGTAGCCGATAAAATCGAAGATTCTGCTTCTTCTGTTGACTGGTTCTCTAATAAGTCTTAGCTAACCTTAGGCAAATCATTCCAACTTGTTGTATATCTAGGAGATTGCATTTCTCGCTTCATAGACCATTCTTTTTTTATTCCTTGAGCTAAGAAAGTTATTGGCCCTAAACTAGTACGATTTATTTTATCAATGGTTTGCATTAATTTTTTATCAAGCTCTTTTCGTTCTTGAGTGTTGAATAAGTCTAACTGAGAAACTCCTTCATCATAAAAATCACTTAGCATTATCCCTGCTTTGTTATATTGAAAATCTTCTCTATAAACTCTATCCATGCCCTGCTTTGCAGCTTTAATTAAATCTCTTGAATCATTGGTTGGCAGAATAAAAGGCACTGAAACAATTTCTCTGTGTTGTATATCCTGTTTTCGAAATGGATTAGTTCTAATAAACACAGATAAAACTTTACAAGTCTGCTTTTCTCTTCTCAATTTTACAGCTGCTCGAGCTGCATAATCGCTAACAGCTTCATGTAACATTTTTAAGTTTGTTACACGGCTATTGAAAGTTCTACTCACGACAATCTGCTTTTTTGTAGGCGCTTCTTCTTCTAAATCAATACAAACTTCCCCTCTTAATTCTCTAACTGTTTTAGCTAAAACTATATTAAATTTACTCCTAATAAAATTAAGATCTAATTGCGATAATTCATAGGCATTCTTAATCCCTATACCATTTAAATGTCGATGTATTTTTCTGCCAACACCCCAAACTTCTTCTACCGGCATTAATTTCATCAATTTAGTTTGTCTATCTTTTGAAGACAAATCTACGACACCATTAGTTTTAGGATATTTTTTTGCTCCAAAACTAGCGACTTTGGCTAAAGTTTTTGTGGGACCGATTCCTACTCTAACTGGCATGCCTGTCCATTTTTTTATGGTCTCTAAACAATCTCTGCCAAAAATATCTAAATCTAAACAATTACTAACTCCAGATAGATCTAAAAAAGCTTCATCGATACTATAAATTTCAACACGCGGAGATAGTTGTTCAAGAATATCCATAATCCTAGATGAAATATCTGCATACAGTTCGTAATTTGAGGAAAAAGCAATTCCTCCCTTTTGCTTATATTCCTTTTCGATTTTGAACCAAGGATCGCACATTTTAATACCTAAATTCTTGGCTTCTTTCGATAAGGCAACTACGCAACCGTCATTGTTAGATAACACAACAACGGGTTTGTTTTTTAAATCAGGTCTAAAAACGCGTTCGCAGGAGGCATAGAAACTATTGCAGTCAACTAAAGCAAACATGTATTAAGCTAAAATTGGTTTATTGCAGCTAAGACAACTCCCATAATTTCAAGGTCTTCGTCTTTTTCTATTTTTATAGGTGGATACTTTATATTTTCAGATAATAAAAATGGTTCTGGAAATAATTGCAATCTTTTACAAGCGTAAGAACCGTTAACCGAAGCAATGACTATCTTACCATGCTGGGGTTCTACGCTTCTGTCTACTACTAATATAGCTCCATCATTTATACCGGCATTAATCATCGAATCACCGCTAGCTCTAACTAAATAAGTAGCTGCTGCATTGCTGACTAAATATTCATTTAAATCTATTGGTCGTTCTACGTAATCATCCGCTGGACTTGGCCAACCAACTTTTACTTGCTCAGTGAAAATTGGAATCTTGGTTGAGTCCTTATTTGAGTCGGCAAGATGGCCTAAATTTTTAACATTCATCTAAATTATTTTTACTGTATATATATACAGTATATTTAAAATGTTTTAGATTGCAACTAAAAGATAATTAAAATCCTTCGTCTTCTTGAGTCGCTAAAATAGAAATATCTTCGCCAAATATTTCTGTTTTAATAAGAATGGGATGGCAGCAAACTGAACAATCTTCGGTATAAGTTTGTGATTCACTTGGATCAACTAAAATTGGAATTAACTCCCAACAAAATGGGCAGGTAATATCTTTTTCGACAAGCTCATGAAAACTCATAAGCCTTAAATAACTTTTGCGACCTTAACGGCAAAAGCTGAACCGCCTCCAACAATTTTGATCCAAATTTTTAGAAAGAAACCAGGGGTAAGTTGCTTTTTATGGCCTGATTCAAGTTTGTGTTCTATTTCATCATCTTGGCAGGATTGCAAAAGATCGATTAGAGTATTATCAGGGTTAGTTTGAGCTCGTAAATACTTCAATTGGTCTTCGTAGTGTTCTTCAACGAAAGCTTCAACAGCTTCAATGGTCGCAAAAACTATTTTTGAACTGATCAAAGCAGGCAAAAATCCAAGTAAATAACCGGCTATTTTCCACAAACCTACTAGCCTGCTACGTTTATCAACTGGCAATACTTCCTCTATTTTTCGGAGATGCTCTTTTTCAGTAGCTAAGTGACGAGTTGAAAACTCAACTAGTTCTGGATCTTTGGCGATAGTAAGAATGCCTTTATAAATATAGACAGCGCCAACCTCTCCCGCATGATCTGAGCGCAAAAATCCTTCCAATAACTTATTCATGCTGAAATAATAAATGAGATGATGGTTATAAGGAAATTAAGTTTTAAGTCGACCTAAACTCTCTCCAGTTATTAACTAATCCGCGATAATTAATATAAATCCATATCGGAGTTGCAGCTAATAACCACCATAACTCAGTAACAATTAATAGATAAGAGCCAGGAATAAATCCTAATGAACCTATTACAAATCCATAAAAACGAATTTTTGCACTTAAACTTGTAAGTAAATATATACAAGCGAAAGCGAATATTTGGTCAAATATTTGCGCTGTATTAAATATGCTTAACTCAAACATGAAAATCTCCCTTGTAAAAAGTGGTAGACGTGAGTGGATTCGAACCACCGACCCTCTCGATGTCACCGAGATACTCTAACCAACTGAGCTACACGTCTAAATTGGATGTATATTCTAATAGAAAAACTTTGAGAAGCTAAACTTTACCGAATATTTTAAAACGCCAAAATATAGCAAATGCAATAGGTCTATAACAAAATTTTGCTATTTGAAAGATTATAGGTAACTTGGTTATTTTTGCTAACCAGTTATAGCCTTTTGTATTAGACCAGACATAGATAAAGGCATCGACGCCTTTTAATTCAGTTCCATCAGAAAATTGAACATATAATGCTTTTAGATATTTATCTTCCATTGCGCTGCAGTCTTCAAAGTTTAACGAAGAACGCTTTTTATAATGTTTTATTTCAAAGTTACAAATACTGCACTTTTCATTAAACAAAACTTTTCCTTTTTCCATTGAGTTGATATCAGTTTATGGTTTCAGCAAATTCAATAATTTTTCTAGCTTCATCTTCAATTGAATAATTTTCCACTATATTTTTGTTAGCATTAAGTCCCATCTCTTTTGTTTTGTCATTATTTGATATTAATTCTTCTAGTTTTAGCTCTGTAAGTTCTAAATTATCTGTTGGGATACAAAACCCATCAACACCATTTCTGATGATTTCTTTCCATGCGCCCTCTTCGCTTGTAATTACTGCCGCTCCAGAAGCCATTCCTTCAAGCGGAGTTAACCCATAGCCCTCATTTCGACTTAAGGCAGCTACAACTTTCATACCTTGAAAAAGTTTTGGTAGATCATCAAAAGACTGTTTGCCTATAAATAATATTCTTTCCTCTAATTTGGCAGCCTTAATTTTATCCATCATTTTTTGTTTGTATAAATAGTCAGTAGAGACACATTCACCACAAATAATGATGGTAGCTTCAGGATAGTTTGGTAAAAGATTTATGCCTGCATCAACTAAGATATCTATACCTTTTGAATGCCTTACTCGGCCAAAAATACCAATGCCAAAATCTCCTGGATAACCTAAAGATTTCCAAATACTGTCTTTATCTTCAGGCATCTTAAATCTATTAACATCTATACCGTGTGGTATAACTTGATCTACTTTTCTGGATGTTAAATACGAAGCAGCTCTGTTTGAAGTGCTAACTAGTGCATCCATTTTTTGCATTAACCATTTCGTAAATTTAGTATGAGTTCTCTGTGCAGATGATGAAAAAATTACCTTTAACTTTGCACCAAAAAACCATTTAGCAATTAAAGCTTGGATCATTTCATCATTTCTTCGGGCATAAAAAATTCTTGATTTTCCGTTTGTAGTTTCAGCACTAGCGATTTTTAAAAAATTAAAGAAAGATATACTTCGAATATGCTCAGGTACATAGTGCTTTCCTACAACAACAAGCGGTTTAAGTTTTTCTTGATAATCAAGAAGTTGAAGCATGATAGATGTTCCACCTGAAAATTTTCTACTAGAATTTCCAATAAGCAGCTCTATTTTAGAAAACTCATCCTTTTTCATTATTCTGCATTATAATCTTTGCATGCAAGATCGTGAAAAATTTACGCAAAACGCTATTCTAGTTCAAATCGAACTCTTCAAACTAAAAACTAAAAATTCCCAAACAAATTCTCTCTCTGAATTTAAAGAGCTTGCCTTATCTTCGGGTGCAGAAATTTTTGGTGAGGTTACAGGAAAACAAGATAGGCCCTCGGCAAAATTTTACTTAAAACAAGGAAAAGCAGAAGAAGTAAAAAATATTGTCCAAGCTAAAAAGGCTGAACTAGTTATTTTTAATCATGATCTATCTCCTTCTCAAGAAAGAAACTTAGAAAAATTTCTGGGCGCTAGAGTGCTAGATAGAACTGGTTTGATTTTAGATATTTTTGCAAGAAGAGCATCTAGTCACATTGGAAAACTTCAAGTTGAGTTAGCACAACTCAATCACCTTTCGACAAGACTTGTCAGAGGATGGAGTCATTTAGAGAGACAGAAAGGAGGAATTGGTTTAAGAGGCCCGGGAGAAACTCAGTTAGAAACCGACCGTCGATTAATTTCTAATAGAATTAAATCAATCAATAAAAAATTAGATAAATCTCATAGTCAAAGATCAGTAAATCGTTACTCTAGAAAGAAGAGCAAAAATAAACTGGTATCTCTCATTGGTTATACCAATGCAGGCAAAACTTCATTGTTTAATAAATTAACAGGACAAAATCTTTACGCAGCTGACAAACCCTTTGCAACACTAGATGCAACTACTAGAAAGAATACAACACCAGGGATAGATTCAATCTTGTTTTCTGATACGGTTGGTTTTATATCGGACTTACCTACTCAATTAATTGAGTCTTTTAAAGGAACATTAGATGAATTAAGATCGGCAGATCTCCTTTTGCACGTTGTTGATGCTTCTGATCCTGATTCAGCTTTTAAGATCTCACAAGTAAATAAACTATTAAAGGATTTAAATGCTGATTCTATCCCTCAACTAGTTGTCAATAATAAATGCGATCTAATTGATTTAGAAAAATTTATTATTCCAAAAGTAAATGATTTTGAGTCTTGGGTATCTGCAACTAAAGATGTAGGTATTGAAAATCTAAAAGAAAAAATAAATGATCATTTTAATGAAGGAATTTTTAAAGGCTGGATTTCAATTGATTCATCTGCTGGTAAATTAAGATCACGGTTATTTGCTTTAGGTTGTGTCAAAGAAGAAAAAAACTCTACTGATCAAATTTACTTATCTGTGACGATGGGAATAAAACTCTTAAAAGAATTTATGGAAAATAAAGAATTTCATTTAGTGGAAACAGAAGAATCTATCTCTAAGGTTTCCTAAATACTTTGAGCTTCAATCTTTGCTCTTTGAATTCTTTCTTTTCTTCTAGTCTTATCATTTACTTGACCAACTAATTGTCCGCAAGCCGCCATAATATCGTCACCTCTCGTTGATCTTATGGTAGTGACATATCCTCTTTTGACAAGATAATCTTTGAACTTTCTTATTCTGTTACCCGAAGGTTGCAAATAATCAGATTCGTTAAATTCGTTGAAAGGTATTAGATTTATTTTGCACTTAATCTGCGTAAGTAAATCTGCTAATTCTTTAGCTAACTCTAAAGTATCATTTACCTTATCGATCAGTATGTATTCAATAGTCGTGATTCTTCTATCGTTACATCCTTCTACATAATTCTTGACAGCATCTAATAATAATTGGATTGGATACTTCTTATTGACAGGTACTAAAGTATTTCTAAGTTCATCATTGGGAGCGTGCAAAGATATAGTTAATGAAACATCTGATACTTTGCCTAATTTATTAATTTCAGGAGCCAAACCAGAGGTGCTCAAAGTCACTTTTCTTTTAGAAAGGCCATATGCATTTTCATCAAGCATGATATTCATTGCTGCAACCACGGGATCAAAATTATGAAGAGGCTCTCCCATTCCCATCATCACCACATTGGTAATATTTTTATCGCTGGCCGTTCTTGGGATGCCGTATGAGTTTGCCGCTAGCCATAGTTGTCCAATTATTTCCGATACTTCTAAATTTCTTGAGAATCCTTGTTTGCCAGTTGCACAGAAACTGCAATTTATAGCGCACCCTACCTGAGAAGAAACACATAGTGTTGCTCTTTTACCTTCTGGAATTAAAACCATCTCTACGGAATCTTGGTTTCCTACATCCAAAATCCATTTTTTTGTTCCATCTTCAGAAAGTTCTTCGTAAGAAATCTTAGGCGCTTCAATGATAAAATTGTCTTGCATAATATTTCTTAATTCTTTGGACAAGTCTGTCATATCATCAAAATTACAAATTCCTCTTTGGTGAATCCATTTTAAAATTTGTTTAGCTCTGTATGACTTCTGATCAAGATTAACCAAGAGCTCTTCCATCTCAGGCAGAGTTTTACCTAAAATGTTGGTCTTTTTGAGGTTTGTAGAGTTCATTTTTTGAGAATTATGATTTGGAGAAAATCCTAGGCCATGGAAACGCCTTGTTAAAATTGTTCTAAATTTTTATTTTTCTAATTTAGAAAAATTAAGATAACCATCATCCAACTTCTTGTACTTTATATCTATCCAGTCTTTGAAGTAGTCTTGAAGATTAATCCAAGGTTTCTCTTTACCTTGCTTTGGTTGAGCATCAGCAGCTCTTTTAATATAACCAGATGAAAAACCATTTAAAAAATCATCAGATTCTTCAATATCAACTTCAAATTTTGGACATACAACTTCAAAATCATTTTTCTTCATATGTTTAATTAAACGACAAACGTATTCACTTGTAAGATCAGCTTTCAATGTCCAAGAGGCATTAATATAACCGAAACAACTTACAAGATTGGGGATGCCACTATACATAAGACTTCTGTATGTATAAGTATCGGAAGCTTCAATAGGTTTATCATCAACACTCATTTTAACTCCACCAAAAGATTCCAATATTAAACCAGTTGCGGTAACGATTAAGTCTGCCGGCAAAAACTTTCCTGATTTCAACCTGATACCTTTCTCTTCTATTTTTTCAATATGATCGGTAACAACAGAGGCAGTCTTAGCCTTGATAGACTCAAAAAAATCACTATTTGGTATGAGGCATATTCTTTGATCCCAAGGATTATACGAAGGGGTAAAATGTTCATTTACAATATCTTCAGGCAGTTCTTCTTTGACCATGTTAAGAATTCGCTCTTTTACTTGTTCAGGATAAGCTCTTGCTCTCTTAAAAAAGAATCGTTGCCAAGAAATGTTTCTTATTCTTATTAAAAAATAAGCCAATCTGTCAGGAATAAACCTTCTTAGGTTGTTAGCTAAATAATCTTCATCGGGAGCAGAAACAAAATAAGTAGGAGATCTTTGAAGCATAGTTGTATGTTTCGTTTTTTTTGCCAATTCAGGAACCAAAGTTGCAGCAGTAGCTCCACTTCCGATAACTACAACTTCTTTATTTTCATACTCAACATCTTCTGACCATTTCTGAGGGTGGATAATCTGCCCTTCAAAATTTTCTGATCCTTTGAATTCTGGCTCATATCCGTGAGCATACTTATAGTATCCAGAACACATGTAAAGCAATTTGCCTTTAAAAGTAATTTCCTTGTTATTAACTTTGTCAGTGACTGAAACTATCCATTTACCTTCTTTAGGACACCAATTGGCTGTTTCAACGTGATGATTGTATCTAATATGTTGGTGTAATTCGTATTCATCAATTGTCTCTTCAAGGTATTCCATAATTGCTGGTGCATTGGCGATGGATTTTTTATGCACCCAAGGTTTAAACGAATACCCAAGAGTGTGCATGTCAGAATCTGATCTTATTCCAGGGTATTTGAATAGATCCCACGTTCCTCCAAATTTTTCTCTGCCTTCCAAAATTACATAGCTTTGATCAGGACATTTTAAATTCAAATGAGCCCCAGCTCCGATTCCGGAAATTCCCGCACCAACAACAACTACATCAAATTCGTTTTCCATATCTTATTTTAATACAAAAAGACACAAGTCTTCAGTTTTTCATACAACTTAATCATTAGGGACTAGCGGAAAATCGGCATTTATCCATTCTCCAACGCCTCCCCTTAATGAATAGACTTTCTTATATCCCATATCTTGTAACGATTTACATCCTAGGACAGATCTCACTCCTCCTGCGCAATATAAAATTATTTCTTCTTCTCTATCAGGGACGTTAGCTTCTATATTTTTTTCCAATACTCCTCTACCAATATGTTGTGCAGAATTAATTTTGCCATTTAAGAGCTCATTATCTTCTCTAATATCTATCAATTTAAATTGATAATCTTCATCAAGAAGTTTTTTTAATTGAAAAATATCAATCTCATTAACTTCTTTTGCAGCTTCATTTAGTATTTCTGTAAATGTTTTCATCTTACTTAGGCATATATTTTTTCTTAGCCAATCTTACTAAAAAATAAATAGGTGAAATAACCAAGATACAGATAAAAATTTCTGACCA
>CABZAV010000003.1 GCA_902523885.1 uncultured SAR86 cluster bacterium | reverse complement strand
TAAATAAAATGACTATGAATTTTTGGTATGAACTGCCGAGAATTTTAGATGAAATAGATAGAGATGCTTCTCTGAGGGTGTTGATTCTATCCTCAACTGGCAAACATTTTTGCGCAGGTATGGATCTTAAAAATTTTGGAACTCTTGGTAGTGATTCGGAAAAGAAAACGAATGTTCCAGATAAAGCAAGGATTGGAGAAAATCTTTATAGAGTAGCTAAAGAATTGCAAGATATGCTCTCCAAATTAGAAAAATTGAGAATACCAGTACTCGCTGGGATTCAAGGTGGATGTATTGGTGGCGGACTAGATTTAGTTACAGCTGCTGATATGAGATTTGCTACTAAAGATGCTTTCTTTTGTATTCAAGAAGTAAATATTGGAATGGCAGCAGATATTGGAACTCTTCAAAGGTTGCCTAGAGTTATTCCTGAAGGAAAAGTTAGAGAGCTCGCTTACACCGGAAGAAGAATGCCTGCAGAAGAAGCTTTGGAGGCTGGTTTAGTCAATAAAATATATGAAAGCCATGAAGAGATGGTATCTGGCTTAAAAGAAATGGCAGCTGTGATAGCTTCCAAAAGCCCTTTAGCTGTTTACGGCACAAAGGCGATTCTAAATTTTTCTAGGGATCACACCATAGCAGAGGGATTAGAATATAACGCTCTTTGGAGTGGAGCTATGCTGCCTCAAGAAGACATGGCAGAAGCAATGATGTCGAATATGGAAAAGAGAGATCCTGAGTTTCAAGACATGCAGGAGATCAAAGATTACGGAAAGTCTTCCGCTAAATAACTTAAGTTTCTTTTCTTAAAAAAGTAGGATTTTTTTCAGAAGATGCTTCCTTGCTGAATTTGTAACCATCCAAATTGAAGTTTTTTAACTCTTTGGAATGTTCTATTTTATTTTCCAAAATAAACCTAGCCATCGATCCTCTCGCTTTTTTTGCATAAAAACTAATTATCTTGTACTTTCCATTTTTATAATCTTTAAAAACTGGAGAAATGATTTTTCCGTTTATCATTGTCTGATCCAAAGCTGAGAAATACTCGTTTGAAGCTAAATTAACCAAAGTATTTTCTTTTTGAGACGCCAAATCAGAATTGATAGCTTTTGTTAATTCGGGTTTCCAAAAATTATACAACCCATTTATCACTCCAGACTTCAACTTAGTACCCATTTCTAATCTGTAAGGTGCAATTAAATCCAAAGGCTTAAGCAGTCCGTATAAGCCAGAAAGTATTCTCAAATGATTTTGAGAATAATTAATAGTTGAGTTTGATAAATTGCTCGCGTCCAAGCCTTGATAGACATCTCCTTTAAAAGCGAATATCGCTTGTCTTGAATCTTTAGAAGGTTTGTTTTGTTTTTTCCAAGTTTGATATCTCTCAAAATTTAAAAAGGCAAGATTATCGCTTAAGCCCATTAAATCGGAGATGTATTCAGGTTCATAAGATCTCATTATTTTAATCAACGACTCTGACTTACCTAAGAAGTTAGGAGTTGTATAATCAAACCCATTGAGGGGAGATTCGTAATCTAAGGTTTTAGCAGGTGATAAAACAATAATCATAGATATTATTAAATCATAAAATCGAAATGAAAAATATTAATCAAACATTTCAATATTTACTTACAATTTTTCCTCATTCTTTAGGAATTATAAGCTCATGGGCCATTTTTTTAATGATTGTTCTTACAACCTTGATAGTTTTTTTAAGATACTTTTTAGGCATTGGGGTTGTAGGTCTTCAAGAAATGGTTATTTATCTTCATGGTATAGCTTTTTTATTTTGCTCAGCATATGCCTATGAAAACGATGAACACGTAAGAGTAGATATTTTTTATCGACGATCGAGTGAAAAAAATAAAAAAATAATTAATTTAATCGGTAACTTGATTTTTCTTCAGCCGATGGCATGGACAATATTTATCTTGTCCTTAAATTATGTTTCATTTTCCTGGTCCATTTATGAAGTTTCTCCCGAACCAGGAGGACTGCCATTTATTTATCTATACAAAAGCTGTATTTTGATTTTTTCTGTAATTCTAATCCTGCAAAGTCTAGCGTCTATTTTTTCTTATTTTAATGATGATTGAGTTCATTCCACTAATTTTATTTATTGTTATTTGTGCCAGCTTGCTTCTAGGATTTCCGGTTGCTTTCACTTTGGGTGGCGTTTCATTAATTTTTGCAGGTATAGGAGCAATATCTGGAGTATTTGATCTTTACCTGTTGGAGACAATTCCAAATAGATTATTTGGAATTATGACTAATGCAACTTTGGTAGCAGTTCCTCTCTTTGTCTTCATGGGAGTTATTTTAGAAAAATCAAAAATTGCAGAAAGACTTCTTGAGTCAATGTCGGAGATTTTTGGAAATTTTAAAAGTGGCTTAGGCATTTCAGTAATCATTGTTGGCACCTTATTAGCAGCTAGTACTGGAATAGTAGGAGCAACGGTAATAGCTATGGGCTTGATCTCTTTACCAGTTATGTTGAAGAAAGGTTATTCAGAAGAGGTTTCAACTGGTTTGATTGCTGCCACAGGAACACTTGGGCAGATTATTCCGCCTTCAATAGCTTTAGTTATATTAGGTGATGTTTTAGCAACAGCCTATCAACAAGCTCAATTGAGTATGGGTAATTTCTCTGCCAAATCTATATCTGTGGGTGATTTATTTATTGCGGCAATTATTCCAGGTTTGCTCTTAGTAATTGCATATTCTTTTTATTTTGTTTTAAACATTTCAAACAAAAATATTGATTTTAGTGAAACCAAAGCCTCTGTTTCTTTTAAAAATATATTGAAGATTCTAATTCCGCCCTTCTTGCTGATCTTCTCTGTCTTGGGATCGATTATTTTAGGAATAGCTTCGCCTACTGAAGCAGCAGGAATAGGGGCAATGGGATCTATTTTAATTGCTGGACTAAACAAAAAATTATCTTTATTGGTTTTATCGGATGCAGTGAAACAAACCGCCTTTATTAGCAGTATGGTTTTTATGATTTTAATCGGTGCTTCAATATTTTCCTTAGTTTTTAGAGGTTATGGAGGAGAAGAATTAATTTCAAACTTATTTGATGCCATACCAGGAGGGCTTTTTGGCTCTATGTTAATTGTAATGATCTTAGTTTTTTTATTAGGTTTTATTTTAGATTTCATTGAAATAAGCTTTGTTGTTGTTCCAATTGTTGGGCCAATTCTTATTGCGATGGGGGCTGACCCATTGTGGTTAGGAATAATGCTGGCTATAAATTTACAAACTTCTTTTTTAACGCCGCCTTTTGGATTTGCTTTGTTTTATTTAAGAGGCGTAACTCCAGAAAGAATAAAGACAGAAACTATTTATAAAGGTGTTCTTCCCTTTATTTTGATTCAACTATTTATTCTTTGTTTAGTTGCATATTTTCCTTTTATGGCAACTTATCTTCCTTCAGCAATTTACTGATTAAAAAAAATTTTAAATTTGATATATTTATAAAATGAAATACATAAAGTTCTTAATAATTCTAATTCCGTTTGTTTTATTTTCATGTGCAGAAAACCTTTCTGAAAAAGCAAAAAAATTTAGCCAAGAAAAAATTATAATTGATACACATATAGATACGCCTTTTCAGATTTGGAGACAAAGAAACAATACTGGCACTAATGATGATATTACTGGAAGCACAAATTATCATTTTGATTATCCAAGAGCGATTGAAGGTGGATTAAACTTAACTTTTCAAAGTATTTGGATTCCTCCTAGAACGGAACCCGAAGGTACTTCTTATGATTTAGCAATAGAATTAATTGAAATGATGAATGAAATCATTGAAGAAAATCCAGATAAATTTATTTTTATTAGAAATCCTGAAGATATTGAAACTTTAGAGAGTAATAAAAATTTAGTTGGAATGGCTTATGGAATAGAAAATGGAGCTCCTCTTGAAGGTAATTTAGAAAATATTAAGTTTTTTGCAGATTTGGGAGTTAATTACATTACTCTTGCTCATTCAAAAAGTAATCATATTTCTGATAGTTCTTACGATGAAAATAAGAGATGGCCTGATGGCTTAAGTCCTTTTGGGTTCAAGGTTATTAAAGAAATGAATAAACAAGGTGTGATGATTGATATTTCTCATGTTTCGGATGCGGCTTTTATGAAAGTACTTGAACTAAGTAAAGCACCAGTTGTAGCGACTCATAGTTCTTTAAGACACTTCACTCCGGGTTGGGAGAGAAATGTCTCTGATGAAATGTTGATTGCTCTTGCTGAAAATGGAGGAGTTATTCAGCTTTGTTTTGGTTCTGATTTTGTCGCCAATCGAAAAGATAATCCTGATATTGAAGTTTCTGTCAAAAATGTTGTCGATCACATTGATCGAGTAAGAGATTTAGTTGGCATCGATCATGTTGGTTTTGGTTCTGATTTTGATGGAGAAGTTCCGTTACCAGAAGATATAAATGATGTATCAAAATTTCCAAATTTAATTGAAGAACTATTGATTCGAGGCTACACAGAGAGTGAAATAGATAAAATATTAAATGAAAATATTCTAAGGGTTTGGAAAGAGGTCAGAGCCCTGGCAGATGTTTAATTTTCTAAAAGCTTTTGGTTACTTTTTAATTTGGGGAGATTTTTATTTAGTACTTTTTTTCATTCACAGCATTTTTGTCAGTCCGATAACAGTAGAAAATTATTTTTTAGAATATTGGCAAGTAGCTCTTTATTTATTCGAATGGTTTGGAGCACTTAATTACTTATTAAGCAACTACATTAACTGGCTGTTAACTCTTCCTGCAGCGTTGCTTTTTTTTCTAAGGTTTTTTTTCACCACACTCATAGGTCTTTTAATTATTAGAAAAATTAACTCTATCTCAGCTTATAAATAGCTTCCTCTGATATCTCATGATACTGAGAAACATTTTTTTGAAAATTGGATAGAGATTCGTAAATCTTTTTTGATGATTCATCTTTTTGAGTCATCTCGACTAATATCTCTTCGGTTATTCTTTTAAATGCAGCTAGCACGTCGTTCGGTAATTTTCTGAGTTCTACGTTGTGATCATTTATCAAAGATATAAGTGCTTGGTTATTTCTTGAAGTGTATTCGTCCAACATATCTTGGTTAATAGCTCTTGATGCTGTTTTTAAAATTACCTGAAGATCTTTTGGTAAAGAGTCATAAGCTTCTTTGTTAATTATAGTTTCTAAAGTAGGTCCAGGCTCGTGCCAACCTGGATAATAATAATATTTTGCAGCTTGATGAAATCCAAAAGTTAAATCGTTATAGGGGCCAATCCATTCAGCAGCATCAATGACACCAGTTTGAAGATTTGTAAAAATTTCACTACCTGGCATCAATACGGCCTCTCCACCAGCTCTGGTAAAAACTTTGCCAGCTAAGCCAGGTATCCTCATTCGAATTCCCTTTAAATCTTCTAAACTATTGATTTCTTTGTTGAACCAACCAGCCATTTGTACACCAGTATTTCCCCCAGCTATAGGAATTAAATTGAAAGGCTCGTAAAGTTCTTCCCACAATTCTTGGCCACCTCCATAATGAAGCCAAGCATTCATTTCTTGAGCATTTAAGCCAAAAGGGATAGCAGTGAAAAATTGTGCTGCTGGAACTTTTCCGATCCAATAATAAGCTGCACCATGACCCATTTCTACACTACCTCTGGAAACAGTATCAAATACCTCTAATGCTGGAACTAATTCTCCATTACCATAAACTTTTATTTGCAACCTTCCGTCACTCATTTCATCAACAAGCTTGGCTAAGTTTTCAGCTCCCAAGCCGACGCCCGGATAATTTTTTGGCCAAGTCGTTACCATGCGCCATTTAAAACTTTCTTTAACCTCTGAAGTTTGATTCGAAGTTTCTTGCGCCGAACAAGAAATAAAAACAAAATTTAGAAATAAAATTAAGAAATTTTGTCTAGTTTTGCAAAACTTAAAACTAACCATTTTGTACCCTCTGTATCAAAATTAACCTGCACTCTGGCATTACTTCCATCACCTTCATAATTTAAAATTACGCCTTCTCCAAAAGATGGGTGCCCTACTCTATCGCCAAGCGCAAAACCTCCAACTTTATGATCCGTTCCACCGACTATTTTAGGAGAAAAAGATTTTGCCTGACTAATATTTTCTGAGGCTATTCTAATTTCGTATTTAAATTCTTCGGGAATTTCCTTCAAAAATCTTGAAGCTGGACTAAAGCCATCTACTCCAAAAACGTTCCTTACTTCTGCGTAGGTTAAATATAGTCTTTCCATTGCTCGCGTCATTCCTACATAACAAAGTCTTCGCTCTTCGGCTAACTGTCGAGGATCTTCCACTGATCTTTTATGAGGGAAAAGTCCCTCTTCGCATCCAGCAACAAAAACCAATGGATACTCAAGTCCTTTGGAAGAATGCAAAGTCATCATCTGAATTGCATCTTCGTTTTCTTTAGCTTGATTCTCTCCTGCATCTAACGATGCCTGATCAAGAAACAATTCAAGTTGCGACCTTTCGTCATCGGCATCTTCGCCAATAGAAAAAAAACCTGCTGCTGCTGATACAAGTTCTTCCAAGTTTTCCACTCTAGATCTCCCTTTTTCTCCCGGCTCTTTTCCGTGAAATTCTTTTAAACCAGATAAATCGACAAGTTTTTCAAAAAATTCTTCGATTTCTTTGTTATCAGCCATCTTGGAAATTTTATCCACGACAGAGAAAAATTCTTTAAGTGCATTTGAAACTTTGGGTCCTGAATTGTCCGACAGTTTTTTGGCTGCTCTCCATAAAGATAGGTTATTTTCTCTGGCTAGCTCACGAATTTGATCCATGGTTTTAGCGCCTATACCTCTGCTTGGAACATTTATAATTCTTTCAAATGCAGTGTCATTTTGATTATCAACAGCTAATTTTGCATATGAAAGTGCGTTTTTTATCTCTAATCTTTCATAAAATCTAACGCCTCCATATATTCTGTAAGGCAACTCAGATCTTAAAATGGAGTCTTCAAGAACCCTAGACTGCGCATTGGATCTGTAAATGATGGCGCATTCTGATAAATTTCTACCCTCGTCTACCCAGCTCTTAATAATATCCACTATAAATTTTGCTTCATCTCTTTCATTGAAAGCTCTGTAGACTTTTATTAACTCTCCTTCTTCTTTTTCTGTCCAAAGTTCTTTGCCTAATCTTTCCGGGTTATTTCTTATTACTGCATTTGCGGCTGCTAGGATATTTGTTGTAGATCTATAATTTTGTTCTAACTTTAAAGTTCTTACTCCTTTGAAATCTTTGATAAACCTATTGATATTTGAACTTTTTGCACCTCTCCAACTATAAATGGATTGATCATCATCTCCGACAACCGTTATGTGTCCTTTCTTGCCAACAAGCTGCTTTAATAGAAGATATTGAATTTCATTCGTATCTTGAAACTCATCAACAAGAATATGTTGAAACCTTTTTTGATAATGCGATAAAAGCTCAGGATTTTTATTGAGCATCTCGTAACATCGCAACAGAATTTCAGCAAAATCAACTACGCCCTCTTCCTCACACGTCTTTTGGTATTCCAAATAAATATCAGCCATTTTTTCTTCAACATAAGTAGCTTTATTAGGAAGCTTAGCGATTCTTCGACCTTCATCTTTTTGTTTGTTGATGAACCATTGTGTTTGTCTGGGTTGCCAAGTAGCCTCATCTAAATTCATTTTTTTTATCACTCTTTTAATAACTCTGTTTTGATCATCGCCATCAAGGATAGAAAACGATTTAATTAAGCCAGCTTCTTCCCAATGCATCTTCAGCATTCTATGGAATAAGCCATGAAAAGTACCACACCACATTTGATTCAATTGTTCGCCAAGGATGGATTCAATCCGACCTCGCATTTCCTTAGCGGCCTTATTAGTAAATGTGACAGTTAAAAGACTTAAAGGATTGATATTTTTAACTTTACTCAACCAGGCAACTTTATGAGTTATTACCTTAGTTTTTCCTGAGCCTGCTCCAGCTAAAACAAGTGAATAAGGTAATTCCTCTGTAACTGCATCTCTTTGTACTTCGTTTAAATCGTCTAAAATATATGAAATATCCATTTTTTATAGTTTAAGCTATAAATAGTAAACGCGAGAATAATGTCAGAAAAATTAGATTTTTATAACTCTTTAGAATTGACTCTGCTTGAAGCAGAAAATCTAATCGCTGATGGTGTAAACAATAGCAAATCATTATTTCATACTCCTGTTTTATCAACTTTTGTAAACAAAACGATTTCTACACGAACTGTTGTCCTTAGAGAATTTAATGCAAAGAAGAGAATTCTTAGATTTCACACTGATAATAGATCTGGGAAAATAGATGAATTAAAAGAAAATTCTATTTCTTCAATCCATGGTTATGATCCGGACCTAAAAGTTCAAATTAGATTAAAAGGAAAAACCTATATTCACATCGAGGATGAAATTTCTAAAAATGCATGGTCTCAATCCAGAGAAATGTCAAAAGTTTGCTATTCAGTCAAAGACTCTCCGGGATTAAAAATTTCTTCCCCAGAGTCTTTCGATATAGTAAAAGAAGAAATCGACATAGAACTTGGTTATGAGAATTTTGCTGTCTTGCTATTTTGCTACGACTCTCTTGAGTTTCTCTTTTTAAAAGGCGCAGGACATCGAAGATCATTATTTGATTGGAGTTCAAATCAATTAAAAAGCAGTTGGCTAATTCCATAAATGTTTTAAAATTAACCTAAACTAACTATTTAAAATATGTCTAAACACAATGCTCTAAATATGTTCGGCAGATCTGGAAACCCTGCGATGAACGATGCTACTTTTTCTAATTTTACTCCTGACTCAATAGTTCCAGGACAAACTATGACCCTACAAGGAACTGTAAATAAAACTGGAATTTTGCTTATACTAGTTATGATCACGGCTACTTATACTTGGAATCAATTCTTTTCAACTGGATTGCCTGAAACTGTCATGCCAATTGCTATCGGTGGGGCAATTTTTGGGTTTGGCTTTGCTCTTGCAACTATCTTTAAAAAAACTTGGGCTCCAGTTACATCTCCTCTATATGCATTAAGTCAAGGTTTATTCTTGGGGGCTATTTCTGCTATTTTTGAACTTCAATTTCCTGGAATTGTTATACAAGCGGTTGGACTTACCATGGGAACCTTGGCTTCTTTATTAGTTCTTTATAAAACCGGAATTATCAAACCTACTGAAAATTTTAGATTAATGATTGTTTCAGCAACTATGGGTATAGCATTGCTTTATGTAGTGAGTATGGTTATGAACATGTTTGGCTCTTCTGGTATTGGTTTTATTCATTCCAATGGTTTATTTGGAATTGGATTTAGCTTATTCGTTGTTGCTATTGCAGCGCTTAATCTTGTTTTAGATTTTGATTTTATCGAACAAGGTTCAGAACAAGGGGCGCCTAAGTATATGGAGTGGTTTGGAGCTTTCTCTTTAATGGTTACTTTGATTTGGCTCTACTTAGAAATGCTAAGACTCTTGGCAAAATTAAGAAGTAGATAGTGGATTTCAACACTATTTTTTTTGGGCTTTTAGCTATTAGCTCATTGGGCATATTTTTTTTTCTTGGTCCGTTAAGAGCATCTGCTAAGCAGAGAAATCGAGAGGACAGAATCGACTGGTCTAAAGGAAGAAGTCCATTATTAAAAATTTTTATTTGGGCGCTTGTTTCAATACTATCAATATCGCTTTTAATAAGATTTTTTTTCTAAATGTTAATAAAAACAGACGTCCTAATTATAGGAAGTGGTGCTGCTGGGCTAACAGCTGCATTAGAATTAGCTGATAAATTCAATGTTTTAATAATTTCAAAAGAAACATTAGTTGACAGTTCAACTTGGTATGCACAAGGGGGAATTGCTGCTGTTCTTGCAAAAGAAGATACTACTGAAAGTCATATCAAAGACACTTTAATTGCAGGAGATGGTCTCTGTGATGAAAAAGCTGTCAGATTTTGTATAGAAAATGGTAAATCTGCAATTGATTGGTTAGTAAACTCTGGCGTAACTTTCACAAAAAATAATACAACAAATGATTTTCATTTAACTCAAGAAGGTGGTCATTCTCATCGAAGGATAATTCATGCCGCCGATGCGACAGGTAAAGAAGTTTCCGATTCCTTAGCTGCTAAAGTTTTAAAAAATAAAAAAATTAGAATATTAGAAAACCATTTGGCTGTTGATTTAATAATTGAAGAAAAAAAATGCCGAGGCGCCTATGTCTTCGACAAGAAGAAAGAGGAAGTATTATCGATATCTGCTGGGGCAACAGTTTTAGCAACAGGCGGAGCCAGCAAAGTATATCTTTACACTAGTAATCCAGATGGAGCTAGTGGTGATGGAATAGCTTTAGCATGGAGAGCTGGATGCGAACTATCCAATATGGAATTCAATCAATTTCATCCTACTTGTCTTTATCATCCAGATGCAAAATCTTTTTTGATAAGTGAAGCTCTCAGAGGCGAAGGAGCAAAACTAAAAAATTATAAAGGCAACCAGTTTATGGAGGCTTATGATTCAAGAAAAGAACTTGCTCCTAGAGATGTTGTTTCGAGATCAATAGATGCTGAAATGAAAAAAACTGGAAATGATAATGTTTTTCTCGATATCAGTCATAAAGATAGTGAAGAAATAAAACAGGCTTTTCCTACAATCTTAAAAAAATGCTTAGAATATGGTTTTGATATTACAAAAGATCCTATTCCGGTTGTTCCTGCAGCTCATTATACTTGTGGAGGAGTGAAAACTGATTTAAACGGACAAACAAATTTAAAAAACTTATATGCAATTGGCGAAACTTCTTGTACTGGTCTTCACGGAGCAAATCGAATGGCTAGCAATTCTTTATTAGAATGTGTTGTTTTTGCAAAATCCTCTGCTAAAAGTATCAAATTAAATTTTGACTCAGAAATAATTGATTTGCCTATTTGGGATAACTCAAAAGTAATAAGAGCAGGAGAAAATATTGTTATTGCTCATAATTGGGACGCAACACGAAGACTAATGTGGGATTATGTAGGCGTCGTAAGAAGCGATAATAGACTCGAAATGGCTAAAGAAAAAATAAAGCTAATATTTGAAGAAGTAGAAAATTTTTACAAAAACTATGAAATCACTTCTGATTTTATAGAATTGAGAAATCTTGTACTAGTAGCAAGAATTATCATTGAAAGTGCTATAAGAAGAAAAGAAAGTAGAGGTTTGCATTACACAATTGATTATCCAGAATTAAATGAAAAAGCAGTGCCATCAAACTTTTCAAAAGACAGTACTGGGTTTTAAACTATTGTTTTTTCAAAATATCTCGCATTGACAAAACTCCCACTAGACTTCCTGCTTCCATTACAGCTAAGTGTCTTATTTGATTTTCTATCATAAGAGACAATGCATCTTCTGCTGTTTGAGAAGAAGTAACGCTAATAATATTTTCTGACATGATATCTTTGACTTTAAAATTATCAAGATTTTCATCACTTCTAGACAACAATTCGATAATGTCTCTCTCTGTCAATATGCCAGTCAAATCTTGCGGATTATTACTTTCAGGACAGTGAACCAGAAGAGCTCCAATTTTTTTTTCATCCATCATCCTTATAGCTTTTTTTACAGAACAATTATCGGTAACAGTAAAAATATCCCAATATCTTTGGTTCAAAAGCATCTCGCTCACTTTATGTTTCATAAATTATGATTTTACGTTGAAATTGATACGTTTTATAATATTTTCTTTCTCATGGAGATTTAAATGAAAAATTTATATAAAGATATAAGTGTAAAAAGCTTATTTTTAGGCATTGCGCTTTTTATTTTTACTAGTTCTTCTTTTGCAGACGTTGGATATGTCGGCGAAGATGACAAGATAGAAATTGATGTAAACAGAATTTATACGCAGCCAGCCAAGTTCCCAAGAAAAGCATTAAGGCTAGCTAAAGATGGTTATGTGTTAATTGAATTTGATATCGATACCGATGGTTCAGTAATTGATCCTTACGTCGTTGAAAGTGAACCAGCTGGATTGTTTGAAAGAGCAGCTATGAAATCAATAAGAAAATGGCTTTATGAGCCTCCTGTTTATGAAGGAGTTTCTGTAAAAGTTAACGATGTTCAAGTAAAGCTTACATTCAAAGTACAATAAAATTTTTAATTAAACGCTAAATGCGTATTAGAACTACACTAATTTTAATTGGTTTAGTAGGAAACATTCTGCTTGCCGCAGTCTTATATGGTTTGTATTCATGGAGAGAAAATACTCAAAGAGAGTATTCTTCTGAATCGCTCGTAACGACTTATGAAGCAGCTTGGTTTCAAACTCTAGAAACATCTTTTGATACCATTTCTAGCTGGCTGCCTAGCGGAGAGAGAGGAACTTTCTGGGATCCTGAAAATGAAATTTTTCCTGAAGAGGAACTTTCTTCTCCTGAAGATGAATATAAAAATCCTTTAATTGAATTTATTACAACCAAAAATACCGGGGAAGCGGGATATCTATTGGATCTAATGTTTGAATTTGATTTAGATGAGGGAAATTTAAGTTATGTTATGGCTTATTACCCTGATGGAAATAGATTTTATTGTAGTAGTGCATTGGATTTATCAGGTATTGATCCATGCAACCCAAAAGCTGAACCTGATTTTTTTTCAAATCTAGAAGAATATATAACCGATGCAAGTAGAAGACCTAGAAGAACTCTCTCTACGATTATTGACGTCTCTGGAAAAGAAATATCGACTTTAAATCAAGCAATGGCATTTCCGGTTAAAGCTTTTAGCAATAATGCTGAAGCTGTTATGGTTATGGGAATAGATATAAGAAAATCCTTAGAGACTTTTGGAGATGAATTTGAATTAATTTCAGCAGTAAGAACACCTCAAGGAATTATTTCCTTAGGAGATGACTACGCAAGATACGAATCAGCACTAAATGAAGAACAAGTTGATTCCTTTGGGAATGAAAATGATTTGTCATTATTTGTTCAGAAAGCAGAAAGCTATCTAACTGATTATGGGAACAGAAGTAATGTAAGAGATGCAGATCTAGGCTCGTCGATCACAATGCTCCCATTGAGTTCTTATACCTCAGCAGATATGGCTCAATTTTTCATTTTTAAAGATGAAAGTGCAAGTATTGCTCAAGAAAATAATATTTTGAATATTATCTACACTTTAATATTTATAGTAATTACGTTAGTAATTTTAATTATGTCGCTAATTACAGCTAGCACGTTCGGATCGATTAACAAAGCTATTGAAGTCTTAGAAGCTCTAACTAGTGGAGATTTGTCTAAAAATATGCCTGAAAGAAGAAGTTTCCTAACATCTGATGATGATGAAGTTGGTCAATTAGGAAAAGCATTAGAAATATATAGAGGCCATCTCACAGAGATGGAGAATATTCGCGAGGAGCAAGCAAGACGCCGAAAAGAAAGAGACGAAGCAATTATCAATAAAATGTCGATTCTTGCTGATGAGCTTGAAGGAGATTCAAGAACATTGATACTAAATGATATAAAGAAAATGCAAGATCTCGCTAGTGATAACGAAGAAGAGTCAAGCGAAGATAAATCTGTTGAATTAATGACAATGGCCTTTTCTAGAATGGCAGACGAAGTACAAGTTCTTATAGATTCAAGAACAAAAGAAATGGAAGAATCTAGAGACGAAGCTCAAGAGGCAAACGAACAAAAAAGTAAGTTTTTTGCAAATATGAGTCATGAACTAAGAACCCCGCTTAATGCTATTTTGGGATATGGAGAGATGCTTTATGAGGAGTGCGAAGACCTTGGATATGACGATTTAATGCCAGATCTTCAAAAGATCACTTCCGCTGGTACGCATTTATTGTCTCTAATTAACAACGTTCTAGATCTTTCAAAAATTGAAGCTGGAAAAATGGAACTTTATCTTACTAGTTTTGAAATTGAAAAATTAGTAGATACCTTAAAGGATGTTAACTCTCCTTTGGCTTCAAAAAATGATAATGGTTTTAAAATAAATATAGAAGACGCGATTGGTTCGATGACTCAAGATGAAACTAAACTTAGGCAGTGTGTTACTAACTTTCTGAGTAATGCCTTCAAATTTACAGAGAATGGCTTAGTAACTTTAGATGTTTCTTCCTTTGTTAAAGATGATATTGAAATGATTGAATTTAAAGTAACCGATGATGGTGAAGGAATGAGCGAAGAAGGAGTTGCAAAGGTTTTTGAAGAATATACTCAAGCCGAACGTTCAACCTCTGCTACTCACGGAGGAACCGGTTTGGGACTCCCAATAAGCAAAAGATTTGCTCAACTTATGGGTGGCGATGTCGGGGTTTCTTCTGAAAAAGGTAAAGGCTCAGTTTTCTCTATTTTTATTCCTAGAATTTGTTCTGAACAAGAAGATATTTCCGAAGTCAATGTAGAAAACATTGACGACGAAAATATATGTGTACTGATAGACGATGATGTTGCAATGCATGATTTAATTAGACGAACAATTGTTAAAGCAGGCATGAGATTGATTGGGGCTACTGATGGTGAGCAAGGTTTGAAAATGATTCGTGAAGTGAAGCCTAAATTAATTCTTTTAGATGTTTTAATGCCAGGAAGGGATGGATGGTCTATTTTAAAAGAATGTAAAACAGATGAGGAAATAAAAAATATCCCAGTTGTAATGGTTAGCCAAATGTCTCAGGAAAAACTTGCTTCTTCTTTGGGAGCAGATGATTATTTAACGAAACCAATCGATAGAGCAAAGTTTTTAAAGACAGTTTCTTATTTAATAGGTGCAGACGATAAAAATAAAACTATTTTAGTGGTAGATGATGATGCTAATACCAGAGACATTTTAGAAAGAGCTCTAGTAGACGCAGGTTACGAAGCTGTTTTAGCTAAAGATGGTAAAGATGGTCTTTCAAAACTGGATAAAGATCCCGCTTTAATTGTTTTAGATTTAGAAATGCCTAGGATGGACGGTTTTGAATTTCTAGAAAATCTTATCGAAATTAAGGACGAAAGCGAAAGGCCAAACGTCTTGGTTTATTCAGGAAAAGATTTAACCGATGTTCAAGAGGAATTGTTAAAGCAAAATGTAGAGGGCTTGATCAAGAAGGATGATGTTTCTATAAATCAGCTACCCGGAATGGTATCGAAAATTTTAAGCAAAAGTTGATTATATTTTTTGCTCTATTTTCTCTAGCAGTCTTTTAAAATCTACCGGCTTGGTATCAAAATCATCAGCTCCACAATCTAAAGCTTTTTGTCTGTCGTGCTCCATTGCATGAGCAGTTAAAGCTATTATTGGAATATCTGATATTTCTGGGTCTTCTTTCGCTTTAGTTGTTGCTTCCCAACCATCCAGAACTGGCAAACCCATGTCCATCAGAACTAAATCAGGACTTTCAGACTTCATTTTATCCAATCCCTCTTGACCATCAAAAGCAAATATCACTTCGAAATCTCGTCTAGACAATCTTCTGCCCAGCATATCTCTATTCATTTCATTATCTTCTACATACAAAATTTTCTTCACTTTACTCTCCTTAATCAGTCATATGTAATTTGGTCTCGTCCATTCTCTTTTGACTTATAAAGTCTTTCGTCCGCAAGATTAACCATATCTTCCCAACTTTCAGCTGATTCAGAACTAGCTACACCACCACTTATATTAATATTAATAACGACATCTTGGAATGGTATTTCTAAATTATTTACGTCCTCTCGAAGAAGAGAACAAAACTCCTCTACTGATTGAGATTCACTATGCATAATAATCACCATAAACTCCTCCCCGCCAACTCTTCCAACAATATTTGGTTTGCCTTTTTCTTCTAATAATTTTGAAAAAGCTATTAAAACTTCATCTCCGCCGGGATGCCCATATGTATCATTTACTTTTTTGAAAAAATCTATGTCAATGGATAAAAGAGAAAAATCTTTTCCCTTCTCCTTCTTCTTTTCCAAGAAAGATTTTTCTCCATGGTCAAATATGACTTTACGATTTGCAATTCCTGTCAAAGGGCATGTGGTGGCACGAACATGCAATTCTTCTAGTAATTTTCTATTGGCCTCTCTAAAATATTTTGCCTCTAAGCTTGCAACTGCTTTAGCCATCAAGATTGTTCCATTTAGTGGCTTTGGCAAATAATCTGTTGCTCCAAGCTTTATACATTTGGCAGTGCTATCCACGTCATTAAAAGCTGAAACCATTATTATTGGTAACTCGTCATCGGTATGCTTAGATCTAAATTCTTTTAATAGCTCTAAACCATTTATATCTGGGAGTATGACATCTAGTAAAATTAAATCTGGAGTTTTTTTTTCTACCTCCTTAAGTGCATTTTCCCCATCATATACAACCCTACACTGAAGACCGTGTTGAGATAACCTCCTTTGCAGAACTTCGCAATTTGTTACATTATCATCAACAATTAATATATCGGCATCTTTTAGATTATCATCAATCTCAAGACTGTAATCCAAATCTCCCAAAGACTTAAAAAGTGATTCAGCGTTTTTTACATTTGATTGGCCAGAGTCATCTGTTGGCTCGGGTTTGAGGTCCCCTTTAATGAAATCAACAAATTTTTCTATTGCTTTTTCAGTTTCTCTAGAGTGAGAAAGAATATTATTAAGATCGTTTATACAGCTTTCAGAAAGATCATCTTCAAAATCTTCCATCAAAATCTCACTGTAGCCAATTATTGCATTTAGAGGCGTTCTCAAGTTATGTCTCAATTCAGAATATTCTTCAGCAGTTTTATTTTTCTGTGAATCACTTTTGGTATTTTCTCTAAAAGCTTCCTCATATTGAGAAAGAAGTTTCTTTTGTCCTGTTTTTATTTGTTCTACCTCGTCCTCAACAGCGATATTATTTTCCTCAATGTATTGAGAAACTAAATCTATATATTGTTCAATAGCATCTGCAGGAGCAGTAAACTCTTGCTTTATTTGAGCAAGAAGTATTTGTTCTGCTCCTTTGGAAGGTTTGTCTTGATTTATTTCCATTACAAGCTTTTTTTTAAATCTTCTATAAATTCTGGCCTATGCATTAAATATCCTTGTCCATTGGGACATCCTATTTTAATAAATTTTTCTTTTTGGTCATCTGTTTCTATTCCTTCGCCCAACATATTTAAAGACAGCGTGTCGCATACACTAACAACAAATTTAATTAATTCAGAAGTAGTTTTTTCAGATATAGTCTGAGCAAATACTTTATCTAACTTTACTGAATCAACGGGCAAATCTCTTAAATAACTCAGCGAAGAATAGCCAGCACCAAAATCATCTATTGCTAATGGAATACCAACATCCTTTAATTTTTGAAAAGATTCTCCAGCTTTTTTAACGTCTGCTAATTCTGCTGTTTCGGTTATTTCCAATCCTAGTTCGCCGGGTTTTAAATTTAAGTCTTTGACAAAATCAGCAAAAATTTTTGTAAAGTTTTCCTGCATCGCAGTATGTGCTGAGACATTTAAATAAATGGTTACTCCATTCATATCAAATTCATTTTTAAGTTCAAAAGCTTTTTTAAGTTTTTGCAATGAAGACATTACTACAAGAGAAAATAAACTTTCGCCTTCAATTAGGGGAATAAATTTATCATTTGGAATTATATTTCCATCTTTATCTCTTAATCTTAAGAGAGCTTCCAGACCAACTAGTTTTCCTGTTTTAAGATTTATTTGTTTTTGATAAGCTAAATCTATTCGATCATACTCAATACAAGTGATGGTTCCCTTCATAGCCTCTAAAGACTCCTTAGAATTTGTTATCACTTCCAGAAGAAAAAATGATGAACCGTCTTCTAAAGGGACTTCATGAACTCTTGATCTTAAAAAGAAAATGATTTTTCTTAGCTGAATTTCAATATTTGATTCAAAAGATGATGCAATATTTGCTTCTTCAAGTTTTTTTGACTCTCCCAAAGAAAAAACTCCTTTAATTGCTAAATCTTTTGAATTTTCACAAGTAAATATATATTTGGACGAATTATTCATCCATTTAATCTTTAAATCCTTATCAAAAATAATAAAAGCGCTAGGATGCTGTTGAAGAGACTCCGTTAAATAGAATTCTTGACCTTGCTTAATCATTATAATTCTTCAATTATTTCATCAACAATTACTACAAATTCTTCATCAAAAGTGTCTCTCATAAAAGACCACAATTTAAGATGATAGGGGGATCTGAACAAAGTTTTAAATGATTTAAGCATAGAATTCCACTCTGCTTCATCTAACATTCCAATAGTGTATTGATAATATTGATTTTCTCTGGATCTGAGCATAACTGCAAAGTAGGATAAATAAGTTGCGTCTTCAATTTCTGTTAATTCTTCATTTTTTCTAAGTTTTAATTTTATCTTTACAATATCTTTTTTCATTCCGGCCAATGCCATTTTTTGGTGACTATCAGCGACATTTTGACGAACATTAGCCCTTGAAACCCTATTTTGTTCTCCCAATTCGCGAACTAAAAAATAAACTGTTCCTATTGCCCCAAAGGCGGCAAGTGCTTGAATAATGGTAGTAATATTTTCAAAAATAAAATTCACAACTAAAAAATTCTTAAATTGGTCGTTAAGATTAATTGTTTTCTATAGATTTTGAAACAAATAGTTTTTTTAAATTAGAGCTTTACCGAGCTAAGTTTTTCACAAGTAGCATTAAATTCTTTTACTGTTTCATTAATGATTGTTTCAACAGACTTAATTTCATCTATTAGGCCCATAGATTGCCCCGTTAAGGCAGGAGCAGCATTTAGATTTCCACCAAAATACAAATCTTGAACTCCTCCAAAAACACTCATATCCATTGAACCTTTTTCATATATTTCTTTTGTATAGTCAGTTTTTATAGCTCTCAGACAAGGAGAACCAGTCTTATTTAATACATAAGTGTCAGATTCAGTGCCATTTAATATAGCGTTCTTCCAATTTTCATGAACTGGACTTTCTTTGCTGGAAACAAATCTAGTTCCCATTTGAATACCCTCGGCACCAACAGAAAAAGCTGCTGCCATTCCTTGTCCATCAGCGATTCCGCCTGCAGCTATTATAGGCAAATCAACTTTTTTTCTTATTGCCTGAATCAATACAAACAAGCCAACTTCTTCCGGACTTTTAAAACCGCCACCTTCCGTTCCTTCAACAACTAATCCGTCAACGCCAGCTTCTGCAGCTTTTAAAGCTCCAGCTAAACTAGGAACAGCATGATACACAGTTAATCCAGCTCCCTTTAATTTATCAACGTATTTAGCTGGACTTCCAGCCGAGGTGGTTACAAATTTAACTCCGCATTCTGCGACGAAATCAACTATGGATTCATCTTGTAAAAATAAGATTGGTAAATTTACTCCAAAAGGATTTTCAGTAAGGTTTGACATTTTTTTTATTTCCTCTTTACAAATATCAACTTCGCCCGAAGAGGTTTCGATCACTCCCAAGCCTCCAGCGTCAGATACAGATGATGCAAGTTTGCTTCTTGCAATCCAGCCCATTGGGGCTTGAATAATAGGATATTTAGTACCTAGATGTTGAGTCACTCTATTCATATTTATCTCCAATTTTAATTATAAAAAATATTCTGCATCTGCAAATGAAGTTCCTTTTTGATCAGATTTAGAAATATTTTTTGGCGTTTCGGGTAATTCGATTCCGATTTTTTCATCGTCCCATTTGATACATCTTTCATCACTTTTACTCCAATAATCTGTAACTTTATAAAAAAATTCTGCAATTTCACTCAAAACTAAAAATCCATGTGCAAAGCCAGGAGGAATCCATAATTGCTTATTATTCTCGTGAGATAGAATTATTCCCATCCAATCACCAAAAGATTCAGAGCTTTTTCTTAAATCAACTACTACGTCATAAACTTCTCCAGAGAGAACTTGCACTAGTTTTCCTTGTGGCTGATTTAATTGATAATGCAATCCTCTAAAGACTCCTTTTTTTGAAAAACTCTTATTATCTTGGACAAAAGAATAATCATTATTTGTAATTTCGTGAAATTTTTTTTGATTGAAATTTTCTGAAAAACTTCCTCTTTCGTCGGAAAAGATGTCTGGAACTATAACTTTTACATTCTCAAGCAAATCTCTTTTCATAATATTATCTAATAAAATTTTTTAAATATTGACCATATGCACTTTGCATGAGTTTTGCTACTCTCTTTACATCACTTTTATTTATCCATTTATTTCCATAGGCAATTTCTTCTGGACAAGCGACTATAGTATTCTGTCTATTTTGAACTAAAGAAATAAAATTTGAAGCTTCAAGCAAGCTATCAAAAGTGCCTGTGTCCATCCAAGTAAAGCCCCTATTTAAAGCTTTAACTCTTAATTTTTTATCAGTTAAATAACTTTGGTTTAAATCTGTAATTTCCAACTCGCCTCTTTTGGAGGGTTTCAAATTTTTTGTTCGAAAAACAACATCTTTTGGAAAAAAGTATAAGCCAGTTATTGCTAAATTGCTTTTAGGAGATTTGGGCTTTTCTACAATTTTTACCGGGTTACCTTTTTTATCAAGATTTAATACTCCGAACCTTTCTGGATCTTTTACCTGATATGTAAAAACCGTTGAATTTTCTCTATCTTCGTCTGCTTCTTTTAAAATGTTAGATAAATTATTTCCATGATAAATGTTATCTCCAAGAATAAGGCAACTCGGAGAATCTTTAATGAAATTTTTAGCCAAGATGAAAGCTTCAGCTATGCCATTAGGTTTTTTTTGCTCTATATAAGAAAGTTTTAGTCCCCACTGCTTACCGGTTCGAAGAAGTTTTTTAAACTTCGGTAAATCTTGAGGAGTGGAAACAATTGCAATTTGCTTGATGCCCGCTAGCATCAAAGTTGATAATGGGTAATAAATCATTGGTTTATCAAATACCGGTAATAGTTGTTTGGAAATAACTTGCGTTAAAGGATGAAGTCTTGAACCAATTCCCCCCGCTAAAATTATTCCTTTCCTATTTTTTTCCATATCACCCAATAACTTCAGAAATGCTTTTTTCCCAATTTGGCAAACTTATATCAAAATTATTTTTTAATTTATCAGAAGTTAGAAAAGAATAATTAGGTCTTTTTGCTTTTTGATTAAATTCTCTCGAAGCAACAGGCAAAATTTTAGTTTGGGAAAATGACGAACTAGGATCTCTTAACAAGTTGATTTTTTGAGCATAAATTGCAAAATCAAACCAAGATCCAGCTTCACTTCCGGACATATGATAAATGCCCCATCTGTTTTCATTTTCTGTGTTGTCTTCAATTTGTTTTAATATTTTTGAAGTAGCTTCAGAAATATAAGATGAAAAGTTTAAAGCCGTTATTTGATCATTGATCACCGATAGCTTTTTTTTAGTTTTTGAAAGTTTTTTTATTTTTGAAACAAAATTATCATTATTTTTAGATATCACTCCACTAGTTCTTAAAATTAAAAACTTTGAACAATTCATCTCTACAAATTGTTCACCTTCCAATTTAGATTTTCCATATATTGACAGAGGGTTAGGAATTTCTGTTTCTGAATAAGGCGTATTTTTTTTCCCATCAAAAACATAGTCGGTAGAAAAATGGACCAATACAGATCCAATGCTATTTGCAAATTTAGATAACTTTTCAACAGCTAAACTGTTAACTTGAAATGCATTTTCTTTAAAATCTTCAGCTTGATCAACATTGGTGTAAGCAGCGCTGTTGATTATAAAATCTGGCTTGAAATCTTTTAATTTAGCACTAAAAGATTCTATATCTGAAAAATCTAAGTCATTGCGATTAAGAAAGGTTACATCGCACCATTTAGTCAAATTATTTTTTAATGCCGTTCCTATTTGCCCTGTTGATCCTAAGACTAAAATCTTTTTCATAAATTTTAAAACCTGTCTAAATACCATTGAATGGTTTTTTCTAAGCCAGAAGCAAAAGATTCTTTTGGTTTCCAATTAAAATCTTTCTTTATTTTTGAAGTATCTAGGCTATATCTAAAATCATGTCCTGGTCGATCTTTTACAAACTTAATTTGTTCTTCATAAGAAGAACCATCTTGCTTTGGCTTTACAGAATCTAAAATTTTACAAATTTCAATAACCACTTCTAAATTATTTTTTTCACAGCTGCCGCCAATGTTATAAGTCTCTCCTGGTTTCCCATTTTCTAATATTTTAATAATTGCTTCACAATGATCTTCTACGTATAACCAATCCCTTATATTTTTTCCATCTCCATAAATTGGAAGGTTTTTATTATCTAAAGCATTAGTGATGATTAGTGGAATGAGTTTTTCTTGGTGTTGATGTGGACCATAGTTATTTGTGCAATTTGAAATTAAAGTAGGTAATTCAAAGGTATGATGCCAAGCTCTTACTAAATGATCGCTTGCTGCTTTTGATGCTGAATAAGGACTATTGGGTCTGTAAGGACTTTCTTCTGTAGATTTTTTGTCACTCATATTCAATGATCCAAAGACTTCATCCGTTGAAATGTGAAAAAATCTAAAATTATCTTTTTCTTTTTTCCCCAATAAATTCCAATATTGAAGAGATGCTTCTAATAAGGAATATGTTCCGATTATGTTTGAATTTATAAAATTTTCTGGACCCTTAATTGATCTGTCGACATGGCTTTCTGCTGCAAAATTTAAAATTGCTCTAGGTTTTGATTCAAGAATTAATGTTGTTATTTTATTTTGGTTTTGAATATTTAATTTTTTAAAAGAATAATTTGAGTTATGTTTAATATTTTTTAAGTTATTTAAGTCTGCTGCATAACTTAGATTATCAATATTCAAAATATCTTCATCAAATTTCTCTAACCAACTTAAGATAAAGTTCGAGCCTATGAATCCAGCTCCACCAGTGACAATAATCATCTACTAAACCCTGATAAATTTATTTCTGCAAGTACGCCTTTTAAAAAAGATATGTATTTGGCTCTTTTTCTTTCTGAAAAGAGCATTTCGGGAGAAAAAATTTGAATCATGGCCAGTGTCACGTTCTTTATTGTAACCGCTTTATGGTTATGTTTTTTTTGTGAATAAACTCTTGATCTTCCCATATGATAACCCTTGATTGCCGCTATAGACTTGTTCCTTGAACTAGAACTTCCGCCAATGTGCTTTATCACTGAGTTATGAACATACATTAGTGAACCAATTTCATTTTTTAGCCTTATAGAGATGTCATCGTCTTCATGATACAAAAAGATTTCTTCGTCGAATCCTGAAACTTTCAGAAAGTTTTCTTTCTTGATAAAAATTGCAGCACCACTTAAAACTGATACTTCGCTATCGGATATAGGAAAAGTTCTGCTCATCCATTCAGATTTTGCAAGAAGGACAGATCTTCTTTTAAAGCTTTGTTTACCAACTTTATTGACAATTTTAGGATTGAAGGCGCTTGCATCGGGATAGGTTTTAACCGCTTTGATCAATTCTTCTAGAGCATTAGGCTGAATCTCAGAATCAGGATTAACAAAAAATAGATAATTACCAGTAGCTTTTATTGCTCCAAGGTTGCATGCTGAACCATACCCAATGTTTTCTTTGTTTTGTATTAAGATGCAATCATATGCGTCAGAAATTTTTCTTGTCTCTTCGTCTTGAGAGTTGTCGACTAAGATAACTTCTATTTCTTTTGGAATTGAAAGCAAAAGTAACTTTAAAGCTTCGCTACTTTTATAACATACGATTACAAAGGAAATACTTTCCTTTAAAAGACTCATAGTTAATTATATGTTGAATCTAAAATATCAAAAAGATTCCTAGGTCTACTATTAAATAAAGCGTAGCTAACAATCCGAAGCCATAAAAATAACTTCTAGGGCTGGGGTTTTTTTCAGTAGCTATATAATAGTAAAGCAACATGTGAATGATTCTAGAAATTGCATAAATCCAAACCACTATTCCTAATTTAAACGAACTATAACTGGCCAAGATTGCAACAATAGACATTCCTAAAAAGGGAATGATATTTTCCAATGAATTCCAAAAAGCTCTATGACTTCTAAAAAAGAAAGACTCTTGACCTAAATTAGGGTCAATTTTTCCAACTTTATAATCTTTTTGAGCTCTGTGTGCTCCCACCATAATCATTGCTTGGAGAACGATTGTTGCCAGGATAAGCCACAATCCTATGAATGCAATTTGATAAATTTCCATAACTAATTACCCCTCCTTAAAAGTTACTAAGTATTTTTGGTTTAAATTTTTTATAAACTCTATATCTCGATCATTATCTCCTGTTAGCTCAAAAAAACCACTAAAAGAACAATTGTTTTGGTTGAAGAATTCAACATAAAAACTATCTTTGGGAAATAGATTTTGCAATAGCTCTAAAAATAGCGATATGAGCATCTTTAGTATATTGCCTCTCTTCAACAAAATTATAATTAGATGATGTTTTAGCTATTACTACTTTTGATTCAGGATTAACATAAATAAATTGATTATAAATTCCATGCGCAGAATAATCTGATACTTTTGGACCTGGAACCCACCATTGATAACCATAGCCCCAGGCATCTGAGGTAAATTCTTCTCCAGCATTGGGTTGGACGTGTTCGTCCAATGGAATTGTTGAGATTGAAACCCATTCAGCCGGTACTACTTGTTTTCCATTCCAACTACCCTTATTCAAGTATAGCTGCCCGAATTTAGCCATATCTCTAAGCGTTACATTCAAACCTCCTAAAGACATTTCTACTTCTTGTCTGTCGGTAAGATAAAAAGCATCATCTTGCATTCCGATTTGACTCCAAATCTTTTCGTGAAGATATTCCTTGACGGTTAAATTAGTTACTTCTGCGACTAACATTCCCAACATTTGAGAATCTAAACTAATGTAATGATTGTAAGTGCCTGGTTCTCTCGAATTCTTCAGTGTTTTAGCAAATTCTCTTTGTGATGTTCCAGTAGCAGTTACTCTGGCGTATCTATTAATATCTGAATTTGGATCTCCATAGTCTTCATTAAATTCTATTCCAGATGACATTTGTAATAAATTTTTAATTGAGACTCCTTCATAGCCTGTTCCTTTAAAATCCTTTAGATATTTAATTATTGGATCGTTGATATCATCTATCAGACCTTCATCTAGTGCTATTCCTACCAAAGCGGACAAAAAAGATTTAGAAACAGACCAAATAATATGTCTACTGTTTTCTTTATTTTCATTCCAATAATTTTCATATAAAACCTCACCATCTTGTAAGATCATTAATCCATCGGTATTAAAGTAATCTATGGCTGCTTGAATCTGCTCTTCTTTTCCTTCAAATTCGTAAAACTCAGGCAGAGTAAAACCTTCTCTTCTTTTAAAGACATGAGGACTGATTGAAGCTTTTATTAGTGTGGAAGTTGGAAAAAACTCCTTCATATTTATGAAGTTATAAGAAATAGTTTTTTTGTCAAAAAGGTTAGCCACTTTGTAAAGCCTCCAGGCATTAGGTCCAAATATTATAGCTAATATAAGCAAGATAAAGATGCTGCTAAAAATTATCCAGTTCATTTTCATTATTCCTTCTTACTTATTTTTGCAAAAATCCTATTTTTTAAGTTTGCAGACATAGTTTTTAATTTTTCTATAAGCTCTGGTCCAGCAAAATAAGCTCCTATTATTAGGATTATCCAACTTAAGGCATAGACTAAAGAAGAAAATATTGCTTTTTCAGTTACATTGAATGAAGAACTAATTGCTATTGCTCCTATTAATGGATACACAGCTGCAGACAATAAGATTAAACCTACCCCAAATAGTCTGAGAAACATAAATTACTTATGTGGCGTAACTAAATATTTAGTTCCAGTTGCTTGTTTTGCATAAGTTTTAATTGCATCCGGTTCTAGCATTTCTTCTAAGGAGACTTCTTTTGTGTAGCTACTTGCAAAAGTAGTTGTGATTTCTCTGGCAACTCTATCTCGCATTTCCTGAAATTTCTCCGTTCCTACCCTTCCTATAAAAGGAGTTAACAGCCATCCGCCTAGCCCCCAAGATAATCCAAAAGATCTATTGAGTACCGTTGGAGTTGGGTCCAGACCTCCATAAATGTAAACCTGTTTGTATGTATCAGAACCGTAACGACTATATTCCGTGGCATTTTTATTTGCTGCAACTTCCATGGCCGATAAAATTTGTCCTGCCAATTTACCCTCGTTTCCACCCCCAGTCGCATCGAATCCTAACGTGGCTCCAGTCTCCACCAGGCAATCTATTAAATTCTTTATAAAATTTTCATCTGAAGTATTGCAAATATATTTGGCACCTAAATTTTTTAATAATTCAACGTGTTCCTCTTTTCTTACAATATTGACAAGAGGTATATCGTCGGCCAGACAGATTTTTACCAACATTTGTCCAAGATTAGAGGCGGCAGCTGTGTGAACTAATGCTGAATGATTTTCTAGTTTCATGGTTTCGGTAAACCCAAGTGCTGTTAAAGGATTCACGAAGGAAGAAGCTGCTTCAGCTGAAGTCGTCCCTTCATTCATAACCAAACAACTCATTGCTGGCAAACAACGGTATTGTGAGTACATCGCTCCTCCGGCAACACCAACTGTTTTACCTATTAAATTTTTTGCATTTTTTCCTGCATCAACTATGACTCCTCCGCCCTCATTTCCAACTTTCATAGATTTATCTATTCTTGGTTTCATAGACTGCATTAAACCCGGATGAATTCCCATTGACGTAACTGTGTCATCACCCGAACCTTGAGATGAAATGCTATCTAGATCAGCAGCAAAACTTATCAATAAACCCAAATCAGAGGGGTTGATAGGTGATGCTTCGACTTTTATTAATACTTCGTCGTCACTTGGAGTTGGTACATCCGAGGTGACAATAGATAAGTTTAATTTACCCTCACTAGTTATTTCCGATCTAATTTCTTTTGATTTTAAATCTGTCATTTTTTCTCCTTTTCTAAGCTAAATGTTTGTTTCTAAAAATTAATATAAATTGAATTCCAAGCCCTACTATATACATACTTGTAAAGAGCAAAAAGAAATTTAGTAAGAGCGGATCTTCAAAAGAATTTATGAAAGGGTCGTTGGGCGGAAGTCTTCTAAGTCCATCTGTAATGGCAGGCAGAACATGGAATAAAAAAGTGGATGTGTATGCAATTGTTTCTAAGTAAGGCGACAAAATTCCAAAAATTCTTTTCTTTTCCACCACATATCCAACTAATACCGCTAATATTGCTAATACGCCCATAAAATGAGCTGGACCAAATCCTCCTTGGTGGTAAATAAATAAAGAAGATATTGCCACAATCAAAGTAGTAAAAAGGTATATTTCACCTGAAAGGTTTTTAGCTTTTATGAATCTGTATTTGGCTAAAGAATAAAAACCTATTAGAAGTGCTGAGATACCCAAAATAGTATGAACCCAACCCAAAAAGGAAATAGCTGGCATTTTGACCCTCCATCAAATTTTATTTCGAACTCTTAATTTGTCTACAAGTAAAGTTAATGTTAACAAAAATAGGAAAATTACTATTCTAAAATCAAGAAAAAGAGGCGCACTTACCGGGATAGCAATGGTTTTTATTAATGCATTTATTTTATATTCGTGTCTTTCTGAGAATATTTCATTATTAGCTATTTCTAACATATCTCTAATACTTCTGTATCGCATAATTGCAGTTCGATCCCACTCCTTAGTCTCTTCTGCGCCTATGTGGTCCAATGCACTTGCAGAGACATTTCCTACGAATACAGGATGAGAAGCTCTTATAAATAATTCTGGGTACATATACTCCATATAATAATCCAAGAGGTCAGATGCTGAAGCTGACTCACCCGTCTTTTCCATGATTGGTGGGTTTTCATTAACGTCTAAGAAATTAACCATATAAAAATCACCTCCGTCATCATTGCGAAGGAATTCTAGGAAGTTTGATCTATCTTCTTTAGAAATCGTAGACTCGCCTTTATCTATTCTTTCCATTACGAGATCAATTTCAGCTGGAGACAAAGGACCTGATAAATTGGTATACCAAATTATAAAAGCTAAGTAAGAAAATATAGAAATTATCCAGTGAATTCTCATTTTCGTTATTCTATGAGAGCTTGATAAGTAAGAACCTGAAAATCTTGTCTGATGTTTATATGCCTATAGGGACGAAGTTGAGTCATTATTAAGCCTGTTAAGTTATTTTTTGGATCTATCCACGAAAGCGTGCAATAAGCTCCTCCCCAAAAAGCTGAGCCTTCCGCCATAGTTGTCGAAGCCTCCCCTCTGTCAGTAACAACACCATAGCCAAGTCCAAAACCTACGCCCTTTCCATATAACCATATTAAAAAGTCTGAAGTATGATTTTCTAATATTAACGAGACTGTTGAGGGAGCCAATATTCTTACTTCATTTAATTTGCCATTATTTAAAATCATTTGTTGAAATCTTAGATAATCACGAGCAGTGGAAACCAGTCCGCCAGCTCCACTATATAAATATCTAGGTGATTGGATCCATCTACTTTCATCAGAACCCGGATCTCTAAGTTCTATTTTCATTTTTTCGCCAGGTGCATACTGAGCTGTCAATCTTCCATCTTTAGTATCATCTAGATAGAAATGTGTATCTCGCATATCTAGTGGCTCAAAAATTCGTTTTCTTAAAAAAATATCTAAGGATTCGCCTGAAATTACTTCTACTAAATGTCCTACAACGTCTGTAGCATGGGAATATTCCCAACTTTCGCCAGGATGATAGTTCAGTGGTATTTTAGAAAGTCGGTTAATTCTTTCTGCATTACTTTTAGCTAAAGGCTCTGCATTCATAATTTCATCATAAGCCGTTGAATTTCCTAAATAACTATTTGCAAGGCCTGCAGTATGAGTGAGCATATCTCTAATAGTTGGCTCACGCTTAGGATCGATTAATTTGCCAGTTTTACCACTTGCATCTGAAGTTGTACTGACTTTAACTTTTTTAAATGAAGGAATAAATTTGGATACTGGATCATTTAATTGGAAGAGTCCTTCTTCCCATAAAATCATCAAAGCGATGGATGCTATTGGTTTTGTCATTGATGCGATTCTAAAAATTGCATCGTCTCTCATTGGCTTTTTAGCCTCTACGTCCATATAACCTTGTGTTTCGAAATGAATAATTTTTCCATTTCTCATTATTGCTGTTAAAACTCCTGGTGTGAGATTTGCGTTAATATATTTTCCCATTGCGGGTGCAATTCTCTCTAATCTCGCTTTAGAAAATCCTTCTTCTTCTGGATCAGCCGTTTCAAGTTCAATTGATTTCGAAAAAGAAGAAAAAATAAATAATAAAAAAATGAAAAAATATTTTATTTTTTTATTTAGGGTTTTCATTTTAAATCAATGTATGCAACGCTTTAGATATTTGATTAGAGGTTTTATAGAGCTCCCTGATTTCATGTTCTTTGTTACACACAAAAGCAAATCCCAGATTTTTATCTTTATCACCGTAAGCAACTGCCCCACCTATTCCTGCATGCCCGAAGTATCCTTTGGTATGCTTTGGCGACTCTTCTACTCTAGCAGTCTTGTTATACAACATATAACCAAGACCAAAAGCTACATCACCTCCCATCAGAACAGTGTCAGGTCCGTTAGAAATTTGCGTTGTTATTAAATCTAAAGTCTGAGGAGAAATGAGCTTTTTATTATCTCTTGAACCACCAGAACTTAATATTCCATAAAGTTTAGCCAAACCTTCTGCACTGCCATGTCCATTTGCGGAAGGGATTTCTGCACATCGCCATTCTGGATCATTAACTCCAGTTAATCCCGCTCCTTGTGCTAATGATTGAAATGCCCAATAGAAGTCTCCGCCGACAATTGCGTTTTTCATATTTTTAAGTTGTCTAGGCAAAAGGAATGATGGTATATATTTAATTTTTTCTAAAGGGAAAACTTGGGCGTCGTCTCTATCTATCATGATCATATCAGCACAATTAGAAAAATCTTCAGGGGTTAATCCAATTTTGAAATCTATTCCAAACGGAGCAGCAATTTCCTCCTCAAAATATTTTCCGACGGACCTGCCATCCACTCTTCTAATTATCTCTCCGACAAGCCATCCATATGTTAATGCATGATACCCTTGAGACGATCCTGGTTCTCGAATAGGTTTTTGTTTTTCTAACGCTTCTCTAAAATGTTCAAATTTTGTCCAATTGGTAATTGGAATACCTTCCGAAAACCCAAACATTCCTGCGCGATGACATAAAAAGTCACTTACTTTTGTATTTTCCTTGCCATTGTTTCCATATTCAGGCCAATAAGTAGTTACTTTTTCATTACAATCCAGTTTTCCTTCTTCAATTAATTTAGCTATACAAGTGGCGGTTACCGCTTTGGTTACCGAAAAAACATTTACCCAAGTATTTTGTTCCCAAACTTTTTCTCTTTTTTCATCTTTGTGTCCGCCAAATAAATTAACAACCATTTCGCCTTCATACTCGATAGCTAATGATGCACCTAGTTCATGTCCTGAATTAATTGCTTCAGAAAAAATTGATTCAATTTTTTTAAATTTTGGATCGCAATGACCAGCTACTGGAAATGTTTCCATTAAGTTCTCCCCTTTTTCTTTTTCTTAGTTAAAAGAATTACTTTGAAGTTCCAAGCCCTCTAAAGAACCTTTTTTTCTCCATTTTTTCATTAAACTAAAAAATTCTAAAGAGCCGCCGCCATAGGGATTATTTTGCGGTGATGTATTAGGCTTACCTTCATTATTATAATATCCCGGTGTACAACTCTCTTGAAAAGCCTGCATGTTTCTAGCTTTTTCTATCACAGTATTTACCCAGTTTTTTTCTGCTTTTTCTGAAGCCTCTACATAATTTTTGCCTTCTTTCTTCATCGTATCCAAAATATATGACAAATGAATACTTTGCTCATCCAAAGAGTGAGTATAGTTTGCTGTGAAGCCGCCCTGAGCTGGTCCAAAAAAGAAAGTGTTTGGAAAGCCTCTGCAATGCATACCGTGATATGTGACTAGACCATCTTTCCATTTTTCTGAAATTGATAAATTATTTTTGCCTACAATCTCATATCCACTTCTCCGAGTATATTCTGTGCCAACCTCAAAACCTGTTGCAAAAATAATGCAATCAACTTGATATTCTTTCCCGTTAAAGAAAATTCCTTTTTCTGTAATCTTATCTAATCCTTTCCCGTCAGTATCTACGAGCGTCACTGATTCTCTATTATAAGTTTTTAAGTATTCATCGTGAAAACATGGACGTTTGCAAAACTGTCTATAATAAGGTTTTAATGATTCGGCAGTTTTTGGATCATTAACAATTTCCTCAGCTCTAGCTCTTATTTTTTCCATTTTTTCGAAATCAACCATCTCAACTTTATTCATTAAATTATCTTCACCCACATGTTTGATAAATTTGTCCATCAGATAATTTTTAATTCCTTTCTTGTAAAAATCTCTTCTAAATAACCCACCTAAAAACCAAAAAAACATTGTTAATTTGGATGGTGCACTGCTTCTAATACTACCTAATATAGTCCTAAAAATTTCTGTCCAACCGTCATTAACCAAATCTTTTTGCTGGAAATTTCCTGTTAAGAAGCCTTCAAAGTTTTCTCTCCTTTCGTTATGCCAACCAGGTTTTAATTTTTTAAACCACTCTTCATCTGTTTCAGAGTTATTTCTTTCGTCTATTGATGATGGAGTCCTTTGAAAAACATATAATTCTTTCGCTGCTTCTCCTAAATGGGGGATGCACTGAACTGCCGTAGCGCCTGTTCCTATAATGGCGACTTTTTTATTTTTTAAATTCTCTAGATTTCCCTTGGAACTTCCACCTGTATAGGCATAGTCCCACCTGCTTGTATGAAAGGTATGCCCTTCAAAATCATTGATTCCCTCAATAGCTGGTAATTTTGGTCTATTTAAGGGACCATTAGAATGAACCACATATTTTGCTCTAATGTCGTTGCCCTTATTTGTCGATATTTTCCACAAACCCTCTTTTTCTAGCCAGATTACTTCCGTCACTTCAGTTTGAAAAATAGCGTTTTCTGCAAGTTTAAATTTTTCCGAAATTTTACCAATGTATTCTAAGGTTTCAGGAGCATTAGTATATTTGTGCTTAGGTACGAATTTGGTTTCTTCAAGCAAAGGAAAGTAAATGTATGATTCTATATCGCATGATGCTCCTGGATAGCGATTCCAGTACCAAGTTCCTCCAAAATCTCCACCCTTTTCAATTATTTTAAAATCATCTATTCCAGACATTCTAAGTCTAGAAGCAGCTAAAATTCCTCCAAAACCACCGCCAATAATTGCAACTTCAGTAATAAAGCTTTCTGAATTTTTTTCAACTTTTTCTGTATACGGATCTTCAACAAAGTACTTAAAATCACCTTCAACTTCTTTGTATTGATCGTTGCCGTCAGCTCTTAGCCTCTTATCTCTCTCTTGCCTATATTTGTCTCTTAATTGATCTGGATCAAAATTAAAATTATCTGTATTTATTGCCATATATAACCTTCAAAAAATTGATTATCTCAATTTATCATTGAGTTTAAAAGTCTTCTAACAAATCTAAATATGTCTTAATTTTTTAAATTTACTTCACCATTGCTTGACGCATAGAATCATAATCATCAAAAGCAGTGAAAGTTACAATTTTATTGTCCTCAACTGTGAACATATGAAGTGCAAAACTATCCAAATTATCGCCCATCAACTTATTCAACACATAGACTATTTTGCCAGTTTTACTATCTACAGTGTCAATATTGATAGTTTCTAATTTGAAGCTAGGCCAATAAACTGGAATTACTTCAAATACGTTTTTTATCGTTGCTTCAGTTCCGATATAGGTTCCTGAATGGGGTAACTGTCCTAAAATTGTAAATTTTAAGTCAGCCGAATGAAGCTTTGCCCATGCCTTTGAATCACCAGCAGCAAAAGTTGAGTAAGCTTTTTTAACCAACTCTTCGGCGCTTATTGGTGAATCACCATGATGCATAGCTTGAGAAGAAAGTGTTAGCGAAAAAATTAAAACCATTAAAATCTTTTTCATACGTTTGTCCTTTTGTTTTTTTATTTACCTGTTTAGACTAGCTTGGAAGTTAAGAAACATCAACTTTCTTCTTTAAGCGATGGATAACATAAATAAAACTAACTGGCTGAATCCTCCAAATAATAGATGGAGCTTTAGAAATATGAGCTCTATATTTAAGACTGTTAAATTATCCAAATCTGATGATCCTTTCATTATTCCAAAAAATATACTTAATTTAGATTCTTTTGAATTTGATGGTCTTGAAGGAAAGACTAACTTAAGAGAAATGCTAGATTCAAGTTACACCGATGCATTTGTGATTCTAAAAGATAGCAACATAATTTTTGAAGAGTATCAAAATGAAATGAAAGACAACGACCTTCATCTAATGAATTCAGTATCTAAATCTTTTGTTGGCATGCTAATAGGAATTTTAGAGAATAAAGCGAAACTAAATACAAAAGACAAAGTAGTTCAATATATTCCAGAGCTGCAAAATTCTGCCTTTCAAAGAACAACCATTCAACATGCTTTAGATATGACTGCTGCTGTTAGATTTACAGAAGATTATAATGATTCTTCTTCAGAATTTTGGCACGAGGCAGCTGTAGTTGGTTGGAGACCGGATTTAAAAAGTGAAGTTTCTCCAACAAATCTTTTGGAATTTATGGCAAGTTTGAAAGAAACTTCACAAAAAGAATTTGAAATTTTTGATTACCGCACAGTCCTCACAAACATTTTAGCTTTAGCCGCAGAAAGGTCCTGCCAAGTGAAATTTCAAGATCTTCTCCAAACCTTTATATGGGATAAGTTAAAAACTGAACACGATGCGCAAATTGTCTCAGACGGAAATGATTTCCTTTACATGGGAGCTGGAATGAATGCGAGCGCCAGAGATCTAGCCAAATTTGGCTTAATGTTAATGAACAATGGAACTTTTAATGATACTCAGATTGTTCCAGAAAGCTGGATTAAATCGACTCTAGAAGAATCTGCCGAATATAAAAATATTTTTTCAAAAAGTGAATATGGTTTAAGGCTGCCTGGTTTTCACTACAAAAATCAAACTTGGGTTGGTGGTCCTGAAACCATGATTTGCATTGGTATCTATGGTCAAGCCATATATGTAGACCAAAAAAATAAAGTAGTAATTGTAAAATTATCATCTCATCCCGAACCTGATGACCCCTTGATACTCGGTAATACTTTTTTAGGTATTACAGCTCTTTCAGAAAACTTATGATTTTAAATAAGGTTACTCTACGGAACTTCTAATAATCTCTAAGTCTTTTGTTAAAACACTGCCTACTGCTGTATGGGACATATCTTCTCGCTCTAAACCAACAAAGTCTGATATTTTTCTTGTAGCATTAATTCCGGTGCAATGTCCGCCCATGAATTTACCCAAGCCCTCTTTTTTCAACCATTTGGCAGTCTGAGTGAGAGTCTTTTCATTTGCTTGCCACAAATGAAAGCCTCCCATGGCTCCATATATTGGCAAGTCTTTAATTTCTTTTAAAGATTCCCCGCTATTAATAATTCCTGCATGCCCGCAACCAGACATCATCACCCAACCTTTTTCAGTAAGCATGCCCATTGACTGATCATCCATTATGACATCTGGTTGGAGTTGATTATTGCTGTCTTTGACATATAAGTTTTCAGGTCCAATGTATTTTTCAACTTTTCTTTTTACTGGGCCAGTAATGAACAGGTCTTTGCTTATTTCAGTATTTGAATCCACGATAAAAAACTTTATACCGAGCCTTTCAGCTTCCTCTTTAAAAATTAAAGCTTCGCCATACCCTCCAGGGCCAACTCCATTTTTTTTTATTTTTGAACCATCTTTTGTAAACCTTTGTTGGAAAAAACCTTCAGCCACAAAAACTTTTGAAAAAGCTTTTTTATTTACAATGCGATATTTTTTTCTTAATTTTAACAGTCCTCCAGTATGATCAGAGTGAAAGTGACTTAATACAACTTTCTCTACTTTAGAGAGATCTTTCTTTAATAATTGAGCATTATGAATGACTGTATCTTCATGAAAACCAGTATCAAAAAGAATAGATTCTTCCCCGCTTTCATACAAAGCAGAAAAGCTCCATTCTCCAAAACCTCCATAGTTTGCAATATTAGTAGCTAATACTGTTATTTCATATTTAGCAAGATCGGCAAAAGATTGAAAAGGAATTGAAATTAAAAGAAGAAGAAAAGAAAGTTTTTTCATTCTTAGTTTTTAACTTTGGAAGTCCAAAATTTTGTCATATTGACTGTTGTCTGATCTTTGACTATGAAGTGATGATAAAGAGCTGCAAGAATATGAATAACAATTAGTAAAATAATGGCATTTGTCGAAAACTCATGAATTCTCCGAATCAGATTGAACATTTCAATATTTTGAGTTTCTGAAGATAAATTCAACAACCCAAAAACCAAAACCGGATCGGAAGTGAAATTGGCAGACAAAATTCCAGTCACAATTAACATACCCATTAAAATATAAAGTCCGTAATGTCCTGCTTTCGCCGATATTACTTGCCAACCGGGCATCTCATTAGGAAGCGCTGGAGCACCGTATCTATATCTCAGGAAAATTCTCAACAAAAAAAGAAACGTCACTATTAACCCCGCTTGAGCATGATCTACTCTAGACTCAAGTCTATCCCAAAGCTCCATGTCGCCACCAAACTTTTGGGCAACATTTAAATCCAACATTATTATTATGGCCATCAACCAGTGAATGACTTTTTGAGCTTTTAAATAATCAACCATTGACCAATTTTAAATTAAAAAAACCAAAGATAAATTAATTATTAAAGCTAACAAAGTTAGTAAAACGCTTACTGTGTGAAGTATTCCAAACTTTTTTTTATTGTTTTCATCTCTTGCTCTATTTGTTGCCGGTATCAAAGAATAACAAATAACAAAGAAGATAAAATTTGCTAATTGCATAAAAACCAAAGGAAAAAATTCCAACCCATACACTAGACCTATTGTTAAAGCGGCCAAAGCGAGAGCCGCTAAAAATTGAAAAAATTTTGGAAAAAGATTTCTTAATAAAATTCCTGCATTATCTTCAGGCAAAACCTTAAAAATAGAAGAAGCAACTACAAAAGATTGAAACAAAATTACTCCTGCACTTATGCCAGAGATTAAAATAAAAAAAGTTGATCCTAAATTCATATTTTTAAAGGTTAAAAGCTTATTTTATAAAGTTCTTGCGAATGTAAATTCCAATTGTAATGGCTATAATTTTTATATGAAAATAAAATTTTTAATTGTTTTTCTGTTTTTAATGTCTTCTTCTTTTGTTTTTTCGGCAAAATATGGAAAAACCGATCCCGACAAGCTTTATTCGAGAGCACTCAACTTCATTGAGCAAGAAAGATTTTTTGAAGCAAAAAAAGTACTCAAAGCATATACAAAATCAAAGCCAGAAGATTCCTACGGCTGGACCTTATATGCTTTTAGTGAAAGAAAGCTTGGAGGCTTAGAAAAAGCAAAAGGATTGTATGAGAAGGCTTTATCACTGGATGCTGATAACAAAGCAGCTTTAGAATATCAAGGTGAACTCTTCGTGGAATTGGAAATGCCTGCATTAGCACAAGCTAATTTAGAAAAACTCAACATTCTTTGTCCAAATTCTTGTGAAGAGGCAGAGCAATTAAAAAGTTTTATTGCCGGAACAGCTGTTAAATAGTTTTTACTTATTTTTTTTAATTTATATAATTCTTCTATGTCGATTAATAAACTATTGAACGATTCTGAAGTAAACGAACTTAAACAGAAAAAAGATCTTATTAATGTTTTTACTTTAGCGTCTATGTGGACTCAAGTAGTACTGTCTTTTTTACTGTTCATTTTATTTCCCAATCCTCTAACATTTTTTATTTCGGCAATAATTATTGCCGCTAAACAATTTCAAATGGTTGTTTTTATGCATGATGGCGCACATGGTCTTATTTTTAAAAATAGAAAATTAAACGATATTGCTTCTCAATGGTTCTGCGCCTATCCAGTGATGACGGATACATTGCCTTACAGAAAAGTCCATTCTCAACATCACAAGCATACAGATACTGAAAAGGACCCTGATTTAGGTCTCACTCAAGCGTTTCCAGCATCTAAAGAAAGTCTTGTTAGAAAATTTACTAGAGATTTATCCGGCATTGCTGGGGTTAGAAGATATTTAGCAGTTCTGATTTCTGCTTGGGGCAATGAAGATTCTTTTCTTAAAAGTTTAAAAAGATTTGTATTTAAATTAAAAGGTTTTTTCATCACCAATTTTATAATTCTTGCCAGTTTAATTTCCTTAAATCAAGGATGGCTGTACTTGTTTTTATGGTGGTTACCAATGCTAACTTTTTTTAGTCTTTTTTACAGAATCAGAAGCATCACTGAACATTCAGGGCTAAGCGGCAGTGACGATTTTACATTTACCAGAACGACTCTTGTGCCTTGGTATCTCAAATATTTTTTAGCGCCACTCAATGTAAATTATCATATTGAACATCATTTATTCACTTATTGTCCTTGGTATAACTTACCTAAAGCTCATCAAATGCTCAGAAATAAAGGCTTTACTGATCAAATGGAGATTTCTGAGGGATATTTACCTGTATTCAAAAAAATTCTGATACAGTAGCTCATTAAAAATGAAGGGTAGGAGAATTTTTTTATTATTAAGCGTTCTGCTTTTTGCGATTTCCGTATCTGCAGAACCCTTAGCCCATGATCATCATGATGAAAACCATCATGAAGAATTTTGCGTTGTTTGTCATTTTGTCGAAATATCTTCAATCGATTATTTCAATCATTTAGAGATTTCCGATACCCTCAACAAGAACTTATTTAAAGAAGAGTATTCTTCTTATTTTTTATCTCATTCATCTCCCTACTTAACTAGAGCACCTCCTAAAATTTAAAAACTTATAACAAATTTTTTAAATTTTAATTTTTCATAGGAGGTATTATGAAAAAATTTACAAGAGTGCTCATACTGATGAGCATAGTGGCGATAAGCCCGGCTTTTGCTCAAGATATTGAAGATGTCACTGTAACCTCTTCAATCTTGGGGACAAAAAGTCAAATAGAAAATCCACTTCACATAATTAGTGAAGAAGATTTAAATAAAGCTGGTACCCATAGTCTGGGGGAATCCATAGATAATCTTCTCGGTGTGAGTAATACTGATTTTGGTTCGATTGTCGGACAACCTGTCATTAGGGGGCTTTCTGGAGCAAGAATAAAAGTTCTTGAAAATGGATTAGTTAACAGAGACGTTTCCGGAATTGGTGCCGATCACCCAATCGACATTGACTTGAATAACATTCAACAAGTCGAAATTGTAAGAGGGCCAAGTTCATTACTTTATACTAATGGTGCGCTTGGAGGTATTGTTAACGTAGTAGATAACACAATAGCTAGAGAAGACTTTGCTGAACAGGAAATTAAACTTGGTGTAGAACATAACTCAGTAAGTGATGGCGATGTTCATAATATAAGCTTCAGCGATAACATCGAAGGCGTAAATCTTAGTTATGCCTACAAACATCAAAACTTCAATAATTTCGATATTCCTGATGAAGCGGTAATTCATGATCCTGGTCATACAGAACCCGAAAAAGATTATATAGAAAATTCTGATGCTAAGACTAGGGCTTACAAAGGAGGTTTCTCAATTGTTGAAGATTGGGGTCACTTTGGTTTATCGTTCAAAAACATTGAAAATGTTTATGGTATTCCTTTCCATGGTGATCATGAAGATCCTCCACAAGGACAACAGACTGGACAACATGTGGAGGAAGAAAGAATCGAGTCAAGTACTGATTCAGATACTATTAACTTAAAAGGCACATACAAAATAGCTGGGGATTTTGTTAACGAAATAGAATATTTCTATAGCGATACTGATTATTTTCTTAGAGAGTTGCATATTGGAGGAAAGCATGATGGCGAGTTCACTGATTTCCTTAATGATGCTCAAGAACTAGGAGCAATCCTTGATGTGTCCAATGATGCTTTGACGCAAAAAGTTGTGCTTCGTACTATGGAAGAAGATACTTCTATCCTGGGAGAGGAAGCTTTCATGGAAAGTGTTGATAGTAAAGAAACAAGCATTGGATACTATCTCGGTAGAGAACTTTCTTTCTTTGATCTTGATTTTGGAATCAGAAGAGACGAAGTGAACAGAAAAAGTAAGTTTAAAACTGTTGCTAAAGACTTAGATTTTAATTCGACAAGCTTTGTGCTTGGTTTTGGTTTTGATTTAAGTTCTTCGACCGATTTAAGTTTGAGCCTCGGTTCTGTGGAAAGAGCGCCATCATCAGTTGAATTGTTTATGGATGGAGAACATGCTGCTGTTCAAAGGAATGAAGTTGGTAATCCAACCTTGCAAGCCGAAGAAGCACAAAATATAGAATTGAGTTTTAATTTCGATACTGGTATTTATTATGGATCAATAAACTTTTATCAAAATGATGTTGATAATTATATTTATCGTAAAGATCGAAATCCAGGACAAGAAGGTCCTGGTGAAATGAAACTTGAATTAGCAGATTTCGTGCAACAAGATGCCGAGCTTGATGGTTACGAGATTCAAGTAGGGACCGATTTTGATTTTCTGAATGGAAACTTGGCTCTTACAGCTGGAAGAGATTCTGTCGATGGTACTTTTACTGATGGCAAAAATATTCCCAGAATGGTTCCTGCGAGAGACATATACACTTTAACTTATACAGAGGACAATTTAACTGTCGATGTAGACTTGACCGAAGTAAACGCACAAAATGATTTTGCAGCTTCTGGCGATTCAGCTACTGCAGGATTTGAATTACTTGATCTTAGTATTAGCAGATCTTTTGCTCTTGAGGGAGTCGAAGACTTTAAAGTAGTGCTTTTTGCTAACAATCTTTTTGACGAGATAGCAAGAAACCACTCTTCTACTGTTAAGAATGAAGTGCCCTTACCAGGCAAAAATTTAGGTATAGGTTTTAGAGTAACTCTGTAAAAATCTAAGATATCTTTTGAACGCCGAAAATAATATTAAGTTGTTTTCGGTGTTCAAATGATTAAGATAGCTTCTAAATTCTATGAAGCTTGTAATTGCCAAAGATACCGATCAGTATTTTGGCTCTCAACTAAGGGAGTTAAATTTTCCTATCGAAATTATTGCTATTGATCCAGAGGACGCCTCAAATCCATCTTGGGATTTAATTCCAGAGTGCGACGCACTTTTTCTTTCCTATCAATTTTTATTCGCTATTAGGGATAACCAAAAGCTTTTTCATCCATTGCTAAATTTGTGCAAACGCATGCAATTTATTCAAACTGGTTATGCCGGGATGGACGATCCCTTTTGTCAGGCGATGTTAAGAGAAACCGAGGCAGTTGTCGCAAATGCAAGTAGCATTCATGCTATCCCCATTTCTCACTATGTTTTTTCTCAAATGTTGCGTTGGAATAAAAGAATAGACCAGCACATAGAGCTTCAGCATGAAAAAAATTGGAGTCCCATGGGCGGCGACGGAGAATTAACGAACAAAACTTTATTGATATTGGGATATGGCGGGATAGGCAAAGAAGTAGCTAAACTTGGTAAAGCTTTTGGAATGAATGTAATCGGTATAAGAAGAAAACCTCAGGAATGCGAATTTGCTGATGAAGTTTTAACTATGGATCGACTTGAAGAATTTTTACCTTTAACCGATTTTTTGATAATGGCCTTGCCTAATGCCAAAGATACCGATGATGTAATCAACAAAAAGGTTCTGCAGAAACTAAATAACTCGGCAATGCTTATTAATGTTGGCAGAGGAAATTCAATAAATGAACAAGATCTTGCAGATGCCCTCAATTCAGGAGAATTGGCTGCAGCAGCTCTGGATACAACTAAAATCGAGCCGCTAGATACTTCTTCAGATTTATGGACAGCAAACAACTGTTTCATATCTGCACATGATTCGGCTCATTCCCTTCTAGGCCTGCCTCGTTCTTTTGAATTATTTTTTGAAAACGTTAAAAATTTTAAAAACCAAAAGCCTATTAAAAATCTTTATAGATAAAAATCTTTTAAAAGTTTTTATTTATTATTCTTATAAAGATATTAGCTGTTTTTCAATTGTTCTAAGTTAATCTTTCTCTTATGAATATAATTTTGCTTCATCGCGACTTAAGAATGCATGATAATCCAGCTTTATTTCACGGCACAAACGCCGAAGAAGCGTTAGTCGTTTATGTTTACGACAAAAAATACTGGCAAGGTAACGGGAAATCTTACTTTCAACTCAAATTTGGCATGGATTGTCTTAGAGAAGTTTCAGCTAACTTAAAAAATAAAAATATACCTCTACATATTTTTGAGGGAAATTATGAAGAACTAAAAAACTGGATTGAAATTAATTTTCCAAAATCTGTAATTTACATGAATCATTTTACAGATATCGGCCATTACCGAACTGATACTAATATTTTTAAACGTTTTTATGTAAATCAAAAAAGAATAAAAATTTTTGAAAATTTTGGAATTCAAACAAAAAATTTTAATCGCGATACTTGGTCCATCGATTGGCAAAAAATAATGACCAAACCCACCTTGTCTGAAATAAAAACTTCTACTCCATGGTCGCCTGAAAATATTAAATTAAAAAGCTTTGAAGAGTTCTCTTCCAAATTAACTTTTAATGAACAAATGACTGAATGCCAAATTGGAGGGGAAACAAAAGCATTTGAACTAATGCATTCTTTTTTAAAAGTTAGAGGGAGTGGTTATGCTTTAAAAATGTCTAGTCCAGTAGAGGCTGAGTTTGCATGTTCTAGACTTTCAGCTCATATTGCCTTTGGTTCCATTTCGCTAAAAACAATTTATCAATCTTTGCTAGAAGTTATTCCAAATTCATCTTTTAAAAAGGATTTGTATTCTTTTAAAAAAAGGCTTCATTGGCATTGTCATTTCATTCAAAAATTAGAGACTGAGCCAGAATTGGAATTTTCATCCATGCACCCAATGTGTGACAAATTGAGAGGAGATGGGAACAACGAGATAATCGAGAAATGGATAAAAGGAGAAACTGGTTTTCCATTTCTAGATGCATGCATGCAGTTTCTCAAGAAAAAGGGATGGATTAATTTTAGAATGCGGGCAATGATCATGTCGTTTGCTTCTTATAATTTATGGCAACCATGGCAAAAAACTTCTCCGTTGTTGGCCCAATTATTTATCGATTATGAACCTGGGATACACATCTGTCAGGTCCAAATGCAAAGCGGCGTTACCGGCATCAATTTACCAAGGATTTATTCGGTTATAAAACAAAGCAAGGATCAAGATCCGGATGCTTCATGGATAAAAAGCCAACTTCCTCAATTGAATGAATTCTCGGCAGATAGCATTCATAATGCAGAGCTAGCAGAAACCTATAAAGAAATTATTTGTGATCCAAAAGCTAGTGCAAAAAAAGCCAGAGAAACCATATGGTCAATGAGAGCTAACAAAGATTTCAAGAAAATTGCTAAAGATGTTTATTTGAAACATGGAAGTCGCATGAAAAGAAGAGCTTAGGATCTATAAATTTCAAGAATTTTCAGGTTTCTTAAACAATAAAGTCATCCTATCGCTCTCTCCAATCTCTAAATATTTAGACTTATTTACATCTTTTAATCTCAAAGTCGGAGGCAAAGTCCAGACTCCTTTGGGATGATCGGTTGTGTCTTTAAAGTTCGAATTAATTTCGGATTTATCGATTAGAACAAAACCGATTTTTTCAGCTGCTTGGATTGCGTAGGCCTCGGTAACGTATCCAGTTTTTTTCATTTTCTTAAATGATGTCTCAGGTTTTGCTCGATGTTCCACTACTCCAAATAAACCGCCTGGCTTTAAAGCGTTAAAACTATTTGTAAAGATTTCATCCATTGTGGGTCCCAACCAATTATGAAGATTCCTAAAAGTTAAGACAGCATCTACTGTGCTTTCTGGCGCCAAAGTAGAATCAAGATCAACTAATTTAACTTTTTTGAAAGCTTCGTTAGCACTTAACATTTGCTCGTAATTAGCTCGACTTCTTTTCAAATAATTATTTTCTATTTTTGGATTAAAATGCGCAGCAATTAACGATCCGGAATCTTTTAAATAATTTGCAAGAATTTCTGTATACCAGCCGCGCCCAGGAGATAATTCGATAACTGTCATATCCTGTTCTATCTTAAAAAAAGATATGGTTTCATATGGGTTTCTGTATACATCTCTAAAAATATTTTTTGCTGTTCTATCTGAGTTTTCAACTGCATCACGCAAAGGATCTGCTGAAATGAAAGACCCGACCAACAAAAAAGTAACAATAAATATTTTTTTAATCATAACGCTTGTTCAAAAGTTTCTAATTGTGGAGGACCAATATAAATTTCAGCGTGTTGGCCAGCATTTTTGTGAGCAAGACGAAAAGCTTCCGATTTAGTCCAATCGATAAAATGTTCCCTAGACTTCCAAACACTGTGAGAAGCATAAAGTGAATAATCTTCTTCAGTATTGCCTTTCAATAAATTAAATTCTTTAAAGCCGTCTACACCCTGCAAATGAGTGTCTCTTTCTCTCCAAATCCTTTCAAAATCTTCTTCGCGTCCTTTGACGATTTTAAATCTATTCATTGCTAAAAACATAAGTGTCTCCTAAGTTGGTTAAAATTATTTCCCTTGAAATTCTGGACTTTTCTTTTCTATAAATGCTTTAACGGCATTTTTGTGATCCAGTGTTTCGCCACAATGCACATGATGAGTTGCCTCTAAGTCTAAACAATCATCCACCTCTCCGCTCATGGCACGATTCAAGTTTTCTTTCATATATCTATAAGCAACAGATGGTCCAGCTGCCAACTGCTCTGCTATTTCTTTCGTTTTATTCTCTAAATCGTCAGGTTCTACAACCCAATTAGTAAGGCCTAAACTCAAAGCTTCTTCGGCAGAGACTCGGTCTGAAAGAAAATACAATTCTCTAGCTTTTGCAGAACCAATGAGCTGAGACATAAAATAAGTCCCGCCGTAATCTCCTGAAAAACCTACTTTTGCAAAAGCGGTTGTCATAAACGCTGTTGATGACATGATACGCAAGTCACAAGACAAAGCGTAAGACAAGCCTGCTCCGGCTGCCGCTCCAGGTAGAGAAGCTAGCGTTGGTTTTGGCATTTTAAATAATTTACCAGAGGTGCCTTTTTGGTGATCTCTTTGTTGATGGATTGCTTTATCAATGGTCATATCTCCTCTACCTTCTGAATTTCTTGAAGACATTCCTTTAACATCTCCTCCAGCGCAAAAAGCATTTCCTGCACCAGTAAGAACAATGCAACGCACCTCATTACTAAGTTCAAAATTAGCAATATTTTTTTGCATTGCTTCATTCATCTCAGCCGACATTGCATTTCGTGCATCTGGCCTATTCATAATTAAATAGCCAACACCATTTTCTACTTTGGCAAGTAAGTGGTCTGTTCCCGTGTCTAACTCTCTCATAATTTCCTCTCTAGTTTTTATTTGTTATTCTACAAATATTATGAGATTAAGACAGTTAGTATTTGTATCTCGAGAAAGAGACAGATTGGCGAGACAAATTTGTACCCTTCTTGATCTTAAAGAATCTTATCACGATGCGGGATTAATTAATTTTGGCCTTGAAAACGTATTGATTCCACTTGGAGATACCTTCTTTGAAATAGTCATGCCGGTTCAAGAAAATACTACTGCTGAAAGGTTTTTAGAAAAAAGAAACGGAGATGGTGGCTACATGGTCATCGTGGATGTCGACGACTTTGAAAGTGAACAAAAAAGAGTTGAGTCATCTGGAATTGAAATTGTTTGGCATGGTAATAGAAACGAAGAGGAAATAAATGCCCGAACAATTCATCTTCACCCAAAGCAGGTTGGTGGAGCAATTTTATCGATAGATCATATGAATCCAAAAAATGCTTGGCTTTGGGCAGGCACAAATTGGGAAAAAGACATAAACAAAAATCTTGTTGATGTGCTTTCAGGTGTTGTCATGCAATCTGAAGATCCAGAACAATTATGTATGCAGTGGGAAAAAGCTCTTGGAATGAAAAGAGCCACCGATGAATTGAAAATTCAATTAGTAGAATCAACTATAAACTTTGTAGAAAGCATTGATGGAAGAGGAGAAGGCATCAATGCTTTCAAAATTAAGGCACTGAATAAAGATCAAATCATAAAAAATGCAAAATCGATGAAAATTTTTCAAAACGAAGAAATCTTGTTAGGTGGCGTTAAGATTATTCTGGAGTAAATCAAACAGATGACAAAAAAAATTGAATATTTTTTAGACTGCAGCAGTCCTTGGACATATCTTTCATTCAAAGGAATTTTAAATTTAAAAAAAACTAAAGATTTTGACATTATATGGAAGCCTATTTTAGTGGGTGGTATTTTTAATTCAATCAATCCGAGCGTTTACGAAAGTAGAAAAAATCCAGTGAAAGAAAAATTAGAATACTCTCAAAAGGATATGAATGATTGGACTAAATTAAGAGGTATTGAAATAAATTGGCCAAAAATTTTCCCAATCAATAGCGTTAGAGCCATGAGGGGGGCTTTTTATTTTTTAGATGAACAGATTGAAATAGAGTCTTATCTTGAGTCTATATTTAAAGCTTACTGGACAGATGGAATTGATATATCAAGCGAAGATTGTTTAGCAAAAATTGTTGATGCCTTAGGCGTTGATTCAAAGAATTATATTGAGTTTATTAATCTGTCTGATACAAAAAATAGACTTGTGGAAAATACCCAAGAACTTATGGAAAGAGGCGGCTTCGGTTCACCAACATTCTTTATCAATGATAAAGATATGTATTTTGGTAACGATAGGCTCCAATTAATCGAAAACTTACTCTAGAAATTTAATCTTCTTCTTTTGCCTTTGCCATTTCAGAAATACTTTTGGCATCTTGTTTAAACATAGTTTTAAGACTTTCTTTGGAAATTCCTTCTCCGAAATTTCTTGCTTCTTTTCCAACATCCATGCCTCTTCTTACCGCAGGTCTGACTTTTATGGCATCAAACCATCGTCTTACATTTGCAAAAGAATCTAGATCGACTTCGTACCTTTTATAGGCGGTTACCCATGGAAAAGACGCCATATCTGCAATTGAATAATCTCCAGCTAAAAATTCTCTTTCATTCAAAACTTTATCCATTACACCTAACAAGCGATCGTATTCGTTCTTGTACCTAGTTTCGGAATATGAGTGATCACCTGGGAAATTCGGAGCATAGTTAACAAAATGACTTACTTGACCAGCCATTGGGCCTAATCCTCCAACTTGCCAAAATAACCATTCTAAAACCCTTTCTCTGTCAGGAGATTGCTGAGGAAAAAAATTTTCTGCCTTTTCCGCCAGATACATTAGTATTGCACCAGATTCAAATACGCTCATTGGCTGCCCATCGATTAGATTTTTATGATCGACAATCGCCGGCATTCTGTTGTTTGGACTAATTTTTAAAAATTCTGGTTTAAATTGATCGCCTTTGCCTAAATTGACATAAATTACGTTGTAATCCATCTCGCATTCTTCAAGCATGATAGAAATTTTCCAACCATTGGGTGTTGGAGCATAATAAAGATCTATCATTTTATTAAGATTTTATAAGAGGTAGTTTTTGCAGGCCTAATGCTTCTCTATAGGTGTTGTGATAATGATGAAGAGCAGGCTCATTTCTGCCAAAAGTAAGAAATTCAAGGTTGCCAGAATTTAGCCCCTTATGAGATGAGGCAGCTGCTACATAATCCTCGTCTCTAATAACATTGCCAAATGCAGTATAGAGTTCTTCGAGAGGATTTTGACCAGTTTCTGGCGATACTCCCATTTTTTTGGCAGCTGCTAATGCTTCTGGATAAAAATAGAACGAAATCTTTGAAACACTTTTATGAGGTGAATCTTCTAAAGGATACTCTTTAACCAAAAAAGCTCCTTCTGGTGTTGGCATAAAGATTATATTTGGAAATAAATAATATACTGGCAACGTTCCTGTACAGATTTTCCAATCTTCTTCAGGCATTTCTCTCATTGCATCGATATCCCTTTTGCACAAAATTAATCTTCCATTCCTTTTAAAACTATCAAACATTTGACAATTACCATGAAAAGCTTGAAAGAGAGAGTCTTTGTGCAAAACAGAAAAGTGGTAAGTTTCTCCAAAAGTATCTATGGCTAATTTCCAATTCATGTCAGTTTGATATTCATCTTCATGAGAAAGAACTAATTTATCAAAATCCCAAGCAGCAAATTCTTCATTCAACTTATCGCCTAATAATTCATCTAAATTAATTTCTCCGCTTGAATTTGGATGCACCCATAAGAAACCGTACTTTTCTAGACTTGGTAATTCAGTCAGTCCATAACAGTCTTTATCTATTTTTCCAAATTGGTCGCTTTTCGGGTAACCAACTAAATCTCCTTCGTTATTGAAAGTCCACCCATGGAAAGGACACGAAAATTTTGACTTTACACCTTTTTTTTCTTGTTCAATTTCAGCACCTCGATGAGAACAGACATTTGCATATGCCCGAAACTTTCCTTGGGGGTCTCGTGCAGCGATTATTGATGAACCAAAATCTTCGATCGTTACGAAACTATTAGGTTCAGCTAAATCTCCTGACATACCAACAATTTGAGGATAATCTTTAAAAAAGGTTTTCCACTCTAAATCAAATCTTTCTTCACAAGTGTAAGTATCGGCCGGTGTTTTAACTATCCCACCTGCATCAACATTTGTATTAGCGTCTAAATGACTGATCAAACCTTTGAGCAGTCTGTTTTGTTCTTCCTTTAACATATGAAAATATTAAATTTTTTTTTCAAGATTTCCAAGTCAAAAATAAAAAATTATTCGTGACAATCGCAGTCAGAATCTTGGCAAGTTCGATAATTTTTATAGTGGGCATATATTAGGAAAGCAGACCCAATTAGTGTGAATATAGTTTCTAATGGAAAGCCTAAGTACTCTCCTTCATTAAACAAGGCGAAAAAAAGAACCGCCAATCCAAAAAGCCCGACCAGAAAAAAAGAATTACTTTTGTGATTTTTTTTGCCCAGATAAAGAGCGTAAAGACTAATTGGTGCGGCCATAAAAAGCAGAGAATAATGAAGAATTTCATCGGAAAACTGTATGGAAAACAAAGCAACAGAGGAAATTAAGAAAGCCGGTACAAATAGGCAATGCACTATACAAGCTATAGATAATGTCATGGCCAGCCTATCTGAAATTAACTGGGTGTTTTTCATGTGTTTCTTCTCTCCTCAAAGGAAGGTCACTTTAAATTAATACTTCTCAGGATACAACTTTTGCCTATGAGACTTAAGAAGAGTATTCCTCATTCAGACCCTTCAAATCTTCAAAATTCATAGCTTGAAGAACTTCTAAGTTTTCGTCCAGAATTTCATATATAGGATCTGTGGCCGAATATGGTCTTAAGCTGAAATAAACCACTACATCTTCATCTCCACCGCCTTCTGTGTGAGCTTCCCCTGGTTCGCCGGCTTTAAATACTCCCGCAGGTCTGACATCCTTTAATTCTCCATTGGGAAGATAAGTTTTTAACTCTCCTTTAACAGTGAAAGTACTATAGTTTGATGTATGTCTGTGCATCAGAATCTTTTCATTGGCTGAAAACTTAAATAAAACATCGACTATTTTAGCTTTGTCATCAACATTTAATATGGACAACGAGATATGATCAGCTGGCTCTCCATCAGGTCCAGGCAGCGGCTTCCAATCAATCTTCGATTCATCAAAACTATTTACATCCAACATATTTATAACTCCTTTTTTTGTATTTATTATTTAGGTTATCAAATTATTTTCACTTATGGGATCACTGTAACATTAATTTTTTTTGATTCTAAAGGTGGCTGATGAGGAATATGGTATTTATTTCCCAAAATTAACTGCAACTGATATTCCCCTTCTGCAAGATCAAGATTTGTTTCAGTTTGGCCTAAGCCAAAATGAAGATGTTGCTTAGAAGACGGAATTGGTAATGAATAATCTATTTCATCAACGTTTATTAAAAGATGATGGTGACCGGTATTTTCTATATCAACCCCCGCAGGAGCAACGCCTTTGCCTGACAATCCAAATTGAACAAGAAACGGCGATTTCAAAATGTCTCCATCTTTAATGTTTATAAAGTAAACTTTCTCCGCAAAAGTATTGAGAGATAACATTAAAAATAAAATTGTAATAATTGATTTCATTTCTTAATTCTAAAATTCTTTTAGTTTAGTTCAACTTATTTTTTTCTTTCAGGCAATTTTTTTTAAACTATCAACTTTTTTGAGTGTAGTGTAATGAGAAAGATTTGCGTTTATTATGACGTCATGAAAGAAATTCAAACAGAATCAAATATTAGAAAAGTTGCCTTTACTTCTTTATCGGGTACCAGTATCGAGTGGTACGATTTCTTTTTATATGGCGCAGCAGCTGGGCTAGTGTTTCCAAAACTTTTCTTTGGAGAAGTCGATCCGACGACTGCGCTCATATTATCTTTCATGACGTTTGCAGCTGGTTTCATTGCGCGACCTATTGGCGGAATTATTTTTGGCCACTTTGGAGATCTTGTCGGCAGAAAGAAAACATTAGTATTTGCCTTGATGTTAATGGGAATAGCATCAACTTTAATAGGTCTATTACCAACCTATGAAGCTATAGGTATAGCAGCACCTCTTCTCCTTACCTTTTTGAGATTCTGTCAAGGAATTGCCATTGGTGGTCAATGGGGAGGTGCAATGTTATTGGTAACCGAAAATGCGCCAAGTCACAGAAGAGGTTACTACGGGGCTTATGCTCAAGCGGGTGCTCCAGTCGGCGTAATTCTAGCTAATCTCGCCTTTATCTCGGTGAGTTTGCTTACTTCAGAAGAAAGTTTTCTCACCTGGGGTTGGAGAATTCCTTTCTTAATAAGTTTTGTTTTAGTAATAATTAGTATGTATATCCAATTAAGGCTTGAAGATACCAAAGCCTTTAAAGAGCTCGAAGCAGCTAAAAGTTCTCAAGACAACGTCAAACAAGAAATTAAGTCTTCGCCTATACTTGAAGCTTTAAGAAGGTACCCTCGAAGAATTTCTCTTGCTGCAGGAGCATTTCTTTCGATCCAGGTAACTTTTTATATTTTAGTGGCTTTCATACTGGCCTATGGTGTTGCAACTACAGACCTCTCTCGAAATGATTTGCTTGCCGCTGTGCTGATTGGCTCAGCCATTATGGTGCCTCTTCAATTTTACTTCTCTCATTATTCGGACAAAAACGGTAGAAAAGGGATTTTCATGGCTGGTGCCTTCTTAACGGCATTATGGTCTTTTTTTCTTTTTCCTCTAATTGATACAGGAAATTTTTATCTGGTCATTTTGGCTGTAACTGGAGGATTAGCTTTTTTAGGAATGATGTATGGACCTCAAGCAGCTTTTTTTGCCGAACTTTTTTCCACAGAAGTTAGATACTCAGGGGCATCTCTTGGCTATCAAATTGGAGCAATTTTAGGAGGCTCTTTTGCACCAACCATAGCAACCCTGCTTTGGACAAGTTTCGATATTTTTTGGGTCTCTGTTTACATTGCTTTAGCTTCAGCAGCTTCATTGCTTTCTGTATATTTTCTTACAGAAACTTATAAAACAGACCTAAATAAGTAATCTGTCTCTAAAGCTAATTTTTTGATTCTTCTATCAATTTAATAATGTTTTCATGAATCTTTGGTGCTGTGTTTGGACCCAGAGAAACCACTTCGCCATAAGTTTCTTCAGTTTCTCCGTAGATCCAAGGAGCGTCATTGTCCCATTCACTTTTTGGAATAATATAACCAATAGAATCATTAGCTAGATTTACCATCAGATTAAGTTTGTCTGAATATTGGCTTCGAAGATACGGAACTTCTTGAGGTGCCATTTCAAAATCAGCGCCTTCAGGATTTTCTATACCTCCAACAGCAATTTCTGGATAAAGCTCTCCAGGAACACCGGTAATAGATACATCTCCTATTTTTATGAATGCCGCCTCACTGAGATAACGAACAAACGGCGGCATCAAACTAAATTTAGGATCAGTGTCAATGACGCCAAGTAGGGTGCCTAATGTCAACATAAAATTCTCCAAACCTAATTCTATTTCTTTAGAGTAGACAGTTATGGGTGACCCTGAAGATTGTTTAAAATCACCTGCATGAAAAGCCTCTATGACACTATTTGCTAAGCTATAACCATATGTACGTGCTTTAGTATGACTTGGTTTAGTGATCATTTTTTTCAAAACAGGATCGTAAATTGGATCGGTTGGACCTGAAGTCATCAAGCCTCCAATATTTCCTGTAAGCCATAATGTGGTTCCACCAAGTCCAGGTTTGATTAATTGATCATCATAGTAAATACCTTCACTGATGCCTCTTCTTAAGTAGCCTGCAACATCAGCAGTTAATTCCAGATTTTTATCCCATGCAAGTTCGACATGAATTCCAAAATTTATCAACGAACCAATAATTGAACCATCAGGACGATTGAACAAAATCGCTCTTATGTCGTCATCTATCACAATGGGTTTTCGTTTGTCTTTAATTGGTGTAAGTGGATTTGTCGGGATTAAAGCCAAACTCATCTGGGCAGGTTCTAAATTGCCTATAGCCATTTTTAACGTGCTTACGAAATCTCTTTTAAGTTGCTCCATGTAAAACTCATCAACACCACTTTTTAAGAAACTTGGACCCCAAAGACCTTGGGTATCTGGACCTTCATGATTATGAGTTGCATGCACCATAATGTAATCTAAGCCCCATTCTTTAGGAACATCCTCACGAACGTTAAGGACAAATTTTCGCATTAGCCCAATAGTGTCAGCGCTAATAATTCCTATGCGAGTATGGCCATCATCAATCACCACGGCTACTGCCATAAGGTCATCTTTAACTCCTTGAGCAGCTCGTTTATTTTGAAACCCTGCCATCCACACGGCATCGAATTGGTTATTACCGTTTACATCAGTCCATTTATCAATATCTGGATCAAATTGAGCATCGTTATTTATATCTTCCCATTCATCGATTAGATCAGGAGTAATAGAAAGCGCGGCAAATCCAACTTTAAATTCATTTGCGTGAACTGGCATTGTTAGCAATCCGGTAAATACGATAAATATGCCTACAAAAAAAGATCTGAGTAAATCTACATTTATTTTCATTTTTTAGTATCTAATCCCCCCCGAAGAAATTCCGAACCGGATTATAAAGATTTATAAATCTCTATTCCATTAAATCTATTTCATCGCCTTAACAATATAACAATCCAACGGCTAAGATTTAGTATGTCAGCTAGCGCAGCCGAAACATAGGTGAGGGCTGCTGCCCTCAGAATTTGACTAACTGCTTTTTCGTTTGACTGCGATACATAATTCCCTTCCCTCAATATAGGGAGGGCTTTAGAAAAACTTGCGTCAAATTCGATTGGCAGAGTTACCGCATGAATCATCATACGAGCTATAAAGCCGGATAGCCCGAGAAAAAGCAATAAAGAAAATGGCATGGGATGCCGAGTAATAATACCAATCACTGGAGATAAAGATATTATGGCAACGCTCCAGCGGGCCACCTTATCAACTATGGGGACCATCTTTGTTCTAGTAGCCAAACGTTTATCTCCTTGCTGATCCTGGATAGCGTGTCCAACCTCATGTGCCGCAATAGCAATTGCGGTCAATGATTTAGAATCGAAATGCTCTCTTAAAAGCCTAACTTTTTTTTCAATTGGGTCGTAGTGATCTCCGAGCTCAGTTACTTCGACCTTCACATCTTTTAAAGAGAATCGTTCAATTAAGTGCTTTGCGAGCTCTCCACCAGTGCCAGGCATTTCTGGCTGCTGCGATGAATATCTTCTCATAACGAACTTCACCCACAAAGAAGGTCCAAATATCAATGCCAAAACTAAGAGCACGCCCGCTACTAAAACCATATTTTATCTTCCATATAAATTATCCGTGTTTTTTTATTAGGTTTACTGCCCACGTCTTTACACTTGGATTTTTTTCAATGTCAAGGATGAATTCTTGTCCAAACCCTTTGTAAAAGATTGTAGATTCTTTTTTATTTTCCCACTTCATTCTGTTTAAGAATAGCCCTTTTGTATTTAAAAAATATTTCGAAGGCAGTTTCCATCTAGATCGTGTTTTATTTGCTTCGGTCAAAATTAAATCATCATGAGTCTTTTTAAATAAACCGTGACCCCTATCAAAAACTTTTTTGTTATCTATCTCTAAAGTTTTTCTACCTAAATAGATAGTATTATTTAAGAATTTAGAAGTGTCTCCGTATCCATGAGGATGAGCAATATTCTCTTCTTTGAGATATGTGGTTATTGCTTTAGACCCTTTGATTATTTCTTTTATTTGTAACCATCCAAAAAGATGATGCATATCTCTTCCCTTAATTGAAAAGTTCTTAAACCATCCAAAGAATAAAAATAAGTCTCCTGGACCTACACTATTATTTTTTAATTCTGTTTGCGAAGAACCTGCTTGACCGAAAATACCAATATCTTCATTTAGCAGCGGGTCATTATGACAATAATCTGAAGGTTTAACCTTGGCAGATACTTCTTTTAATAATTCTGTGCCTGATACTCCATAAAAGTCTAAATCTCTATACTTTTTAGGTGAGGGGTGGTTTTGAGGTATAGGTATAGAAAAGATCTTTCCATCGCTAAATACAGGTGACGCACTTCCACCTGCTTTAGCATCAAATCCTTTTCTGCTAAGTATTAGTCTTTTCAACTTTCGTAAATAGAAACTCCACCTGAAGATCTATTTCGCCGCTACGGAGTTGTTTAAAATTTGTATCGGGGGATTTTCCAGTAGATACAATCCTTTGAGCTTCATCATATTCCCAGCCAAGCAAGCAATGCCGTAATGCCCATTAGAAAAGCACCTGGCATTCTTAATAAAGCTCTATGTCTTCCCAAACCAAGAAAAATAAATAAAAGTGAGCCTAAAAGGTTGATGCCAATTAACGGATATGCAGCTATAGCAAATTCTGGGTTATAGGCTATATAAATTAAAGTTAAAGCACTTATAAAAAGAAAGATGGTGAACACGTGCCAAGAAACAAAGCTTAACGATTTAGTTAATGCCTCCATATCGCTATCATTTACATTGCTGATATAAATTTTTCCCCCGATGAACCCATGAAATAACATTCCTGCTAAAGAAAGGAAAGCCGCAATCATCAGAAACCAATAATCCATTTTACTTTTTATCAATACGAATCATCAACTACTCCACAGTTACAGACTTTATCCTACAAAGGGGATTATCTGTGTTTTGATGTTGAGGTGAATTCCAATCAACTTTGGCACACCCATTATTCTCCCTATCAGTCATTTCTCCATAATAAGATAAAGCAACTCAAAGCAGAAGGACTGGGTTACAGAAAAATTGCCAATAGACTTAACGAAAAAAATATCAAAACCTCTAGAGGCAATGCATTCTATCCTTCAAGTGTCTATTCCATTCTAAAAAAGAAGAAAATTAGAGATGAAAGGTTAAATCAAGAACTTGATAAGAAGGTATCTAAACTGTGGTTTGAATATTATTCAAGTTAAGAAAATTAAATTATTGTCTATTTTTTCCTTCAAAATCCTTAAAAACTGTAACTATTTCTGCAAAAGAATTTGGTGTAAGACCCAAACTATCCCAATCCTCTTGCCTTACATAGAGGTGACGGTAAATTTTACCAGTGGATCTTGTTGCATCTTCGCACCAGTTCTTCAATCTTTCAATTTTTCTAGGATCATCTAAATTTTCTGCACCCTTAGTCTCAACAACAAACCTCTCTCCATTATCAAGATGAATAACAAAATCAGGATAGTAATAACTTATACCACCTTCATGATTTACATACTCCATCTTGAACCCAAGTTGAATATAGTTTTTTATGAAACGATTAACATCTACTGCCGCATCAAGAAACCCTGCAAAACGTAATTCAAAATGAGAGTCTCCAACTATCTTATTAAAGATAGATTTCTTTGCAGGAAGAAATTCTTTTTGTCTTGGAATGCTGAATGTCTTCTGATTCGAGACTTTGATGTAATTTTGAACCTCAGTCGTTCCTGTATCAACTACTGTTAATGCATTTATATGTTTTTTAAATGTTTCTCTAATTACATGTCTGACATTAGTTTCACTTAAATTTCGTGCAACATTTAAATCCTCAAGATCAACCGTATGACCGAACAACTTATCTTTTAAGAATTGCTTAAGTTTTCCATAAAGAATATCTTGTCCCCCATAGAGACGGAGTTCTGTCATTATTGATTTTGTGAAAAAGGTGATGATAGAGGTCGCATTTACATGCAGACTATCAATCCTTACTTCTCTTCTTACCTCATCATCAAGAATATCTCTTAGGAGAATATTTTTTTGCTCCTCAGGAGTAAATTCTTTTAATTCAACAGGAGTATATTCAAATTCTTGAACATTTAATTCCTCAAGGTTCTTATACTCACGAATAATACTTGGAGAAAGGACTGGAATTTCTATATCTAACTCATCAACTTTCTCTTTATCGATTTCAATTATTGTCGGTCCTGAGGGGTCTGAACCTTTTCCCATAGACCTCTTTTCAAGGATAACACCCTCTGATTTAATGCTTTCAACAAACTCCATAAATAATGGAGTTCCAACTACATTAAGTTCTTCAGTTTGGTCTTCACCAAAATACATCCTTCTAAGTCCTCTTCCCAATGCTTGCTCGGGAAGAATATTTGATGCTGCAACAAAGGGTCTTAAACCTACAACAGTAGTCACATTTTTTACATCCCAACCTTCTTTTAACATTAGAACAGATACGACTGCTTTAATATTGTTATCATCACTGTCGACTTGATTTGCAAGTTCTCTTAATTCTAATAATTCTTTTTGACTCTTTGCAGATGCACCCTCATCAATGCGACCCTCTTTATTAGTATGAATAACAAAAGTCCCACCTTTGAGTAGGGGGTAGTTTCCTTCCAAATAGTCTTTAACTTCATCACAATTCTTTGTATCGTCCACCATGACAAATAAAAGTGCTTTTTTCCCTAGTTTTCTGTGAGTCTCATAATCTTGCTCCCAAACGGTCACACCAAGGTCAATGTAATCTCTCCAACGTTCAGAAAATTTTGCGGAAGTATGCTCTTCAAGTTTTCCTCTGCTTGCTTCATCAGGGAGTATTGGAGTTTTAACGACTTCTTGTGCAATTGCTTCTACAAGGGGGTAATCTGAAATTGTATGAGGGAATATATTTCCTTTTTGGTCTTTAGGTGTTGCAGTGACGTCTAATTGCAGTGAAAGTTTCTTGCCTTTTTGAACAAGACTGTTGTTTATAGTCTCAATAGTTTTAAACCATGCAAGTTTTTTGTCATGTATGTGATGTGCCTCATCATTAAATACGATAATGTCATCAATATTATTTACTATATCTCGAACAAGAATTTTATTATCGGTTGTCTTGGTCACAGGTTTATCTCCAAGGAAATAATCCATACTTGAGTTCTCATCAACTTTTTCTGCTCTTGTCACAAACCTTTGAATGTTTGTTAAGAAAATATTTCCACTTTTTGAAAGAGAACCAATATTATCTTGTATGTGAACCTTTGGATAAAAGTTCCAAGACCTGCCACCATAACCATTTGGTGGAAGAACTGGGTCTTTGTTAAAAACACTCAATCCCTCTATATCGTCTTTTAATCTGTCTAAAACAATAGTGTTTGGTGCAAGAAGAAGATAATTTTGTGAAAGTTCAGAGTCTTCATTGAATTCTTTATGGAAATAACACCATGCCATTAACAAAGACAACACCTTTGTTTTACCAGTTCCTGTTGCCTGTTTTACGACTAGTCTTAACCATGTTTCCTCAAACATAGAATCAACCAAAACACCTGAGGAGTCATATTTAAGAAGTTCAGATGGGTTTCTTATATCTTCATGTTCATATAAATAAATGATTGATTCAACTGACTCTCTTTGTGCAAAATAATATTGAAACCCATTGGGATGGTCTGTTTTAAACCAATAAGTTAAAAGGGATTGAGATACTTCAGATATATTTGGATAACCTGCTTCTCTCCAGTCATAAACCTCTTTTCTAATTCTATTTACTAGGGGTGGTAAAAGTTTTTCTCTTCCTTTTTCACCTATTGCGTCACTGCCTGGATACCAACGAACATCAGGACTGATAATTGCGTGAGGATGACGAGGAAAGTTTTTATCTAAACCCATTAGACCTTAACCTCAAGAACCTTCATCGTGTCATTACCAAAGATATCTACTACTTTGACTGCAACTTTAGTATTATCTTTTGCTATTTCTCTATCAGATGACTTGAGTTCTAATTTATCTTTGCCCTTTTTCCCTCTAAATGATTGCCATTCATTTTCAAAGACATAATTACCTGTCCACTCTTCTTCTACATTTCCATCTTCTGTTTTGAACTTAATAATTTCAGGTTTTGACTCATAATCGAAATCAACAGACCAATAATCTATCCAATCATGCCAACTTGTAGTAAGAATTGATTCAGAGATAATGCCGTCCTTGTTTTTTTTCTTTTCCACAATTTGACCATTTTCAACGACAACTTTAGACTTACCATTTGGAAGTGATTCATCAATACTTAGATTGCCTTCATTATAAAAAACAGCAAAATCAGTTAACTCAATTGAAAGTTTTCTTCCATCAAAATGAGGTTTAAATTCAATATATGCAACATCATGAAATAATACCTCTCCCTTGGAAACTGCTCTCTTATCAAAAACTTCCATTGGAATTTGTTTATAAGATAACCTTAATCCCTTTGCTTTTGCCTCTTCTTGGATTGTTGGAAATAAACCCATTTCATATTCAAAACCAAGAATATCAACTGAAGTTATTTTATTCTTCACACATTCTGTTATAACTTCCTCAACATGGTTTCTAGACAAAGGTTGATTTATCGGACCTAGAGAAACGAAGTCAGAACCCTTTTTCCCATGGATAGTTGCAAACCCATCTACACTAATTGCTTTGTATGCTCCCAGTATGAGATTTTCAAATTCTTTTTCTTTTTTTATTTTTTCATTTTGTTTCAATTCATCTCTTTCTTCTTTGCCATCATAGATATAATGCTGTCTTTGATATTTTCCTAGATTGAGAATTTCAAATGCTCTCCAATTTTTTTCTTCTTTCTTCATTTCTCTTTGAACACCAATCATTCTTTTTCTTGATGCGTGAATAGAAAATTTGCCAAGGTCAGAACATATCCATTTTCTATTCAATTTTTCTGAAACTGCTGCAGTTGTTGCTGAACCACAAAAGAAATCTGCGACTAGGTCTCCCTCAATGGTTGTTGAATTTATTATGCGTTCTAAAAGTTTTTCAGGTTTTTGGGTTGGGTAATCTATTCTTTCCTTTGCAACTGGATTTATAGGGAATATATCTGTCCATAATGAGTCAACCAATTGCCCTTCGTAATCATCCTCATAAATCTTTCTTGAAATTCTTAATGATTTGTCCTCAGGTAAATACAACAATCCCTTTTCATCTAATTCTTTCATTCGGTCTTCGGAAACCAACCAACCATTCTTTGGAGGACTGTATCCTTTATACATATATTTTAAATTTGGTCTGTCTTTTGGTGCACCCATTGGTTGCAACATATATTTTCTTCCGTCAGTTTCTGTTTTATTAAACCTCTTTTTTATATACTCTTTTGTATTCTCATCATCTTTTGTCTTTTGAGGATAAAAAACACTTTGGTTAGTTTTTGCATAATAGAGTATGAAATCCACAACATTTCCATAACGATTTGTTTCATTTAAGACTCCTCCTCTTCTTTTCCAAATAATTTCATTAATCAGATTATCAACTCCAAATATTTCATCCATTATTAATTTAATGGAAGAATTTAATCTCCAATCACAGTGAACAAATATACTTCCATCGTCTGCCAATAAATCTTTCATCAAAACTAATCGTTGATATATCATTGACAGGAATGAATCTTTTCCTTTGCCCCATGTATCTCTATATGCAATGTGCTCTAAAACGTTTGGTTTTTTCTCATAAGAACCCTCACCAATATCTACATTCATAGAAAAATCTGCACCAACATCAAATGGTGGGTCTATATAAATCAGTTTGATTCCACCTTCTTTTTCAATCTCCTCTCTCATGGGACCGTTTTTAAGTGAGGAAAGAATATATTTGTTATCTCCCCATATGAGTTTGTTAGTCCAACCTGTCATTTGACGACCTGATGTAAAATCAAATGACCCTTGTGCCATTTTGACTTCTTCATTTCTTGGTTCGTCTATTTGTTCAATGATTTGAAATGGTAGAACAACGTTTGTGACTTCATCAGATTTGCCGTTCCAGGTAAGTTCTACTTGTTTAGATTCATCAAATAATAAGAAACGATATTTTTCAGGTAAGACTTTGCCTTCCTCAATAAGTTTTACTACATCTCGTTTTTCATTATCTGTTAATTTCATTATTTTTTATTATGCCATTTGCTTCTGAGTGTTGTTAATGTTTTAACAAAGGGCATATAAAAAATTTTTTAGAAGGGGTTGCTAAAACCCCTATGTAGATCTACTCGACAGTGACGAAGTTGAATTGGTTGTACCTGTTTTTTTATAATCTTTAGATTGGGTCAAAAAAATGCTTAATTTATTGGTTCATTCTAGATAGGAATTCCATCCCTTCTTCAAAAGAATCAAATTGTTTCAAAGGGAGAACCTCATAACTGCCGTTTTTTTTATCAGCAATGTCAAAAATGCCAAAGACATAAAAGTATCTCGATGTGAATGATCCTCCTCCATTCTCGTCTTTGACGAGAAAATAAGAATCCAAACATTTACCAAGAACATTAGGCGCTAATTTTTGACAAGTCTCTACAGAAATTTTTTTTTGTAAGTGATATTTTTGAAATCCTGAATAACTAATTTCTCCATCAGAATAAAAATCTTCTAAATAAATTTCAATATATGATCCATCATCGATAATTTTGAAGTCTTTTGGCAAGTTATTACACGAAGGATAAGTTTTATGTAACTTAAGTCCGTCTTTGCAATGACTTTCAGAAGCGAAAACATCAAGATCACACCAAGAAGGAATTATTGGTTTTTTTGGATAAAGAGATACTGGATTTTCAAAAAAAAGACCCGGGTTGTCATAGAAGTTAGAATAATCTTCGTTTAGTTTATAGAAATCTGATACTGCTTCATAATGATCGCCTGAATCTCTTACCGTTTCTAAACAAGAAGGATAAACAGAAGAGTCTTCAAAAGTCCATGGAGTCTTATCATATTTAATTGAAGAAAGTGAAAGTTGGGAAAAAAGGATTAAGAAATATAATGCTGAAATCTTAAATTTCATTTTACTAATTATTAACATACTAAAGTCTATTTATTATGCACTAAAACCTATAGTGCGTGTTTTTAGTGTCTTTTAAAATTAAAAATATACTTAAAAAAGAGTAATTGAGCAGTTTTAATTGTCGAATTTCTTTTTTTCACGCTAATCGAAAATTCCTTCCCTTATAATTATTTTTCTTTCAGACTCTGGAATAAGATTATCGCACCTTCTATACATCTCTTGATCAAACCAAATTTCACCCCATTCCGATTCGGGATATCCATTTTCTCTAATCATATATTTCTCTACTTTCGATAAGCAATTTTTATATTTTTGAGTGTATTTCCACTCACCTTGGATCGCGTCTTTAAAGATTCCAGGTTTACAACCTTGAAATAGGATAGATATCAAAAAAAAGGTAAAAAAGATCGGATTTCTAGTCATTTTCAAAGTCCTTCAATTAACTGGTACAACCAAATCTACTCCACGGTGACAGACTTAGCTAAGTTTCTTGGTTGATCGATATCTGTACCTCTGATCAGAGCCACCTCGTAAGACAATATTTGCAGCGGGATAGTATAAAGAATAGGCGTCAATAAAAAGTCACATTTTGGCATAGTCATTAACTTGCCAGAATCGATTTGCATATTGCTAGATGCATCTCCAAAAACGTACAAAGTCCCGCTCCTTGCTTTTACTTCCTCCAAGTTTGAAATAAGTTTTTCGGCCAATTCGCTTTCTGGAGCAAGCGCCACGACAGGCATATTCTCATCAATCAATGCTAGTGGTCCGTGTTTTAACTCGCCTGCTGGATAAGCTTCAGCATGAATATAAGAAATTTCTTTTAACTTTAATGCTCCTTCTTTAGCGATTGGATAAAACATACCGCGTCCAAGAAAAAGAGCATTGTCTTTTTCTGCAATTTTGGGCGAAATCTCTTGAATTTCTTTTTTTAGTTTTAAAGATTCTTCAACAATCTCAGGCAATGCTCGCAAGGCCGTAACAATTCTTGTTCTAAGTTTGGGATTAACATTTTTTGCCTTGGCAATCGACATTGCCAACATCATCAGTGCGACTAACTGAGTGGTAAAAGCTTTGGTTGAAGCAACACCTATTTCTGGACCAGCATTAGTGAGTAAGAGAAAATCAGATTCTCTAGCAATGGAGCTGGTTGGTACGTTGCAAATAGTTAAGGAGCCTAAGTAGCTTTGATTTTTTGCATGCCTCAAAGAAGTCAATGTATCCGCAGTCTCGCCAGATTGAGAAATGGTTACTAGCAAAGTATTTTCATCAATATAAGGATTTTTGTATGTATATTCACTCGCAAAATCTATTTGCGTTGGTACTTGAGAAATTGCTGAAAACCAGTTTGCCGCAACTCTGCCTGCATGCAAGCTAGTGCCAGCAGCGACAATTTGGATTCTTTTTACTTCCGCTAGCAACTTTGAAGAGCCTTCTCCGAAAATATTCTCTAAAACGTCTTCGCCACCGATTCTTCCATCTAAGGTATTTCTGATGGCTTGAGGTTGTTCGTAAATCTCCTTTTCCATGAAATGCTTATAATTCCCTTTTGAAGTCGTCTCAGCAGAAATATCAATTTTTGTGACATTTCTTTCAACAGCTTTTTGATTTTCATCAAAGATTTCTAAGCCTGATGCCGAGACTGCTGCTGTGTCTCCATCTTCTAAAAAAATAAACTGATTTGTTAATTCGCCAATTGCCAGAGGATCTGAAGCAGCAAAATACTCATCTTTCCCCAAACCTAAAAGCAAAGGAGATTTGTTTCTGGCTAAATAAAAATAATTTGAGTCTTCCTTATCTATTGCTGCAATTGCGTAGGCTCCCTCAAGACTAGTTTTAAGCGCCTGCATGCCTTCAATCATACTTTTGCCATCATTTAGAAAACTATCAATAAGGTGAGCTATCAATTCTGAATCCGTTTGAGACTGAAATAAATAACCTTTTTTTGATAAAGCAGCTTTCAAAGCTAAGTAGTTTTCAATGATGCCGTTGTGCACAATAAACACTCTATTTTTTGACGAATGAGGATGGGCATTTGATTCAGAAGGCTCGCCATGAGTTGCCCATCGAGTGTGCGCAATGCCTACTTTGCCTTTCGGCTTTTCTTGTATCATTCTTTCTTCGAGCAAATTGACTTTCCCGAGCGTTCTTAAATGTGCAACACCATCCTCTTGGTGCAAAGCAATACCCGCCGAGTCATAACCTCGGTACTCCATTTTATGAAGCCCCTGAACTAGAAGTTTTCCGACGCTTCTGTCAGTAGCTGCTGCAATTATTCCGCACATTATCTTTTCTTAATATTTTTTTGTTTGCTTCTGCCCAAAGCCAATTTATTTTCTGAAACGTTTTTGGTTATGACTGAACCAGCCCCGATCATGCTGTTTTTACCAATTATCAAAGGGGCAACAAGAGAGCTATTGGAGCCTATGAAAGCGTTTGATCCAACTTTAGTTTTGTTCTTATTTTTACCGTCGTAATTTACGAAAATTGTTCCAGCACCAACATTTATTTCCGCCTCCAATGCGCCATCTCCTATGTAGGCTAAGTGCTTGGCTTTTGTTTTTTTGCCAATCTTGCTTCTTTTAACTTCAACAAAATTTCCTACTTCGACGCCTTGTTCTAATTCTGCCCCTGGGCCAACATGGGCAAATGGGCCAATAGATGAATTGTCGCCAATTTGAGAATTTTCTATTACCGAATAAGGTTCTACCTTAACTTTTTTATTTAATTTTGAATCTTTAATTACAGCGCCTGCTGAGATGATGCAATCATTTCCTAGAGAAACGTTTCCTTGTAAAACCACATTAATATCGATGAAGACATTTTTACCAATAACTATTTCACCTCTAAAATCTACTCGATTAACATCAGCAAATTTAACGCCCTTTTCTATGAAACTTTTTGCCATTTCTTTTTGATAGATGCGCTCTAAATTTTGCAATTCTTGAGCATCGTTAGCGCCTAACAATTCTTCAGAATTTCCAAGGTTTATTACTGTTATGCTTTTTTCTTCATTGTGACAACAAGAAACAACATCCGTTAAATAATATTCCTTGGCAGCATTATTATTTTTGAGTTGAGGCAGCCAAACTTTTAAATTTTTAGATGAAGTGGCCATAATTCCTGAATTAACCTCAGTAATTTTTCTCTCACTAACAGATGCATCTTTTTCTTCAACTATGCCGACTACCTTTGAATTGCTTTGTCTAATGATCCTGCCTAAACCTTTTGGATTGGACGCTTCAAAAGTTAAAAGAGACAAATTATCTCTAGAAGTTCTTGAAATAAGTTTTTTTAAAGTTTTAATTCTTACCAAGGGCCCATCGCCGTAAACTACAACTACACAGGAGTTAGGTCTTAAACTCGATAGGGTTTGTTTGACTGCATGGCCCGTTCCAAGTTGCTTTCTTTGTAGCACCCAATTAGTAGATCTTGGAGCTTTTACAGAAGATTGAATGAGTTTGTTATGACCGCCGACTACTATATGAAGTTTTGACTTATTTATTTGAGAGCAAGTATCGATTACGTGTTGCAAAAGCGGTTTGTTGCCTAAAGGCTGAAGAACTTTGGGTAAATTAGACTGCATCCTTTTCCCTTGTCCAGCAGCTAATATAATTATGTCGACATTCATTTTAAAAGAAGCCAATAAAATTGGCTTATGAGAGATATTAAACTACTTCTTGCGTAATTTACGCAAGGTTTGAAGTCTTGCAGCAGCTTCAGCCAATTCGGCTCTTGCTCTTGAGAAATCTAAATCGGAGTCTGCATTTTCCTTAATTTTTTCAGCTGCTTCTCTGGCTTTTTCAGCTTGTTCCTCGTCAATGTCTTCAGCTCTAATTGCAACATCGGACAAAAGAGTCACCACATCAGGCTGAACTTCTATAAAACCACCGGATAAAAAGAATACTTCTTCCTCGCCATTCTCTTTAACTATTTTTACTGGCCCAGGCTTAATACCGGTTAAAAGTTGCGAGTGTCCTGGCGTGATTCCTAATTCGCCCATTGATCCTGTTGCAACAACCATGGAAACGCTCTCGGAGAAGATTTCCTTTTCGGCACTTACAATACTGCACTGAATGGTAGCCATGCTTTATAAGGTTTTTGCTTTTTCTACAACTTCCTCGATCTTGCCGACCATCAAAAAGGCTTGCTCAGGAAGATCATCGTATTCTCCATCTAAGATTCCTTTGAATCCTCGAACGGTATCCTTAATAGATACGAACTTACCAGGAGAATTTGTGAAAATTTCTGCAACAAAAAATGGTTGAGATAAATATTTTTCTATTCTTCTAGCTCTATTCACAGTTTGTTTATCTTCATCTGAAAGTTCATCCATTCCAAGTATTGCAATGATGTCTTTTAACTCAAGATATCTTTGGAGAACTTGTTGAACACCCTTGGCAACGTCATAATGTTCCTGCCCAACAATATTTGGGTCTAATTGTCTGCTTGTTGAATCCAATGGATCTACTGCCGGGTATATTCCTAAGGAGGCTATCTGTCTAGACAAAACAACTGTTGCATCTAAGTGAGCAAAAGTTGTCGCAGGCGATGGATCTGTAAGATCATCTGCCGGCACGTAAATAGCTTGGACTGAAGTGATGGAACCAGTTTTAGTTGATGTAATCCTTTCTTGCAGGACTCCCATTTCTTCAGCAAGGGTTGGTTGATATCCTACCGCTGATGGCATTCTTCCTAAAAGAGAAGAGCACTCGACTCCGGCTAATGTATATCTGTAGATATTATCAACAAACAAAAGAACGTCTTTACCTTCATCCCTAAACTTTTCGGCAATTGTTAGGCCAGAGAGAGCAACTCTCATTCGGCATCCAGGAGGTTCGTTCATTTGACCGTAGACTAAAGCTACCTTGTCTAAAACTTGAGATTCTGTCATCTCTAAGTAGAAGTCATTTCCCTCACGGGTTCTTTCCCCAACCCCAGCAAATACCGAGTATCCGCTTGTTTCATAAGCAATATTTCGAATCAATTCCATCATATTTACGGTTTTTCCTACACCTGCACCGCCAAATAAACCAACTTTTCCTCCCTTAGCGAAAGGGCACATCAAATCAATTACTTTGATACCTGTTTCCAAAATTTCCGAAGATTCAGCTTGCTCTTCATAAGATGGTGGTGGCCTATGAATTGGCATTTTCTCATCTTCACCGACATCGCCTTTTCCATCAATGGGCTCGCCTAATACGTTTAAAATTCTGCCAAGCGTTTTTTCACCGACTGGCACCGAAACTGCGTCTCCGGTATTTGCTACTTTAGCTCCTCTTTTAAGACCTTCCGTTTGGCCCATAGCAATTGTTCTGACAATTCCATCTCCTAGTTGCTGTTGAACTTCCAAAACGAGGCCCTCACCTTCTACGGTTAAAGCATCATAAACCTTTGGCAAATTTTCTCTTGAAAACTCAACATCTATTACCGCTCCGATTACTTGTACTACTGTTCCTTCGCTCATTTTTTACCTCAAAAATCTATATTGCTTCAGCTCCAGCAACAATCTCAGAAAGTTCTTGAGTGATTGCTGCTTGCCTAGCATTGTTGTAAATAAGTTGTAATTCATCAATTATCGTTCCAGCGTTCTCTGTTGCATTTTTCATTGCCACCATTTTTGCCGCTTGTTCACAGGCTATGTTTTCAATAACGGCTTGATATACCAGCGACTCGATGTATCTCTGCATCAATCCATCTAATAATTCTTTTGCGTCTGGTTCATAAATATAATCCCACCTATGTTTTAGTTCTGGCGTGTCCTCGGGCAACAAAGGGAGCAGTTGCCTAATTTCTGGCTGCTGGGTCATTGTGTTTTCAAACCTGTTGCTGGCTAAGTAAACTTTATCTATTTCTCCTTGTTCAAATTTATCCAATAAAACTTTAATAGAGCCAATTAAATCTTCGAGAGAAGGAATATCACCTAACTTTTCAGAAGCAGCCACCACATCTCCTCCAAAGGAATTAAAAAAAACTTTTGCTTTGGTGCCGATTGGGCAAAACATTTGTCTTATTCCGCTGTCAGTTTGTTCTTTAAGAAAAGGCAGCAAAGTTCTAAAGAGATTGATATTCAAACCACCACAAAGACCTTTATCAGACCCAATTACTATAACTCCAATGCCTTTAACTTCTCTTTCCGACATATAAACGGGTTTGTATTCTGGATTTGAATTGGCTAAGTGACCAATTACAGAAAGCATTCTATCGGCATAAGGTCTGCCCATTTCCATTCTGTCTTGGGTTTTTCTCATTTTACTGGACGCAACCATTTCCATCGCGCTAGTTATCTTCTGCGTATTGGTAATACTTGAGATTTGTTTTCTTATTTCTTTAGTATTAGCCATAGATTACCAAGTTTGCGTTGATTTAAATTTGTCGATAGCATCGGTAAAAGTTTTAAGCACTTCATCAGAGTACTCTCCCGAAACAGCTAAAGCATCCATAAAGTCTTTGTGTTCGGTTGCCATATAAGATAGGAGAGCGGATTCAAAGTCAGCAATTTTTGTTAACTCTACGTCTTTTAAATATCCTTTTTCAACTGCAAATAAAACGAGTCCCATTTCCGAAACTGACATCGGTGAATACTGTTTTTGTTTCATTAGCTCGGTTACTTTTTGACCAAGCTCGAGTTGCTCTCTTGAAGCATCATCTAAATCCGAGGCGAATTGAGCAAAAGCTTCTAACTCTCTAAATTGTGCCAAGGCAATTCTAACTCCTCCTCCAAGTTTTTTGATAAGCGGCGTTTGAGCTGCCCCACCCACTCTAGATACTGATATTCCAGGATTCATTGCTGGCAAAAGTCCTTTGTTGAAATAGGAAGTTTCTAGAAATATTTGTCCATCCGTAATTGAAATAACATTGGTTGGCACAAAAGCTGATACATCCCCTGCTTGCGTTTCAATAATTGGTAAAGCAGTTAAGGAGCCCGTTTGTTCTTTTACTTTTCCATCAGTTTCTTCAGTAACGTATTCCTCATTAACTCTGCAAGCTCTTTCTAGTAGTCTTGAATGCAAATAGAAGATGTCTCCAGGATATGCCTCGCGTCCTGGCGGTCTTCTCAGCAAGAGAGAAATTTGACGATAAGCAACTGCTTGCTTAGACAAATCATCATAAATAATTAAAGCATCTTCGCCTTTATCTCTGAAGTATTCTCCCATTGAACAGCCAGAGTATGGTGCTAAAAATTGCATTGGTGCAGGGTCAGCCGCACCTGCAGCAACGACAATGGTGTGCTCCATTGCCCCAAATTCTTCTAGTTTTCTAACTACTGCGGCAATAGAAGATTGTTTTTGTCCCACTGCAACGTATACACAGGTTACGCCTGTGCCCTTCTGATTAATGATCGCATCTAAAGCGATTGCTGTTTTACCTGTTTGTCTGTCTCCAATAATAAGCTCTCTCTGGCCTCTGCCAATTGGCACCATGCTATCAACAGCTTTCAGGCCAATTTGAACTGGTTCATCTACAGGTTTTCTAGTCATAACCCCAGGTGCCACTTTTTCTACTGGCGAAGTAAGCTTGCTGTCAATTGGGCCTTTACCGTCGATTGGGTTTCCAAGGGCATCAACTACTCTGCCCACAAGTTCTGGTCCTACTGGAACCTCTAAAATCTTCCCAGTACATTTTGCTGTATCGCCTTCTGCTAACTGTTTGTAATCACCAAATATGACGACACCAACTGAATCTCTTTCTAAGTTAAGGGCCATACCAAAAATACCGCCTTGAAACTCAATCAATTCCCCATACATGGCTTCGCTTAAGCCATGCACTCTCGCGATTCCATCGGACAAGAATACAATTGTTCCTTCGTTAGATTCGTCTGAGGACACCTCTAAATTATTTATTCTATCTTTAATAATTTTGCTAATTTCTGATGGGTTTAAGTTATCCATTTCGTACCTGCTAGTTTCTAAGTTGCGCCTTTAAGGCCTCAAGTTTATTTTTTAATGACAAATCAATTACTTGATCGTCATATGAAATTTTTATTCCGCCTATCAAAGATTTATCTATATCTGTTGAAGCATTAATTATTGATCCTGTTCTTTTTTGCATTGCTTCTTTAATTTTTTCTACTTGTTCAGAATCCAAGGCATAAGAAGAAGATATGACTATATTTTTTTCATTTTTCTCTAAAGCAACCAAATTTTTAAAATTATCCAGTACGCTTTTCAAAAGTTTTATTCTATTAGCCTGCCCCAGAACTAATACAAAATTGAGCACTTTATTCGATATTTCTCCTTCAAAGAGTTTTGCAAAAGTTTCAGCTTTTATTTTTTGAGAAATATCAGGAGAATCAATCAAGCGTTTGACTTCGGCTTCCTGCATGGAGATAGCTATAAGGGTTAAATCAGAAACCCAAAGATCCAGAGCATTTTCTTCTTTTGCAATTTCAAAAATTGCTTCAGCATAAGGTCTTGATTGAGTAAGTAATTCCGACATGCTTTTATAACTCTTTAATTAACGCATCGACGATATCTTTGTTTGAAGATTCATCGACTTCTTTGTTTAATATTCGTTCAGCGCCAGCGATAACCAAAGCAGCAACTTCTTCTCTAAGCCCTTCTTTGGCTTTTGTTATATTTTGTTCTATGTCAGCTTCGGCGCTATCTTTTATTTTCTTTTGTTCTTCAATAGCTTGATTTTTAGCTTCATCAACAATTTGATCTCCTCTAGAGCCAGCCTGCGCAATGAGCGAAGAGGCTTCAGACTTTGCGTCTTCTACAAGCTTTCTCGATTCTTCATTGGCCTCCTCAAGCTTTCTTTGTGACTGAATGGCAGCCTCCAAACCCTCAGAAATTTCTTCTTGTCTAGCTTCTAGAATGTTTGAAAAACTTGGCCAAAGATATCTGTAAGTTATAAAAATAAATATGCAAAAAGCTATTAGCTCCGCAAAAAAAGTAGCATTAACGTTCATTTATTATTTTCTTTTACGTGAATAAGAACAATAATCCAACGGCCAATGAGATTACAGGCAATGCATCGATCAAACCCATAGCAATTAGAAGTTGACCAAATAAAAGTCCTTGTAATTCTGGCTGTCTAGCCAAAGCTTCTATATATTTTGAGGTTAAAGTACCAATCCCGATTCCGGCTCCAAGCGCACCAAGTCCGGTGAGCAAAGCTCCTGCAACCAATCTTAATTCTTCCATTTTTTTCTCCTTTTATTTTGGGCTAGTGTTTCGCACAAGCCAAGTTAATGTAAGCAATGGTCAGCATCATAAAGATATATGCCTGCAAAGCAATTATAAGTATGTGGAAAAGAGCCCACACCAAATTCATCATAAGCCCTGGAATAAACCACAGCGTTTGTCCAAATGACAATAGAAACTGTCCGAACATAATTCCTATTAGAATAAAAATCATTTCTCCTGCGAAAAGATTTCCGTAAAGCCTCAAGGCAAGAGCCACGTGCTTGGAAAAATAACCTACTAATTCTATAGGGTTTATAAATTCTTTTAAGAAGCCTCCAAGGCCATGATTCGCTATTGTGTAGAAAGTTACAAAAAACATCACAACTAGGGCTAATGCTAACGGAGCATTTACATCTGCTGTTGGCAACACTTTAAAATATCCAACATAACTAGTCCCCTCAGAGTTAACTAAATTGGCTCCAAAAAAGTTTGTCATCTCTACTGGAAGCAAGTCCATTAAGTTCCAAGATAAAATCCAGACACATGAAGCAAAAGCAAGCGGTCCAATTATTTTTGAAGTTCCATGGAAATTACTTTTTACCGCGCCGCTTATGAACTCAAAAACAAATTCTGCGAAGTTTTGAACTTTTCCGGGCACGCCCTTTTTAGCTCCCATCAATACCAAACCAAAAAAGCCAAAAAAGATTAACCCCAAAAAGGTAGACATAAAAATTGTATCAAGATGAAAAGACCAAAAACCCATTTCTGAAACTTTGCATGAAGTTTCTTTAAAAATATTTTGCTGATGATATGCAAATCCCCAGGATTGTGATTTTTCGCACCAACCATAAGTTAAATTAGTCAAATGGTGGCTAATGTAATCAGCCGTTGGTATTAGATTTTCTGTAAGATTTTTCTCTGCCATAAGTTGCTCGGGCAAAGCATTATAGTTAGGTCAGTGCTGTCTATTCAAGAACTTAATAGATTTTTTTTTAGCTTATTCTTTTTTTCTTAGCGGACCAATTATTTGGTCTAACTGATCTAAGTCTTTATAAAAAAAAGTTATTTTTCCCGAGCCTTTTTTTTGATGAGCTATTGCTACTTTTGCACCCAAGACATCGCCCAGCTCGGTTTCTAAATTAACCAAATTAGGATCTTTAGCTGATTTGACCTTTGCTCTTTTTTCTTTCTGATATGTTTTCGCTAAATTTTCTGCTTGTCTAGCCGACATGCCAGATTTGACAATTTTTAAAGCAAATTTTTCTTGAATTGCTTCAGGTAAAGTTAATAAAGGCCTGGCATGGCCCATACTTAAACTGCCTGATTCAAGCATTGCCTGCACTGGCGATGTCAATTGCAAAAGCCTTAAAGAATTGGAAATAGCCGTCCTCGACTTTCCTAATGAAACGCCCAGGTCTTCCTGAGTGATATCAAATTCTTTTTGTAGCCTTTGAATTCCTTTGGCCTCGTCGAGCGGATTTAAATCTTCTCTTTGTAAGTTTTCTATAAGACCCATTTTAATTATTTCCTCGTCAGTAAGGTCTTTAACAACAACGGGAACTTCTGATAAGCCTGCTTTCTTTGAGGCCTTTAATCTTCTCTCTCCTGCTACAAGCTCAAAATTTCCAGCAGATGTTTTTCTAACTATGAGGGGTTGAATGACCCCTTGCGACCTTATCGAGGCTGTCAGTTCTTCAAGGCTTTCATCTGATATATCGGTTCTAGCTTGAAATCTGCTCAGCGATATTTTGTCGACGTTGACCGATGAAGCATTGGCACTTTTTCTGGGGGAGTTTTCTTCTCCAAGCAAAGCGCTAAGCCCTCTTTTCAGTGTTTTGTTGTTTTCTTCGTTCATTTATGAAACATTTATGCTGCTTTCAAATTTATTTATTATTTCGCCTGCTAGGGCCAAGTAAGCCAGCGTCCCCTTTGCCTCTGGTTCATAATAAAGTGCCGGCATACCAAAACTAGGAGCTTCTGCTAATTTGACGTTCCTGGGAATTACAGTGTCACATAACTGCTCTGAAAAGTGTTCTTCAAGTTCTTTAGAGACCTCTCTAGAAAGCCTAATTCTAGAATCGTACATTGTTCTTAAGATGCCGTTTATTTCAATGTTTTCTCCGGTTGCCTCGTTAATTTCTTTTATCGTCTTGTTCATCGATGCAAGACCCTCCAAGGAGTAATACTCGCACTGAAGCGGAATTAAAACTTTTGAAGCTGCTCTTAAAGCATTTACCGACATCATGCCAAGTGATGGCGGACAGTCGATTACAACATAATCATATGACGCCTGCATATCAGCTAACTTTTTCTTTAAAATAGAAGTAGGGCTGGGAAGAGAGCTCAGCTCTATCTCTGCGGATATCAGATCGGAGTTTGCTGGAATTAAATCGAATTTATATTTTGTCTCTTCAATAACTTTTTCAAGTGAATCACTTTCATTCACCATAACATCAAGTAGAGAATGGAGGCCCTCATTCTTTTCTTCGCCTGTACCGGTTGTAGAGTTTCCTTGGGAATCTAAGTCAATCAATAAAACTTTTCTTGAGGCCGCGGATAAGGAAGCTGCAAGATTTAAAGCGGTTGTGGTTTTGCCCACACCTCCTTTTTGATTCGCAACAACTAGAGTAATCAACAAAATTACTATATCAGTTTTTTATAGGAGTGATGTTTAAAAATCCTCGATTTTTACCAAGAACTCTTTGAGCTTCGGATATTAAAAATTTTAATTCCCAGTTTGGGTAAGAAATTTCTACCGGTTCTGAAACCATCATTATAATTTTTAAGTTTTTATTTTTTTGTTTGGATATTATATTCAACAGTTTCTTTGGATCCATAACGGCTCTTGTAATTATTATTTCTTCGTTTATTTCTTCTAGGTTTTCAATTCTTTCTTTAAATATGATTGTATTTTTTAAATCAAGTTTGGCTTGAGCGTGAGTCAAAAAAGATATCTTTTTCTGGTTTGGTTCTAGTAGTTTTATGTTTTTTTTATCATCTAAAATCGAAATAACCAGCCCTGGCAACCCCGCGCCACTGCCCACATCTAAAAGATTACTTTCTTCTAAGTGCGGTATTAAACAGGCGCAGTCAAAGATGTGTTCATTTATTGTCTCTAAATTGGCATTTCTAGATACCAGATTTCTGGTTTTATTCCATTTTATGATCAAGTTTGCGTATTCGCTTAACTGGTCTTGTTTTTTTTGTGAAAGCTTTAAGTTTGCTTTATGAAACAGGCTTTTCAGAGACATTGGTGTTCTTCCAGTTTTGTGTTTTTTTTAAGTGCACAAGCAACAGCGATATTGTCGCTGGTGTTATTCCTGGAATTCGTTGAGCGTGTGCGATGGTTCTTGGTTTTACATCTAATAACTTTTGTCTTGATTCGTTAGATAGCCCTTTTATTTCTTGATAAGAGAGTTGGTCTGGTATTAACGCGTTTTCGTTGCTTTTTATCTTCTCTATTTCTTTTTTCTGACGAGAAATATAACCTGAATACTTCTCTTCTGTGACCACATCTAAAGCTACTTCCTCTGAGGCTTCTTTTATTTTTAGCAAATTGCAGAGATCTTGATAAACAACGTCTGGCCTCTTAAGAGCTTCTAGCGCTGTAATTTTTTGGTCGTTTTTATTTTTGTTTGCTTCAAGCGCTCCCGGCAGATCTTTCTTTTTTATTTTTATGCTTGATAGTCTGGCTTTTTCGCTATTAATAGCATTCATTTTAGATTGAAATTTTTTCCACCTTGTTTCGTCTATAAGGCCAATTTTTTTTGCTAAGGGTGTGAGCCTTTGATCAGCATTGTCCTCTCTTAACAAAAGTCTGTGTTCTGCTCTGCTGGTAAACATCCTATAAGGTTCTTTTGTCCCTAAAGTTACTAAATCATCTATTAAAACTCCTATATAACTCTCGTCTCTAGAAGATATCCAAGGCTCTTTATCATCAAGAACTAGGCAAGCGTTTACTGCAGCTACTAATCCTTGTGCTGCGGCTTCTTCGTAACCTGTCGTGCCGTTTATTTGTCCTGCAAAATATAAATTATCTATTTTTTTTGTTTCTAAAGTGTGTTTTAACTCTCTAGGATCAAAAAAATCATATTCAACAGCATATCCAAATTGTTCTATTTTTGCTTTTTCGAAACCCGGTATTGAAGAAATCATTTTTTTTTGTATGTCTGCGGGCATACTAGTTGAAATGCCATTGGGATAGACTAAGTTTGAATCAAGACCTTCTGGTTCAATGAAAATTTGATGAGAAGGTTTATCGGAAAATCTAAAAATTTTATCTTCGATAGAAGGACAGTACCTTGGTCCCACTCCTTCAATTTTTCCTGAGAACATAGGGGATTTATCTATTCCTTTTCTTATGTGATCGTGGGTCTCTTTAGAAGTTCTAGTTAAAAAACAACTTAATTGTTTTGGATGGATATCGGATGAATTTACGAAAGACATTGTAGGTCTCGGAACATCTCCACGTTGCTCGATGGTTTTGCTCCAGTCAATGGAATTAATATTTAGTCTAGGCGGCGTTCCCGTTTTTAATCTGCCCGTTTTTAGATTTAATTCCGACAAAAACCTTGCCAGGTTTTTTGAAGGTTTTTCCCCTATTCTGCCTCCCTCTGATGAATCTTCACCCGTAAAAAGTTTGCCATTTAGAAAAGTTCCGGCAGTCAAAATTACCTTATCTGATCTAAGCTCTTTATCGTTTTTTAAAACAACTCCGCTAACTTTATAATTTTTTAATAGCAGCTCATAAACCTCGGATTCCACTATTGTAAGTAAGTGCTCACTTTCAATAAATTCCTTTACTGATCTCGCATACAACTTCCTATCTGACTGAGCTCTTGTTGCTCTTACAGCAGGGCCTTTAGAAGCATTTAGAACTCTAAAATGAATACCCGCTTTATCTGCACTGGAAGCCATAAGGCCACCCATAGCATCTATTTCTTTAACTAAATGGCTCTTTCCTATTCCACCGATTGCTGGATTACAAGACATTTTTCCTATATCTTTTTTTGACTGAGTTATTAAACAAGTCCTCTTTCCATATCTGGCGCACGCAAAGGCAGCTTCTGTTCCCGCATGTCCGCCTCCGATAACGATGATGTCAAACTTATTCATTTCTTATTACTTATATTGATAATATATTTATATATATATTTATATTATTGTTGTTATTGTTGAGCATGCCTATATCTGTTGATAACTCACAAGACGCAACTATAAATTAGATTTCATGAATTAAAAACCTTGTTAATAAATAGAGATGCCTTTTGTGTATAAAATGTAACTTATTGTTAGTAAAAAAAACAATTGTCAAAACAAAAAAAATAATTCACAAAAAACGAACATCTTCAACACGGGTTATTTACCAATACAAAAAGAAGAAAAAATTTCTCCCAACAAATCATCAGAAGAATAGGGACTCATAATCTGACCTAAAAAATTACTAGCTGATTTTAAATGCTCTGCAGAAAGCTCAACGGAATCTTCAAAACAAAGTTTTTCCGCAGCAATAGTTTCTGCATAACACTTATTGATTAGTTCCAAGTGCCTAGTTCTAGCAGAAAATCCCTCCAAGGTTTTGTTTTTAGATTTAAACGCAGCGCTAACAAGAGAATCTTTTAATTCGTTTATGTTTTTATTGTATTTTGCAGAAATACATAATTTATTTTCTTCCGAGTTTTCAAAAAGGTCTAACTTATTAATAACTTTTAAGACCTTAGGATCTCTTGGGTATTGAGCTTTATAATTCATGTTTTCTGGATCTATTAGTTCAATAATTATATTTGCTTGATTCAAAGCCTTTTTAGCCCTTTCCATGCCTATTTTTTCAATTTCCCCATGTTGTTCATCGCTCAAACCTGCAGTATCAACAAAGTCAAAGACAAAACCTTGTATTTTTATAGATTTTGACAACAGATCACGTGTAGTTCCAGGAGTTTCTGAAACAATAGAGACATTTTCTTCAGCCAAAATATTCATTAGGGTGGATTTTCCTGCATTTTCTGGCCCAGTTATTACGACTTTTACACCTTCGTTGAGTAATACTGCTGCCTCTATCTTGCTGGTAAAATCTTTGAAAAATACATTAAAATCTTTTAACTCCGACTTAAGAGACACAATATTAATATTTATGCTTTGATCATTAAAATCAATTTCTCCTTCAATTTTTGTTCTAATCTTTTTTAATTTTGATATAGTCTTGTTTATTTCTTTTTCAAATTCACCCGAAAGAGATTTGTTGATAGTTTTCAATTTTTCGTAGGTTTCAGCAGAAATTAGATCCGCAATAGTTTCTGCCTCTACTAAGCTTACTTTTTCATTTAAGTATGATCGCATAGTAAATTCCCCTGGCTCAGCATTTCTGCAACCAAGGCTGTTTAATTTGGATATTATAAGTTCCACAATAAGAGGATTTCCGTGGCAAGAAATCTCTATGACATCCTCTCCTGTGTATGAATTCGGCGAAACAAACGAAGTAAGTACACACTTTTCCGTTAAACCATGTTCAAGCTGAATCTTGCATATAGCAGCCTCTTTGTGAACCATCTTTTTACCGGATATTTTTTTAAACAATTTTGAACAATTTTTTCCTGAAACTCTTATACAAGATATTGCTCCAGACCCTGGCGGCGAGGAGCAAGCAACAATTATGTCTTCTGTATTTATCAATTATTAGGCGCTTGCTTTCGCCTTTTTGGGGCCATGCATGACCATCTGAACAGCGGAAACTAGAGAATTAAGAAACCAATAAAGGACGAGCCCAGCGGGGAACAATGCAAATAAAACTCCAAATATTAAAGGCATATATTTAAACACGTTAGCTTGGATTGGATCTGCGCCAACTGGCTGTGGCTGAAGTTGCTGCATCCCCCACATCGCTGCCATGTTTAGAATGGGCAAAATAAACAAAGGATCTCTTGCAGACAAGTCAGTAATCCAGAACAAAAAAGGAGCATACCTAAGCTCTACTGTTTCTATTAGAACCCAATAAAAAGCTAAAAAGAAAGGCATTTGCATTAGCATTGGCAAACACCCAAGAGCCGGGTTAACCTTCTCTTTCTTATAAAGATCCATCATTGCTTTTGATAATGCCTGTCTATCGTCTGCGTGCCTTTCCTGAATTTCTTGCATTTTGGGCTGAACTGCTCGCATTTTTCCCATATTTCTATAAGAAACCATAGATAAAGGCCATAAAAGGATTTTTATAAGAATTGTGACCAACACAATAGACCAACCCCAATTCCCAGTTAAATCATGGAAAAAAGACATGGCCGAATACATTGGTTGTCCTATCCACCATAGCCAGCCATAATCAACAGCTAAATCAAGCTCAGGGTGTGCTTTTTGAAGTTCCTTCTTAATTTTTGGTCCAAAATAGACTTTTTGATTGAAGGAAGCTTCTTTGTTAGGCGAAATAGATTTTGTTTCGCCTACCAAACCAATTGAGAAGACATCAGATTTCGTACTTTTCCTTGCTTGAAATATAAAATTAGATCCTTCTTCGGGCACTATTGCGCTAATAAAATAGTGTTCCAACATAGAAACCCAACCTTCGGTAGATAGTTCTCTAAAAGATTCTTCAGTTAAATCTGAAAAGGAAATTTTATTGTAATTTACATTAGAGGTTTGAAAAGCAGGCCCAAGGTAAGCAAAACTGGCGGGATTAAAAATTGAATTTTCATCTGCATCTAAATCTACGCTTGATCGATCAATTTTAGAGAAGGGCGCAAAAGTTATTTCAGATACTGAAAGATTTAAAACTTTATCAGTAACGGAAATAAAATAATCTTCATTTTTATAACTTATAATTTTTTTGAAGAGCAAGTCTTTTTCAGCTTTTTCCAAAACAAAAAAGTTTTGGCCGCCAGATGTATATGTTTCTTTAATCGAGAAAAAATTATTTTTTGGATTTAGCTCTTTATTAAGAAATTCAAAGCCGCTTACTTGTGAATATTTTTCCGGTCCGCATTTGTTGAATAAAGTTTTTCTTCCCAATGAGTCAATTTCAATTGGATAGTTTTTTAAAGTAGATTTTACAATTTCTCCTTTTTTTAAATCAATATCCAGGGACCAATAAGGTGTCTCTAAAGTTTTAATGTTACTTACAGCACACTCATTATTAAGAGACTCAATATTTGAAAGGTTTTCATTAAAAGGAGCAGCTTCTTCAAAATTTTGTGAATCATCAATAAGTAAGCGCTCACTATTGTTTCCCTCTACTTCTAAATTGAAATCTTGTATTGGAGGATCCCATCTTATCAGCAAAAAATAAGAGAAGATCAATATTGAAAACATTAAAAAATATCTTTGAAAATTTTCCATTATTTTTCCTTTTCTGGCACAGGATCAAATCCTTTGCCTCCCCAGGGATGACACTTAGAAATTCTTTTAACGCCCAATACAAATCCTTTAATTGGACCATGTATTTGTAAACTTTTAATAAAGTATGCACTACAGGTTGGGTGATATCTGCAGTTGTTACCAGTTAAAGGACTTATAAATATTTGATAAAATCTAATTATCAATATCAAACATTTTGACGCCAAGTTGCTTATTTTTCTTTTCACTAGTATGAATATTTAAAAACAGAATTCTATCTTTCTTTTAAGCTCAGCGAAATTTTTTTTCACTACATCTCTATCAAAATTAACAATTTTCTTTCTTACTAAAAATACAATATCAAAACCTTTTTTTGGACTTAAAGTCTTAAGCATTTCTTTAGCAGATCGTTTCGCAAAATTTCTATTTACAGCAAGATTAATATTTTTTTTTGGAAATATGAAACCATAATTAATTTCTTTTTTATTTTTGAAGACAAGAAGAGCGGAAAACTCACCAGATGAAATTTTTAAGTTATTTTTTTTAAAGATTAAATCAAAATCAGACTTATTTTTTAATGAAGCCAATTTCAAGAGATTAAACAGTCAGGGTTTTGCGTCCTTTTGATCTTCTATTTTTTAGAACTGATTGTCCGCCTAAAGTAGAAGCTCTCTTTCTGTACCCATGAGTTCTCTTTCTTTTAATTTTACTGGGCTGATAAGTTCTCTTCATGATTAGAATAATAAGGAATTGCAGATAATATATAGTTTTAAAAAAAAATCAATTAAAATAAGTTATCTACAACTTATCCACATTTTATATAATGGATATCCTGTGGATAAGTTTATACAAAAGTAATAACATTTAGGAAATATCTTTTTAGGAGAAAGATTTTGCAAATATGGAATAAGTGCAAGAAAAGTTTTGAAAACAGTTTGCCTTCAGAACAATATGCCACATGGATTAATCCTTTAGATCTGGTTGAAGCAGATAAAATTAATGGTCTGAGATCTTTTTATGTTCTAGCACCAAATGATTTTATTAAAGAATATATAAGAGAAAATCTGGATCATGAATTTAGAAAGCATTTAACTAAGGCAGCAGGAATTAAGGATTTTTCTTTAACTTACGAACTGGAAAACACTTATAACCTATTGAATTTAAAGGATAAAACTAAAAGAAAGACTTCCTTATTTTCAAACAAGGAAAATTCTTTAATTCCAAATTTTACCTTTAAAACATTTGTACAAGGAAAATCAAACAATGTTGCCCTTGCAGCAGCTAAGCAAATTTCTGAGATGCCAGACGGAGCCTATAATCCACTATTTATCTATGGAGGTGTTGGATTGGGAAAAACTCATCTAATGCATGCAGTAGGAAATAAATTAAAAGAAAACAATCCTTCAAAAAAAATTGTTTATGTTCATTCAGAAAGATTTGTGGGCGATATGGTTAAATCCCTTCAATTAGGCGCAATTAACGAATTTAAAAACTTTTATAGAACTGTTGATGCCCTATTGATAGATGATATTCAATTTTTTGCTGGAAAAGAGCAGTCTCAAGAAGAATTATTTCACACTTTTAACGCTTTGTTAGAAGGCGGTCAACAAATGATTCTTACTTGTGATAGGTATCCAAAGGAAATCTCAGGCTTAGAAGAAAGGTTGAAATCAAGACTTGGTTGGGGGCTTCCTGTTGTTATAGAGCCGCCTGAGCTTGAGACGCGAGTTGCTATCCTCTTGAGTAAATCTGAGGAAATGGGAATAGATTTACCACAAGACAGTGCTTTTTATATTGCGCAAAAGGTTAGATCTAATGTTAGAGAACTAGAAGGATCTTTGAAAAGGGTTGGGGCAAATTCTAAATTTACTAATAGACCAATAGATGTAAATTTGATTAAAGAATCTTTAAAAGATTTATTGGCCATACAAGCAAGACAAGTAAGCATTGACAATATACAAAAAACTGTCTCAGATTACTATAATATAAAGCTTTCAGACTTGTTATCAAGCAAAAGGAATCGCTCCTTAGCTAGACCAAGACAATTATCGATGAGTCTTGCTAAAGAATTAACTAATCATAGTTTGCCAGAAATTGGCGAATCCTTTGGAGGTAGAGACCATACCACAGTGCTCCATGCATGCAGAAGAATATTAGAACTTAGAGAGGAAGATAGCGGCATTGAAGAAGATTATAAAAAATTAGTAAGAGCTCTAACTGCTTAAACAATGAAATTCACAGTAGAAAAAAAAGAAATATCAGAGGCATTGAGTCTTGTTGCCTCAGTAGCTGAAAAAAGACAATCCATTCCAGTACTATCTAACATTCTTTTAAAAGCTGAAAAGGTAGGGCTTACCTTGATAGCTACAGATTTAGAGATAGAGCTTACTTTTAAAATTCCAAAGATAGAATTAGAAAGTGAAGGAGAAACTACGGTCTCAGCTAGGAAACTTGCTGATTTAGTAAGATCTGTGCCTGAGGATACTGTTTTAACCTTTGAGCTTTTAGAGAGTCAATTGGAGATTAGTGCGCTTAAATTCCATGCAGACTTCTCGACGCTTCCTGTAGGAGATTTTCCGGTTACCGAAATAAGTGAATTTGAAAAGGAAGTAGCTCTGCCTGGAAAAGAATTGGCAGAGTTAATAGAAAAAACCTCTTTTGCAATGGCATCTCAAGATGTTAGATATTATTTGAATGGAATCTTATTAGAAGTATCTCCTGCTCAAATAAATGTAGTTGCAACGGATGGGCATAGGTTAGCTTGGGCTTCTTGCAAAATAAAAACAGACTTTACTGATGAAAAAATAATAATTCCTAGGAAATCGGCAATAGAGCTCCAAAAATTGCTGAATCTTTATCCTGATAATGTAAATATATCTTTTAACTCCAACCAATTAAGAGTTTTTTCAGATGAATTTACTTTTATATCAAAATTAATTGAAGGCTCTTATCCCGATTATGAAAAAGTTTTCCCACAAGGAATAGAGCAGAAACTTAAAGCTAATAAATCTTCTGTTCAAACGGCTTTGAATAGAGCCGCAGTTTTATCAAATGAAAAGTATAGAGGGGTAAAATTTATTTTAGATCAAGATAATTTAAAAATTTGTGCTAATAACCCTAGCAAAGAGAGTGCAGAAGAGGAGGTTCCTGTTGATTACGCGGGAGATTCATTTGAAATTGGTTTCAATATATCCTACGTACAAGAATCTTTATCCGTTATTTCAAACAATGAAGTGGAGTTTGTTTTTTTTGGTTCTGAAAACTCTTGTTTAGTCAAAAATATTGATGATGAAAGTTTGATACATGTAATCATGCCAATGAGATTATGATAAATGTATCTATCAAGAATCCACTTAATTAATTTTAGGCCTTTTATTGACATAGTTTTTAATCTCCAAGAAACAACTCTCATCACTGGTAGAAACGGTTCTGGCAAGACTTCCGTTTTAGAAGCAATTCACGTCTTATTGAAATCTAGATCTTTTAGAACTTCGTCTATAAATAGTCTAATAAATCGTGAAAAAGAAAATTTTATACTGAACGCGAAGCTGGATGGAGATTTGTTAGTTTTTGAAAAAAAAAGAAGGAATTTAGCAACCAACAATGGATATAAAACCGAAGAGTATAAATTTAAAAATTTTCCAATTTTAATAAATAACTTTAGCCTAGCTTTCCTGGAATCTGATAAGGAAATAAGAAGAAAATTTTTAGATTATTTTATGTTTCACGTGAAACATGATTATGTAGATAATCTTAAAAAATTCAAAAAAACTCTTTCTACTCGAAATATGGTACTTAAAAAAAACAACGAAGAAGAAATTAACATTTGGACAAAATTATTAGTGGAACATGCAGAAAAAATTACTAAAGATAGAGAAGAAATATTGAACAAAGTAATTAAAAATATTCCTCAGTTTTTTGACAATTTACCTCTAGATAAAAAGTGGAAAGAAATTATAAATCAAATGTCCTTAAATTTTTATAAAGGCTGGGAGAAGGGCGAATTAATAGAAGTTCTAAGAAGAAACTTTCAAGAGGACATGAAAAGAGGATATACAAAGTTTGGACCCCAAAGATTTGACTTGGATGTAAATATTTTAAAAGAAAAAGCAGGGGATGTTCTTTCTAGAGGAGAGCAAAAACTATTGATTTTATTGATTTTTTTAAGTTTTGGAGAGTACACTACAAATCATACCGACAAAAGAGTTTTTTATTTAATTGATGATGCAACAGCAGAGTTTGATGAAGAAAATTTGTATTTAGCCTTAAAGTCTATAGAAAAAGTTAAAGGTCAAAAAATTATTTCTTCTATAAAAAAACCTGAAAATATTAAATTAAATTCCGTTATTGATTTATAATATTGAATGCCAAAAAAAGCTTCAAAAGCTTCCTCGAAAATCGAAAAAAAAGACTCGTATGATTCCTCGAACATAAAGGTTCTCAAAGGCTTAGAAGCCGTAAAAAAAAGACCAGGAATGTACATTGGCGACACTGATGATGGAACTGGCCTCCATCACATGATCTTCGAAATTGTCGATAATTCAATAGACGAAGCTTTAGCAGGATTTTGTGATGAAATATCTGTGATCATTCACGAGGATAGTCTTGTTGCTGTCAAAGACAATGGCAGGGGGATTCCAGTTGATCATCATAAGGACGAAGGTATGTCAGCTGCGGAAGTTATATTAACTAAACTTCATGCTGGCGGTAAATTCGATGATAATTCTTATAAGGTTTCAGGCGGTCTACATGGAGTAGGTATTTCGGTAGTAAACGCTCTTTCAGAAGTTTTAGAATTAAAGATCAAAAGAGATGGAAAAGTTTGGGAGCAAACTTACAAAAATGGAACTCCAAAATCAAAGATTAAATCGACTGGCTCCACTAAAGAGCAAGGCACTGAAATAAAAATTACTCCATCGAAAACTACTTTTGGGGACAACACAACTTTTGATTACGAAATCCTAGTGAAAAAACTGAGAGAGTTATCTTTTTTAAATTCAGGAGTGGCTATTAACTTGGTAGATGAAAGATCAGGAAAAACAGATAAATTTAAATCCACAGGAGGGCTTATAGAATTCGTAGCTTACAAAAATAAAAATAAATCTGTGCTAAATAAGCCATTTAGATTTATTCAAGAAACTAAAGACGGAATTTCTATAGAAGTTGCTCTGCAATGGAACGATTCTTACCAAGAAAACATTCAATGTTTTACTAATAATATTCCACAAAAAGATGGAGGAAGCCACTTAGTAGGTTTTAGAACAGCTCTCACAAGAACTTTAAATAATTATATGGATAAAGAAGGTTTATTAAAAAATGAAAGCTCGGCTCCTTCAGGTGAGGATGCAAGAGAAGGTCTGACTGCAATAATTTCAGCAAAATTGCCAGATCCAAAATTTTCATCTCAAACAAAAGATAAGTTAGTATCTTCTGAAATCCAACCAATTGTTGAAAAAGAAACTTACAAATTTTTAACTGAATATCTTTTGGAAAATCCTAATGATGCAAAGTCGATTGCCATGAAAATTATTGACGCTTCAAGAGCACGGGAGGCCGCAAGAAAAGCAAGAGAAATGACAAGAAGAAAAGGGCTGCTAGACGGAATGGGACTTCCAGGAAAATTGGCTGATTGCCAAGAAAAAGATCCGGCGCTCAGTGAACTATATTTAGTTGAGGGTGAGTCTGCTGGGGGCTCTGCAAAACAAGGAAGAAATAGACAAAATCAAGCAATTTTGCCTTTAAAAGGAAAAATCTTGAATACTCAAAGGGCTAGGATAGACAGGGTATTGGGATCTGAAGAAATCATAACTTTGATAACTGCCATGGGGTGTGGAGTGAATGATGAGTTTGATGTCTCAAAGCTAAGATATCATTCGATAATCATCATGACTGATGCTGATGTAGATGGCTCCCATATCAGAACGTTATTACTAACTTTCTTCAATAGACAGTTTAAAGAGCTAGTCGATGGCGGCTACATTTACATTGCCCAACCGCCTTTGTACAAAGTTAAGAAAGGAAAGAAAGACATGTATCTTAAGGATGATGTTGCATTGAATGAATTTCTTTTAAGCAAAATATCTGAAAGTCACATTTTGAAGATTACAAAAACCAAGAAAATGACTTCCCAAAATTTAAAGAAGCTTTTAAAGAATTACAGCGATTTTGTTTCCCTGATGGAGGTTCCAGAAATTACTATTCATTCAGATGTTTTAAAAACCTTGGTAACCCATGAAAGTTTTCCATCCAAGCCTAATGAAAAAAACTTAGATAAATGGATTAAGGGATTAAATAAAAATTTGGTGAACAACGGCGTTGCAAAAAATTCTGCCCAACTCGATGATAAAAGAAAAAATATTATTTTCGAAAGATATGAGTACGGCAATGCAGTTGCAAACATAATCCCCTTTTCTTTCTTTAAATCAAAAAGTTACAAAATAATTACGTCATTAAAGGATTCCTCAAAAGAGATCAAGTTAGGAATAAGCAGTCTAGAAAAAAATGAAGAGGAAATAATAATTTATAATTTATTTGAAGCTCTCGAAGAGCTGATTGAAGACTCAAGAAAGGGCTTGAATATACAAAGGTATAAAGGCCTTGGCGAGATGAACCCCGAACAGCTTTGGGAAACGACTATGGACCCGGTTGGAAGAAGGCTTGTGCAAGTAAAAATTGATGACTCAAATGATGCGGACGATTTATTTGAACAACTGATGGGAGATAATGTTGAAAGCAGAAGAGATTTTATTGAAGCAAATGTTAATTTAGTTAACAACATAGATATTTAGCTTACTATCCAATCAACAGCTGATTTTAAACTCTCAAAAACTAAAGATTCCTCAGGGAAGGCAGATTCGTACGTTCTTGTTCCATAACCTGTTCTAACTAAAATAGGTTTGCACCCATGAGCAATTGCACATTCTAAATCTGACAACTTATCTCCAATAAAATAACAACCTTCCAAACTTATATTAAGTTTCTTTTCTGCAGCGATTAATAAACCTGTTTTAGGTTTTCGGCAATCACAGTTTTCTTCATCTTTATGTGGACACACTCCGATATGCAATATGTCTCCACCCTTTTCTTTGACTTTTTCAATCCAAAAATTGTTAATTTGTTTAATGCCATCTGCATTAATCAAATTTAAATTAATGCATTTTTGATTGGTTGCGACAATGATTTCATAATCATTTTCATACAATTTAAGAATTGCCTTTAAACTTCCATTTTCAAACTGAAAATCTTCATTTTTTAGAACATAGTCAAAAAGATCTACGTTAATTACACCGTCTCTATCTAAAACTATGTATTTTTTTGACATTAACTAGAGATTTTTTGCTGAAAAAAAGAAGAAATCTCCCCTATGTCTAGAGTTTCCTGACTCATATCGTCACGGTCTCTCAAAGTAACCTTATTTTTTTCCAAGCTATCAAAATCTACGGTAATACAGACAGGAGTTCCAATTTCATCGTGTTTTCTGTAACTTTTACCAATATTACCTGTATTTTCAACGACAACTCTACCCAATTTCATGCCTTGCAACTGATTTTTAAGTTTATAGGCCAAATCTACTAAATCTTTGTTATTTTTCTTAAGCGGTATCACAGCAGCTTTTATTGGCGCTAAATGAGGCTTTAAAGACAATAAAGACCTTGTTTTCCCATCATCAAGCTCTTCAATCTTGTAAGCTTCGTTTAAAATAGCCAAAAACGCCCTTTCAACTCCTGCAGAAGGTTCAATTACAAACGGAACTACCCATTTGTTGGTCTCTGGCTCTTGAATGGCTAGTTTTGCGTTAGAAGAGTTATTTTTTGCTACTTTAGCCTTAATTTCCAAGTCTTCTTGATTTTTGCTATGTGATCCGAGATCAAAATCAGTTCGATTAGCAATTCCTTCTAATTCTTCCAAGCCGTGCGGAAATTCATACATCAAATCAACTGTCTTTTTTGAATAATGAGCCAACTCTTCTCCTTCTACATCTAAAAGCTTTATTTTTTCTTTAGGGACTCCTTGAGCCTCCCACCAAGCAAGCCTTAATTCCACCCATTTGTCGTGCCATTCTTCATCGTTGCTAGGATCAACAAAATATTCTAATTCCATCTGTTCAAATTCTCTTACTCTAAAAATAAAGTTTCTGGGGGTTATTTCGTTTCTAAAGGCCTTTCCAATCTGTGCAATTCCAAATGGCAAAGTTCTAGAGGTAGAATCAATAACGTTTTTAAAATTAGTAAAGATTTGCTGCGCAGTTTCAGGTCTCAAATATCCAAAGCTGGCGCCATCTTCAATGGGACCCACATTGGTCTTAAACATCAAATTAAATTGTCTAGGCTTAGTTAAATCATCTTCTTTACAATAATCAGGAACTTGATCAGCTCTAAATCTCTCCCCACAGGATTTGCAGTCAACCATAGGGTCTGTAAAAGTATCTTCGTGACCAGAATATTTAAGCACTTCCGGGTGGGTCAAAATAGATGCATCTAAGCCCTCTATGTCATCTCTGTCATAAACCATAGAAGCCCACCAAGATTGCTTAATATTGTTTTTTAATTCAACCCCTAAAGGTCCAAAATCATACAAACCTTGAAGACCTCCGTAGATTTCATTTGACTGAAATATAAAACCTCTTCTCTTACAAAGAGCTACAAGTTCTTCCATCGTTTTAGCAGTCAATTTAAATTCCTATTTCATCTATGTATTATTTTTAACTATAGTAAGTGCTTACTATGTCCTCCAAAAGAAGCTTGTAAATAACACTAACAGCGTATAAATCTCTAGCCTACCTAAGATCATTGCAAATGACAAAAATAGTTTACTAATTTCGTTTAAAGAATCGTAATTAAAAGTTGCATCGCCAAGCGCTGGACCTAAATTATTAATACATGAAAATACAGCTGAGAATGCTGTTTCAAAATTTAATCCGGAGCCTAATAAAAGTATTGTCCCAATTATTAAGGTAATTACATAAACTGCTATAAATCCCCAAACGGAATCTTTTATTTCCTGGTTAATTATCTTATTTCCTATTTTGAGCGGGAGGACTGAATTAGGATGAACAAGTTTTTTTAATTCTTTAATACCCTGCTTAAAAAAAATTAAAATTCTTACCGCTTTTATTCCTCCTCCTGTAGATCCGGCACAAGCACCCATTCCAGCAAGGCCTATTAAAAAATAGGGCAGATAAGAAGGCATAGAGCTATGATCTCCCGAGGTAAATCCAGTCGTAGTTAAAAACGATAATGTTTGAAAAAGTGATTTCATAAGTAAGGACAAATCATTATTTTCAGTAAAAATAATCATCGAGACAAATACGAATAGAAAAGATAAAAGAGCTATGTTTGAAAAAAATTTAAGTTCAGGATCAAGAAAGTAACCTTTTAGCTCTCTTTTTCTTAATGCTACAAAATGAAGGGAAAAGCTTAGGGCAGATAAAAACATGAAAATTGAGCCAAATAAATATAGAAAATTATTATCGAAATAGGCAAAGCTCTCGTCATAATTTGAGAATCCACCTATTGCAACTGTTGTAAAGGAATGAGTAATTGCGTCAAAGAGACCCATTCCAGAGAAAAAATAGCAAAGAAAACAAGTAAAAGTGAGCAGCAAGTATACTTGCCAAAGAGATTTGCCTGTCTCTGCCATTTTCGGCCTTAATTTAGTGCCAGAAACAGATCCTTGCGTTTCACCTCTATAAAGTTGCATTCCACCTATACCAAGCAGTGGAAAGAGAGCAAGGGCCAATACTATTATTCCTAAGCCACCAAGCCATTGCAGCATGGCTCTGTAAAATAATATGGATTTAAGTTGAGTATCTAAATCAGAGAAAATAGACGCCCCAGTAGTTGTAAGGCCTGATACCGCTTCAAAGTAAGCATTCACTATTGTTACATTGCTTCTATACCCTAAAAAAAACGGCAAACTTGCAAAAATAGAGTATGTAAACCAAAGCAAAACGGTTAATAAAAACCCATCTCTGATCTTTAAATCCTCATATTCTTTATTAAAGTTAACAGCTATCAGAAATAATCCTGATACAAATGTAATTAAGAATGAATTTGCAAAAGAGATAATAGACTCTTCTTGGTAAATCAAGGCAATTACAATTGGCAAGAGCTGAAAAAGAGAAAAAATAATTAGACCTATGCCTAAAATCTGCGAAATTAGTCTATATTTCATTATTTTCTGTTAAAATTCAATAAATTAGGCCAAAGAGCTTTCTAACTTTTGAAAATTGTTTTTATCAGCTAAAAATATCACTAAATGGTCGTTTTCAGCTATTTTAACGTCGTGATGCGCTATTTTCACCTCTTTGTCCCTCAAAAGAGCACCTATCATGCAGCCTTCAGGGACCTTAATTTCGTCTATTCCCTTCCCTATAAGCCCTTTATTCTTCTCTAAATCTACTATTACTTCTAGAGCTTCAGCTTTTCCACCCTTAAATGAATAAGCATTGGCGAGTCTAGAGCTAACAACATTTTGTAACACAACTCCAATTGTAATGAGTGTTGGGGCAATAGAAACTTCTAAATCTTCATCTTTGATGAGTTCAATATAGTTGCTCTTATTAACCAAAGTTAATACATTTTTTGCGCCTTGCCTTTTTGCTAATAATGAAGACATAACGTTTGCTTCGTCATTATTTGTTACCGCACAAAAAACGTCTATTTGATCTATTCCCTCCTCATCTAATAATTCTGAGTCAGAAGTATCACCGTGCAAAACTAAACTATTTGAAAGTTTTTCTGATAAATAAACGCATCTCTCTTTATCTGTTTCTACAATTTTTACCCTGAAATTTTTCTCTAAGGCTTTAGCAATTCTTCTGCCAATTCTTCCACCACCGGCTATCATTATATTTTTATATCGGGCGCCTTCTTCTCTTATCTCTGACATAACTTTTCTTAAATTAGATCTTGCCGTAATAAAAAATACTTCATCTTTTTCTTCAATGAAATCGTCGCCGGTAGGAATAATTAATTCGTTGCTTCTATAAATAGCTGCAACTCTAGTGTCGGCACTAGGAATATGATCTTTTAATTCTGAAATTTTATGACCAGTTATCGGAGCTCCTTTTGTTGCTTTAACTTGCACCATTGAAGCCATAGAATTTCCAAAATCCAAAACTTGCATTGCACCAGGAAGCTCTATTAATTTTGTTATGTAATTGGTAATTAAATTTTCAGGACTAATTATCACATCAATGGAATAATCTCCTGCTTCAAAAATTTCTCTTCCCTTTCCAGCTAAATATTGAGTAGCTCTAATTCTTGCCATTGTCTTAGTTTTTTTATTTATATGCTTGATCATTTGACAAGCAACCATATTGACCTCGTCCCATTGGGTCATTGCAACAGCAAGATCCGCTGACGCTATATCGGCTGATTCTAAAGTTTTTGGATAGCAACAGTTTCCACAAATTGTTCTTAGATCGTTGTGATCAGAAATTTTCTGTAGTTTTTCTTCGTTGATATCGATGAGGGTTACATTATGTTCTTCTGCCAGAATTTCTGATAATTCTGATCCGACTTGCCCTGCACCAAGGATTACAATATTCAAGTTTTTTTACCTGTAAAAATTATACTCTTACTTAAATATTTGTGAACTTTAAGTAATATATTTTCCAGGATTAAAAAAATCATTAGAGCCATTATAAAAATCACCTATGGATATTTTTCTTTTGCCCGGTCTAGATAGTTCCAATAGTTCAACCGAAAAATCTACAGCACCAATCAAGAGTTTATTTCTTGAAAATTCCATAATTTTTCCTACACCTTCACTCTTAGTTGAATTAAGTTTTGCTCTATAAATATTAATTCTTTCTTTTTTGTATGTTGTATATGCACATGGGTTAGGGCTATAACCATTTATCATATTTTTAATATCTAAAGCTTTATTGTTCCATTCTATGCAAGATTCTTTCTTTAATAGTTTATCTGCATAAGAAGCTTTTGAATGATCCTGTTCTGTTATTTTAAAATTATTTAATTCAATATTATCAATAGTTTGTATAATTTTATTAGAAGATACTTCAGCCATTTTGGCTGACAAAGTACCTGCAGTATCATCATCTTCTATTGCCATTTCAAAGTTTTCTAAAATTGGCCCTTCGTCTAAACCTTCAGATAATTTCATGAAAGTAATCCCAGAAGATTTTTCTCCATTTATTATTGCTCTTTGTATAGGAGCAGCGCCTCGATAATTTGGAAGAAGAGAAGTATGGATATTTATAGAGCCGTGAGTTGGCAATTCAAATATCTTTTTAGGAATGATTTTTCCATAAGCAAATACAATTAGTAAGTCTGGAGCAATCTCTTTAAGTTTATTTTCAAGCTCAAAATTATTTAAGTTTTCAGGTTGTATAAAAGGCAAACTATTGTCTATACAAAATTTTTTTATCGGCCCAGGGATTAATTTTTTTCCTCTTCCAGAAGGCTTATCAGGCATAGTCAAAATCAAGCTTAATTCATGAGACGAATTTAACAATTTTTCTAAACAAGAAATTGAAATTTCAGGTGTAGCAGCATAAATAATTTTCATTTTTTTTGTTTTTTTAATTTCAATAACTTAGACCTTATCCTTTCTCTTTTCGTCGACGAAATATAATCAACCATAAGTTTTCCATCCAAGTGATCAGTTTCATGCTGAACAACCACACTCAATAATCCAGTTGGTTTTATTTTCTTTTCATTGCCTTCCAAATCATTAAAAGTAATTTCAACATTGACTGGACGAATTACTTCTTCATAAAAACTTGGTACGGAAAGACAGCCTTCTTCATATCCTGCCGTTTCTTCGCCTTCTAAAATTTTAATTTTTGGATTAACAAAAACCTGCGGTTCATTTTTTTCTTCACTGATATCTAAAACTAGAATTCTTTTAGATACCCCAATCTGAGTTGCTGCCAATCCAATTCCATTGAACTCATACATAGTCTCCAAAAGATCTTCTGAAAGTGTTTTTAGCTTTTCATCAAAAACTTTTATTTCCTTTGCAACTTCCCTCAATCTTGGATCTGGAAAAACTAATATATTTCTTAATGCCATTTTATTTAATTAAGATAAACATTTATTATAGGTTATAAATTTTATTTAACATTTAATGGAGTAACTTTTGAAAGTTTCAATAGTAATAGGATCTAAAACAGATCTTGATTTGGCTAAAGCCTCGGCAGAAGTTCTAGATAGTTTTGGGGTGGAAAATTCCATCAACGTTCTAAGTGCCCACAGAATGCCAGAAGTACTTCAAGAACATATCCAAACTGAAATTTCATCGGGCACTAAAGTTTTTATTGGGATAGCTGGCATGGCGGCTCACTTGGCCGGTAATATTGCAGCACACACTTCGGTGCCGGTCATTGGTGTGCCTGGTGATGGCGGTCCACTTAACGGCTTCGATGCTTTATTGTCTACAGTTCAAATGCCGAAAGGTGTTCCAGTTGCCACAGTGGCTATAGGAAAAGCTGGAGCAATAAATGCAGGGCATTTAGCTGCTCAAATGCTGGCAATTAGTGATGAAAAGCTTGAAAATGATATTAGAGAGGCAAGAATCCAACAAAAACAACAATTGAAGAAGGAAAATGACGAACTTCAGGCCAGCTAATGCCTGATTTAAAGAATTTATTTCTTCAAGACCAGATTTTTGCTTATCCAACCGAAGGAGTTTGGGGTATAGGGTGCAATCCTTTTTCAGAAAAGGCAGTAAAAAAGCTAATTCTTCTTAAAAAAAGGCCAAAAAATAAAGGAATTATAGTTCTAGGCGGATCTATGGAGCAATTGACGCCATTTACTGAACATCTAGATGAAAAACTTAAGAAAAGAATGTATTCAAAATGGCCTGGTCCTCATACATGGCTTGTTTCATCTTCGTCTCGGACTCCAAAATGGCTCTTGGGCCCAACAGGATTAATTGCATTGAGATTAAGTAGCCATAAAACAGTTATAAAACTTACAGAAACTCTTGGAATGCCTATATGTTCAACCTCAGCGAACATTAGCGGAAATGAACCTGCAAGAGATTCAAATGAAATAAGAACTTTTTTCAAAGACAAGGTTCTTATTATTGAGGGAGAATTAGGTAGTTTAAAAAGGCCTACGCCTGTACAAGATTTAGAAAGCAAAGAATGGTTAAGAAAATAAAACTAGCAGTAATTGGGTCGCCAATATCTCATAGTAGATCACCTGAGATTCACCAAGATTTTGCTAATCAAGCCGGCATAAATATCGAATTTAACAAAGTTGAATTGAGTAAATCCAATTTAGACGATTGGGTGCATTCGTTTTTTCTTGATGGAGGCAAAGGCTTGAGTATCACTCTTCCTTTTAAAGAAGATTGCTTAAGCTTAGCGGATGAAATATCAGATAGAGCAGAAATAACAAAGGCTATAAATGTACTCTTCAACAACAAAGGCAAAATTTTAGGTGATTGTACGGATGGGCTTGGACTAGTAAAAGATTTAACTGTAAATAAAAATCAAAGCATCAAAGAAAAATCTATTTTGGTAATAGGCGCTGGAGGAGCATCTCGAGGGATTTTGCCATCTCTTTTAAAAGAACAACCTAAGTCCATAGTCATTGCCAACAGAACAGTAGAAAAAGCAGAGGGAATTGCCAAAGAATTCAGCTCTAAAGCCTTGCAGACAAGCAAAAGTTCTAATCTTATAGCGTCTAGTTTAAGCTTCGAAGCGTTGAAAGATTTTGAATTTGATGTAGTAATCAATGCTACTTCAGTCTCGACAAATCCTAACCAAAATTTAAATTTAGACGAATCAGTTTTTAGAAATACCTCTCTAGCCCTTGATTTATACTACTCTCAGGCTTTCACTCCTTTTATGGATTTAGCTGACAGAGCTAAAGTGCCCGTTGTAATAGATGGCTGGGGCATGTTAGTAGAACAAGCTGCAGAGTCTTTTTTCCTTTGGACCGGCTTTAAACCTGACACTTCAGAGCTAATCGCAAAGCATGGAGAGTAACAGCCTAATAAGCTAAAATTACGCTCAATCACAATTATTGTTTATGTTTAGAGCTATAAAATATTCATTAAGCCTTGTGGCAGCGCTGACTGCAAATGTTTCTTTTGGAGCCTGGGATGACTTGAATATGAGCCCTGGTGCCACCCAATTGAGTCAGGAAATATTTGGCCTTCACATGACAGTCTTTTACGTCTGCCTTGCTATTGGTATTGCTGTTTTGTTAGCAATGGCTTTCATTCTTTTCAAGTACAGAAAAAAAGAGGGGGTAAAACCAGCTGATTTTGATGACAGCACCGCTTTAGAACTCACTTGGACAATATTATTTGCCTTGATATTAATTGTGCTCGCCGTACCAGCGACCTCAGTAATGATCAAAGCTTATGATGATCAAGAAGGTGACATAAACATATTAATCACGGGCCATCAGTGGAAATGGCAATACGAATACATTGAAGACGAGGTTGGGTTTTTCAGCAATCTTTCAACCTCCTTAGACAAAAGAAATAATTTGGCCCCTAAAGACGAAAACTATCTTTTGGAAGTAGATGAACCTTTGGTAATTCCAACCAATACAAGAGTTAGATTTTTAATTACTGCAAATGATGTCATTCACTCTTGGTGGGTTCCTGATTTTGCAATTAAACAAGATGCTATCCCAGGATTTGTTAATACGGGATGGACTTATGTTAATGAGCCTGGAGTTTTCAGAGGACAATGTACTGAGTTATGTGGTCAATACCATGGCTATATGCCAATTGTAGTCAAAGCAGTGTCGCCACAAGAATATTCAACTTTTATTAAAGATAAGAAAGAGGCAAAAATCCAACAAGCTCTTTTAACAGAGAAACTTTGGAGCACCAGCGAGCTCATGGAAATTGGAGAGGCAATTTATCAAAAAAATTGTGTTGCTTGTCACCAAGTCGGCGGCAGAGGAATACCGCCTGTTTTTCCTTCACTTGTTGGAAGTGAAATAGTCATGAGAAACAAAGCTAGACACATAGAAATTCTCATGGAAGGAGTTCAGGGAGCGGCAATGGCATCGTATGCAGAGCAACTTTCTGAAGTTGAGATAGCAGCTGTCATAACATACACAAGACAGGCTTGGGGTAATGCAGAAACTGGCGATGGCAAAATAGTCATCCCAAAAGAGATTTTAGATTATAAAACTAATAAACTTTAAATTAAGGAATAAATTATGAGCGCAGTTATAGATTCACATCACGACGATCACCACCACGGACCGGCGAAAGGTTTTTCAAGGTGGCTTTACACTACAAACCATAAAGATATTGGTTCAATGTACCTATGGTTTAGCTTGGTAATGCTATTCATTGGTGGAGCAATGGCTATGGTAATTAGAGCTGAGCTCTTTGAACCAGGAAGTCAAATTGTATCTCCAGAATTTTACAATCAGATGGTAACTAACCATGGATTGATTATGGTTTTCGGAGTGATCATGCCGGCATTTGTAGGTTTTGCAAATTGGATGATACCAATGCAGATTGGAGCGCCCGACATGGCTTTACCAAGGCTAAATAATTTGAGTTTTTGGATTCTGCCTGTAGCTTTTGGAATACTTTTGAGTACATTCTTTATGGAAGGCGGAGCTCCAAATTTCGGCTGGACTTTCTATGCACCCTTATCAACTGAGTATGCACCACCCACAGTTACATTTTTTATTTTCTCCGTACATATTATGGGGGCCTCATCGATTATGGGTTCCATAAACATTATTACTACCATTTTAAATATGAGAGCACCGGGCATGACGCTCATGAAGATGCCCCTTTTTGTATGGTCTTGGTTTATAACAGCTTACTTGCTAATTGCCGTCATGCCAGTGTTGGCTGGAGCCGTAACTATGATGTTAATGGATATCCATGCTGGCACAAGTTTCTTTAAAGCCGGCGGCGGTGGAGATCCTGTCCTTTTCCAACATATTTTTTGGTTTTTCGGCCATCCCGAAGTCTACATTATGATCTTGCCAGCCTTTGGAATTGTCTCTCACATTATTGAGACTTTTTCTAGAAAACCAATTTTTGGATACTCATCCATGGTTTATGCAATTGCTTCTATCGCACTTTTGTCTTTCGTTGTATGGGCTCATCACATGTTTACGGTGGGTATGCCAATTGCGGGTGAATTATTTTTTATGTATTCGACAATGTTAATTGCGATTCCGACGGGGGTTAAAGTTTTCAATTGGTTGTCTACCATGTTCAAGGGATCACTAACTTTTGAAACGCCAATGTTGTTTGCCATTGCCTTTGTAGCTTTATTTACAATTGGAGGCCTTTCAGGAATTATGCTTGCTATTGCTCCGGCTGACTTTCAATATCACGATACTTATTTTGTTGTAGCACACTTTCACTATGTGCTTGTTCCAGGAGCACTTTTCTCGCTCTTAGCAGCAGCTTATTATTGGATTCCAAAATGGACTGGAAAAATGTACGACGAAACTCTTGGGAAAGTTCATTTTTGGATGTCATTCATTTCGGTGAATTTGACATTTTTCCCAATGCATTTTGTCGGACTTGCAGGAATGCCAAGAAGAATTCCTGACTATGCAATGCAATTTGCTGACTGGAACATGATGGTTAGTGTAGGAGCGTTCTTATTTGGAATTTCTCAGCTACTTTTCTTATTCATAGTGCTCAAGTGTATCTATAATGGAAAAGAGGCTACTACCGAAGTATGGGAAGGTGCAAAAGATAGAGGTTTTGAGTGGACTGTAGATTCACCAGCTCCTTATCACACTTTCAGTTCACCACCATCAATGGAAAGCCTAAAGTCTAGCTCTTAATAAGATATGGAAGCTCGAAAAAGTACTCTAAAATTAATCCTTTTTACTTTTGGAATGTTTGGCTTTGGGTTTGCTTTAGTGCCTTTATATGATGTTTTCTGTGACATTACTGGATTGAATGGAAAAGTTACCGGACCAACTATTACTACTTACGATCAAGAGATTTCATCTAGAGAAGTAAAAATTACTTTTGTCACTTCTAACAACAAACAAATGCCATGGTCTTTCAAATCAAGTTCACCACAAATGAAAGTGGAAACAGGGCAAGATTACTTAATGGACTTCACCTTTACAAACACGACAGATAAACCAATGATAGCTCAAGCTGTCCCAAGTGTTTCTCCTGGAAGGGGAGCTAGGTATTTTCATAAAACAGAATGCTTTTGTTTTGAGCAACAATTTTTAGCAGCAGGCGAATCCATCACGATTCCTGTTAAATTTATTATTGATCCAGAGTTGCCCGCTGATATTTCTTCGTTGGCTTTGGGGTATACTTTATTTGATGTGACCGAGGAGTTTGCTAATCTCCAAGCAAAAAATTAATGAGCTCTGATTCTTCATATTACGTTCCAGCAAGCAGCAGAATGCCAATTTTTATGGCTTTTGGGCTATTGCTTTTTGTCTTAGGCGCTTCTTTTACGATGAATAACTGGGGTGAAGAGGATTCTAATGCACATTGGTTACTAATCACCTCTTTTGCTGTCATTTGGGGGACCATGTTTTTTTGGTTTGGTAGTGTCATTAAGGAAAATGATTCTGGCATGTATAGCGGGCAATTAAATCAATCGTTTGTTTGGGGAATGGCCTGGTTTATTTTTTCAGAAGTTATGTTCTTTTTTGCTTTCTTTTTAGCATTGGGATACGTGCGACTCTTTGCTGTGCCTTGGCTAGGTGGAGAGGGAGAAAAAGCAATAACGAATATTTTATGGCCAGGATTCGAAGCAGCTTGGCCTCTTCTAGTTACTCCGGATAACGAACAATTTCCTGGGGCTCACCACAGCATGTCGATACCAGCAGTTTCAAAACTACATACTTGGCTACCTTTCTGGAATACGCTTTGTTTGATAACTTCCAGTGGCACAATTGCTTTGGCCGAAGCAGGCCTAAGAAAAGGGAACAGGACGGCCTTTAAATTGTGGATGGTTGCAACTTTGACTCTTGGGTATGTATTTGTTTTTCTCCAAGGCTTGGAATATTACGAAGCCTACACACATATGGGCTTGACGCTTGGAGCAGGAATATACGGAACAACTTTCTTTTTATTGACTGGCTTTCACGGATTTCATGTTTGTCTTGGTGCCATAATTCTTACAATAATGACTATAAGAGGTTTTGGTGGTGCTTTCAGTGACCACGATCATTTTGGCTTAGCAGCTGGATCCTGGTATTGGCATTTTGTGGATGTGGTTTGGATTCTTTTAGTGCTAGTAGTTTATATTTTTTAACCAAAAGGAATATTTACACCAAGTTGACCGGTATAGATGCCAATGGCCACGGTAATCATAATTAAAACAGCAATTGTCACGCGAATTCTTAAAGTATTTTGGGCTCTCTCTGTATTCCCTTTGTCTTTGACAAGAAAAAAAGCACTAGAAAAAAGACTTATCAACATTGCAGCTGCTAGCAAGACTACGATTATTTTAAATACCATTTTTAAATTATAGAATGAATACCTTGATAAGTAATTGGAAAGCTTCGTTAACTTTTTTTTTACTATTACTAATTGTATTATCTCTTGGAGTTTGGCAAATAGACAGAGGCTATAATAAAAAAGAATTAGAAAATACTTTTTTAGAACGTCAATCTCAACCTGTGAAAGAGATCAAATATAATACATTCCTAAAATCTGATTTGTACCGAAACGTCGTTTTAGAGGGAAGATATTTAGAAAATATATTTTTTTTAGACAACAGAATTCATAATGGCAAACCTGGATTAAAAGTGTTTTCACCATTTGAAACAACCAATAGTGGTTTAGTTTTAGTTTCTAGAGGATGGGTTGAATTAGAGGATAGAACTAACTTACCAATGATAAAAAGTTCAAAGAATATTTTAAAAATACAAGGAGTTTTAAGACCCGAATCGAAAGATTTTGTACTAGAAAATGAAAAAATGAATAAAAAAAATAATCCGATCTTAGTGCAAACTGTAAATCTAAGCGAGCTATCTAATTTTCTTGGAAAACCTTTGTCACCTTACATATTGGAATTATCGGAATTGTCTGAATCAGCCTTTGTTAAAACTTGGCAGCCTATCAATTTAAGTTCTTTTAGACATTTTGGATACGCGGTTCAATGGTTTGGATTAGCAATAGTTTTAATTGTAGGGTATGTGTTTTTTTTAAGAAAAGGTGAGACAAAAGACAATGAATAAGGGTTTTATAACAGCACTGCTAATTTTTTTAACACCTATTCTTGTTATTACAGTTAGTACGGTTTGGTATTATTCTGGATACGGGCCTGAAGAAAGAGTGAATTACGGACATTTGCTTACTGACCCAATCGATGTAGGAAATCTTAATTTAGAATTAGATTATCAAAATTTAAATGTCGACAGCATGGAAAGAAAATGGATGTTAGTTCATTTTATCAACGACACATGTCTCGAGAGCTGCGCAGACTTAATATACGTTGCGAGACAAGTAAATGTTCTTCTCGCTAGACAGCAAACTCGCGTAAAAAGATACATTGCTGCTCCATTAGAAATCAAACCAAAACTAGAAAACTTTTTTTCTACTTATCCTGACTTAAATTTTATTGATGTTAAAGATCAATCTAAAATTACTGAGGCATTTACTAAGAACGGAATCGATCCGTTTGCACAACCAAATATGTTTGTTGTTGACCCTATTGGCAATGTTATTTTGCATTATTCAGGAGAAGTGGATGGCAAAAAACTTCTTGCAGATTTAAAAAAATTATTAGGAGCTTCAAAAATTGGTTAACTTGAATAAATTAAAAGTTATCACATTGATTGGGATATTTTTGGCATTTTCTGTAGTTGCATTAGGAGCATGGACAAGACTCGTAGACGCAGGGCTTGGGTGCCCAGATTGGCCAGGTTGTTATGGTTTCGTTTGGATGCCGACGACTGAAGCAGAGATAAGCCAAGCCAATGCTCTATATCCCGAAAGAGAGTTTGAGGTTGAGAAAGCAATTCCTGAAGTTGTGCATAGATATTTTGCAGGAAGCTTAGGCCTTCTAATTATTGCAATTTTTGCTATGTCGTTCTTTTTAAAACCCCGAAATGAATTAGTTACAAAGCTATCAGGAGCTCTTACCTTATTGGTATTGTTTCAATCAACGTTTGGATATTTAACAGTCAGTCTTAAGTTATGGCCGCAAATAGTATCAATTCACTTGTTGGGAGGTTTTGCTACTACCACACTTATATTTTTAATATATGTAAAACTAAAAGAACTGAGCGAAGGTAATAAAAACTTATATTCCATGACAGCTTCTTCCAAGAACATCCTGAATTGGGCTTTTCCGGTTCTAATAATTCAGATTATTTTAGGAGTTTGGCTCAGCTCTAATTATGCTTCGTTAGCATGTCCAGATTTCCCTCTTTGTCAGGGAGAGATTATCCCTAATGCAGATTTCAAAATGGGATTTAATTTTTTACAAAGCATAGGGCCAGATTATTTGGGCGGTCAACTTGATCACGAAGCAAGATTAGCGATTCATATTGTGCATAGATTTGGTGCTTATTTTGTAACAGCTTACTTTCTATTTTTGACCTTCATTTTGGCTAAAGAAAGACAATTCGGTTTTGCTAAAATTTTAATCTCATTATTATTTCTTCAATTAATATTAGGTGTTTCTAACATTATTTATTCACTTCCTTTATACGTAGCAATAGCTCATAATCTTGGTGCTTTATTGTTGTTAATTTCAATTTCATATTTCAGGTTAAAAGTAAGTGATAGCTAGCGTTAAAGAGAAGAATCCATCTTTTAACTTGGGAGCTTATATTCAACTCACAAAACCCTCGATTATTTATTTGTTAGTGCTAACTGCTGCTACGGCAATGTTTCTAGTCGATGGCTTTGAAACAAATCTTCTTATGGCGTTGACTGGAATATTTGGCATTGGCCTCATCGCTGCCTCTAGTGCGGCTATAAATCAAATATTAGATTTAGAAATAGATGGAAAAATGAAGCGAACGGATAGAAGGCCGCTAGTATCTGGAAAAATTCCCGTCATAAATGCAATTACTTTCGCGGCAATCCTTTTTATAATTGGCTCTTTTCTATTGCTAACTTTTAATAATTTCCTATCTTGGGCACTCACCGTTGCAACTTGGATTTTCTATGCATTTTTATATACCAGAATTTTAAAATTCGCTGGACCGCAAAATATTGTCATTGGAGGTCTCGCTGGAGCAATGCCCCCCGTTTTAGGTTGGGTTGCTTTGACTGGGTCTATCTCGCCTTTGCCTTTGTTGTTGGTTGCTATTATATTTGTTTGGACGCCTCCACACTTTTGGGCTTTAGCCATAGACAGGATAGAGGATTATGAAAATGCTAATGTTCCGATGATGCCGGTAGTCAAAGGTATCGAATATACTAAAATTCAAATTTTACTTTATTCCTTTCTTCTTTTGGCCTGCTCGCTTCTACCTTTTGCAATAGGTAGCTTAGGAATCTTTTATTTTATTTCAGCAAGCTCTTTAGGTTTAATTTTTATCTTTTTAGCTGCACGCCTAATGCAGGACAAATATAATAGTGGAGCAATTCCATTTTTCTTATATTCAATAATCTATTTGACAATATTGTTTGTTTCGATGATTCTGGATAGATTAATTTAATTTCATGACAAAAAATAAAGGTATCACCTATACAGTTATTTCCTGTTTGGCTATCGTGTCAATGGTTATAGGGCTTTTTGTTTACAGCACGGTCGCAGAAAAGGAACTAACCAATGACCAATACAAGTTATTGAAGTTTTACCAACTTAATACCAAAAGAGATTTAAATACTTTTTCGCTTTTTGAAAATGACAAACCTTTTACCGAGGCTAATTTTGAAGGCAAGTGGGACTTGGTGTTTTTAGGCTTTGCTTCTTGTCCTGACATGTGTCCAATGACGATGCAAAAGATGGCAAAAACTGCTCAAATGCTTTCACAGAAAGAGGGACTTATAGAAAAAATAAATTTTGTAATGATTTCTATAGATCCTGATAGAGATAGCCCAGAAAGGGTAAACGAATACGCCAAAGCGTTTAATAAAGAATTTAAAGGAGTTTCAGGAAATATTAAAGACATTTACCAGATTTCGTTAAATTTAACTTTGCCATTCACACCAGTGATTGACTCAAAAAATACAGACTATGACATGGATCATAGTATGAATTTGGCCTTGATTGATCCTTCAGGTAAATATCATGGATTTTTTAAAACACCTTATACTCCTGAAATGATGGCTGAGGCTTTAGAAAGCGTTATAAAGTTCTCTAATTAGTCACCTTACTGTCGTATTAAAAGTTTTTCACTAAGTTTTTATCTGATATGATTTAAATGAGAATTAATCTTATTTACTACATATTAGGAGGAGAGAATATGGAAGAATATCAATTATGGTCTACTATGAATGGTGGACTAATGGCAAATGCCATCTATCAAGCTGGCGTATTTTTCTTACTTTGGGTGGCTTTCAGAGCTGCTAACCAAGTAAGAGCAGAAGACGCAGATATTGTAAGCAAATCATTAGTTTCTTTGTTTAGTCTTGGAATAATTTTTAACGGTTTAACTGTTGGGGCTATTCTATTTAGTCTTTTAGCTGGAACAGCTTATGGATTTGAGCAATTAGAAACCATAAGTGCCGGAGCACAAGGTTTTGTAGATGTTTATGGAACAGGTGAACCAAGTGGCGCACAAAATATTTTTACCGCTAACCCAATTAATACGGCTTGGTGGACAGTTGTAACAATTATGTTGTTTGCAAGAATTTGGACTAAGGCATAGGAGGAGAAATGACTGAATTTCAAATAATTTCACAATTTAATTCTTTTTTAATAAGTAACGCCCTTTATTTAATGGTCTTTACCTTTTTGCTTTTTATGGCTTTTGGAGGCGTTTACAGAATGTATCAAGATGGAGCAACAATTGTTGGTAAAATTCTAGCAACTCTTTTTTCCATTACAGTTGTCTATTTTAATTGTTTAACTTTAGGCTTTCTTTACTCACAACAGGAAGGAGTGGCTTACAGTCTTGCACAATTGGATGAAATATCCGAAAGCTCTCAAGCAATTGTTGATTTTTTTGGTGGTGGATCTTTGGATGCATTTTCTTTAATACCAGCAGATCCGATGGCAATTATATTTATAATAGTTGTTTTAATAAGTTTGATTCTTCCAATCTGGACTGCACCAGAACCAAAAGAATAAAGCTTTGTTAATAAAAAAAGGAGGCTAAAGCCTCCTTTTTTTTAAATTTCTATAACTACTTTCCCAGTAGCTTTTCTGTTTTCTAAAGACGATATCGCTTCGGCTGCATTATCTAGAGAGTAGCTTTTGGTAATTTGTGGTTTGAGTTTGCCTTCGGCATGAAGCGCAAATAATTCGTCAAAGTTTTTTGAATTTTCTTCTGGCTCAGCGCCAGTGAACCTTCCCCAAAAAACACCTACGATAGAACACCCTTTAAGTAGTGCTAGGTTAGTAGGTACTTCAGGAATAGGACCGCTTGCAAAACCAATTACTAAAACTCTGCCTTTCCAATTTACACATCGCATGCATTGTAAAAAAATATCCCCGCCGATTGGATCGTAAATAACATCTGCTCCTAAACCATCGGTTAAAGCCTTTACTTTTTCTTTCAGTTCACCATCGCTATAATTTATTGTTTCGTCGGCACCAAGGTTTTTAGCAATCTCTAATTTTTCTTCGGTGCTGGCTGCAGCAATTACTTTCGCTCCCATTGCTTTACCAATTTCAATAGCTGTTGTGCCAACTCCTCCTCCAGCGCCAGTAACGAGAAGAGTTTCGCCAGATTGCAATTGGCCTCTTTGTTTTAAGGCGTGATAAGTAGTTCCATAGTTAAGAGGAAATGCTGCGCCGTCTTTAAAATCCATTGTTTCTGGAAGTGGCATCAAAGTCATTTCAAAAGCCACTACCTTCTCAGCAATCCCGCCATTTCCAGTCATAGCAATTACTCGATCTCCTACCTTCCAATCGACAACGCCTTCGCCAACTTCACTAATTACACCTGCAATTTCTCCTCCTGGAGAAAAAGGAAAAGGAGGTTGAAATTGATACTTTCCTTGAACAATTAAAACGTCAGGGAAGCTCACTCCTGCAGCTTTTACATCAACTACAACTTGGCCGGCCTCAGCTCTAGGATCTTCTACTTCCTCAACCTTATGAGATTCAACCGGTCCGAATTCTCTACAAACATATGCCTTCATCAACTTCTCCTTTTTATATAGCGTTTAAATAATCCTTTAAAAAAGTATCAAAATCAACTTGTTTCGAAGACTCTAATTTTTCAAAATCTTCAAGTGAAATCTCTGAAGATATTTTTATATTTGTTGTATCTTTTTTTAAGGATTTATAATAACTAATATTTTTTTCTGCTCTAACGTTGCAAAATTCATCCCAAGTAAGATTTTTTTCTTGCATTTCTTTTAAAATCTTTCCCGAAGGCGTTAACTCTGAGTCACGAATTTTTGATTTTTGTACATCTAAAGACCTTAAGATTTTATTTTTAAGATCGTATGCCTCAATTGGAAGAGCGTAGGCATAGTCATAAATTTTGCTAAATACTTCATTGGCGGCATCTTTAACAGAAATAGTTTTACCATCGCGCTTTAGCAACAGCTTTGAATCTCTGCCATTTCTGACTGTATTTTGCCAGTTGTCTTGAATTTCTTTAATTCTAATTTCATCAAAAGAGTAATTTTCGTCAATAAGCGAAACCATAAGGTAAGCTTCAATAAAATAAGCTGTATGTTTATCAATGCTACCTCTAAGAAAGGGATTATTATCCAAACATCTTACCTCTACATATTCTATGCCCTTGTTTTTTAAAACATTTATAGGCCTTTGGCCACTATCAACAACTCTTTTTGGTCTTATAGAACTGTAATATTCGTTTTCAATTTGAATAATTGAGTCATTAATTTGTATGTGTTGATTCCCTTTTTTTAAGCCAATTTTTTCATACGGCTCATACTTTTTCGTCAAAGCATTTCTCAGGTCAGATATATATTCGTCCAAGGTGTTATAAGCAATATTCAGGTTATCTTGAGCTTCAGACATATAGCCTAATTCACTCATCCTCAAACAGGTTGCATTTTCTAAAAAAGAGTCTTCGCTGTTGAGAGGTTTGAGGAAATTTTTTCTATCGGTTAGGAAGGTATTTGGGACAACTGGACTCGCACCAAATAAATAAAGAAGAAGCCAAGCATTTTTCCTAAAATTTCTTACCAAGTTCAAATACTTTTCGTCTTGAAAAGATCGAAAGTTCTCTTTCTGACCTTGCCATTTTTTAAAAAAATCTTCATTCAATGAAAAATTATAATGGATGCCTGATACACACTGCATCATGCTTCCATATCTATAACTTAGTCCGATCCTATAAAGTTCCTTTAGTTTTCCTGAATTACTAATTCCATAATTTGCAATTCTAATCTTTGATTCTTCTTTTATAGAGCAAGGGACACTACCTGGCCAAATAACATCATCAATATTTTGATGTGTGTAGGCTAGAATAATTTTTAAATCATCAAGAGCTTTTTCAACTGAAGAGGATTTTCTCGTAATAAACTCCAATAAAGCTTCAGAGAAATCCGTTGTAATAAAAGGGTTTGTTAGGGCTGAGCCTAAAACTTTTGGATGATCCGAGTTAGATATTTCAGAATCACTAACTCTTAAGGATTCTTTCTCAATACCTCTTTGAGAAAAGTTTGAATAATTAGCAAGGTTGAGATCACTTAATTTTTTTAGTGAGTCCTTAAATGCATTTGGCATGAATTTTATTCAATAATTAATGACTCAAATTAAAATAAGTTTCTATAGTCTAATTAGGTAGAAGGGCCAGAAGCAAGGATTTCGTCTGTTACTTCAAATTTAGAGATGTTCTCATTAAACTTAATCGCCAAATCTTCAGCTGCTTTTTTATAGAGACCCTGGTCAGACCAAGTTTCAGATGGATTCAAAATTTTAGTTTCTACTCCATCTAGTTCTGTAGGAATTTCTACGTTCATAATGTCGAGTTTAGATTTTGGACTTTCTTCAATAGACCCTGACTGAATTGCTTTAATAATATTTCGAGTAGTTGGAATGTTAAATCTTTCTCCAACCCCATAAGATCCTCCAGTCCAACCAGAATTTACTATATAAACTTTGCTACCAAAGCCTTCAATTCTTTTCATTAATAGATCTGCATATACTTGAGCTTTTCTTGGGAAAAATGGTGCACCAAAACAGTTTGAAAAAGTAGAAGATATTTCTTCAGTCGATCCTAATTCAGTAGAGCCAACTTTTGCTGTATAACCACTTAAAAAATGATAGGCAGCCTGCTCTTTGGATAATATTGAAACCGGTGGCATCACTCCGGATAGATCGCAAGTTAAAAAGATAATATTTTGCGGCTCGCCCCCATAATTTTTTTCTAAATGTTGATCAACGTGACTAAGAGGATAACAAGCCCTGGTATTTTCAGTTAAAGATTGATCGGTGTAATCTACCTCTAAACTGTTAGGATCAAAAATTACGTTTTCCAAAATGGTGCCGTTTTTTATTGCGTTCCAAATAACTGGTTCATTTTTTTGAGATAGGTCTACAGTTTTGGCATAGCATCCGCCTTCAATGTTAAAAACAATACCGTCTCCCCAACCATGCTCGTCGTCGCCAATTAGCCATCTTTCAGGATCTGCTGAAAGAGTTGTTTTCCCGGTACCCGATAGTCCAAAAAACAATGACACATCGCCATCTTTTCCTGCATTAGCTGCACAGTGCATCGATAAGACATCTTCTTCGGGAAGAATAAAATTCATAATCCCAAACATAGATTTTTTCATTTCTCCTGCATAACCAATTCCAAGGATTAAGATCTGTTTGGTTGAAAAATTGATTATTACCGTTCCATCGGAATTCGTTCCATGACGACTAGGATCACATTTGAAGCTTGGAACAGATCTAAGTTGCCAAACATCTTTTGATTTGGGGTTGAAAGATTCCGTTTTAATAAATAAGCTTTGACAAAACATATTTTGCCAAGCGAATTCATTCTCAATTGTTACCGGCTGGTAATGTTCCGAGCTGGCACCAACATGAAGATCAGCTGTATATTTATCTTTACTCTTAAGATACTCTTCGGATTCATCCCAAAGATTTAAAAATTTTTCAGCTTCTATCGGTTGATTGTTCTCGCCCCAATCGACAACACCATGTGTCAAAGCATCGTCAACTAAAAATCTATCTGCTGGACTTCTTCCAGTTCTTTTACCCGTAGTGACAACAAAAGCACCATTTTTTATCTGAATGCCTTCGCTTTTTTTTATCGCGATGTCTAATAAGCTAGGTATTGGTAAATTATGATTCAAAATTCTTCTCTCTAAAATTCCTTCCCTTAAATGATACTGGATTCAGTAAAAGGAAAACTATTATGCCAAATTTTATTGATATATCATATCTAAAATATAATATATTCCTGACTACATTTTATAGGTAATTATGAATGAAGATTTAAGCTTCAAAGAGGGAGATTTTGGTTTCATAAAGTACAAATCAACCAATCCTTTTGAATTTTTTCACATCGTAAATGAATTAGATAACTTGCCAGAGCAAGACTTAGAAGGATGGTTATTATTTCCTGAAGAAGGAAAAAAACCATATTCTTGCATGGTTTGTGTTCACCACAGTGGTGGATGGGGCGCTGCACAATATGAAATGATCAAGGATATTTTGGAATCTGGTATAGCTGTGTTTCAGGTAAATAGTTTTGAATCAAGAGGTGTGACTTCAACAGCGGAAGAACAAATGGCCGTCACCACAGCAATGATTTTGGCTGATGCATTTGAACCTTTAAAGTTTCTTTCTAAACACCCTGATATAGACAAAAATAAGATCGGTATTTGTGGTTGGAGTTTAGGTGCAGGCTCGTCTCTTTACGCAGGATGGTTGCCATTGGCAGAAAAGTTAGCTCCAGATGGAGAGAGGTTTGCACTACATTTAAATTATTATCCTTTAGCTTCATATTGGCCCGAAGAGATGAGATGGACAAAAGCACCGATTCTAAATCTTTTGGGTGACCAAGATGATTACACTCCTTTTAACCTTGCTCAGGAATTGACTATAGGGATAAATGAATCAGGAGCTAATTGTAAAGATATTCTCTACCAAGGAGGGTTGCATGGTTTTGATTCAATGTATCCCAAAACTTTTTGGCCTGATTCAATAGCCCCAAAAGTATCAAGATTTGCAAAAATAGATAATAACGGTGACATGACTTATGAAACAGATGATGGAAAGGTACTATCACTGAATAGCCCGGAGGACAGATTAAAATTATTTGAAGAAATTGCAAAGTTCGGGGCATGGACTGGCGGGACTTGGGATTTAAGACGAGCCTGTAAAAAAGATGCACTAGAGTTTTTGAAAGAAAATCTACTCTAGAAAATAAAGTCTCTTTTTGAATAGCGCCAAAAACAAATTACAAAAACGACTATTTCATTTAAGAAAATATAAAAAGTAGTTGTATTCAAACTATCGTCTAATAGAAAACTTATAATTCTTCCTACGACGAAGCTTCCTAAGAAAATTGCATAAGTTAGATAAACTTTTTTTCTTAAATTTATTCGATAAATACTTATAAAAGACATCAGGCCAATGAGAGTAAAAAAAGCATACAGAGCTCTGGTTTCATTTAAATAAACTGCTGAATATTCATAGACCCCAAGGAGACCAGTGATTATCTCAGGAAAAAATAAACCCAGAATCCCGAAGCCAAGCCATTCGAGCCCAAATAAAAACAAAAAAACTTTATCTAGCATTTACCTAAAATTGATATCCTTAATCTAAACTATATTATAAGAAGACATGATGCAACCTGTTGAATTATGACGAAACCAAAACTTACTCTTTATCATGCCAATTGGTCACTTTGTAGCCAAATGGTAAGAGTTGCACTATTCGAAAAGGGGCTCGAATTTGATCATGTCCCGATTAAATTATGCGATCACTATGAAGAAGCAGAAAACATTACCAAAGATTACCTTAAAAATGTAAACCCAACTGGGGTGGTTCCTGTATTGAAGATCAACGATGAAATAGTCAGAGACAGCGCCTATATTATTGAAAGATTAGACGATCTAGAAGGGGAAAATAATGTAAATCTATGGCCAAAAGATGAGGCAAGTCGGGAAAAATTAAGAAATTGGGTTTACGATACTACCATCACAGAAGGCGTCCCAATGGGAAAAACTTTGGGAACTACCATTCCGCTTTTCTCTATGAGTTTGATAGAGACGTTAATTAAAAAATTAAGTTATAAAGCCATATGGAATATTATTCTTAGACATCCTCGCAGGGAAAGAAAAATTGCCTTTGTAACTATGTATTTTTCGTCGCTTAAAGATAGGGTTGGTCCTCTTGCATACAAGGGTTTTGTGCAAGGAATATCAGAGCTCGAAAAAAACTTACCAGAAGATGGATTTTTATTCGGTGATTTTAGCCATGCCGATATCAATTTAATGTGTTGCTTTTATAGATTGCAAGATTTGAGGCTTGATTCAGTACTGGAGATGTCGGAGCTTCCTAAAATTAAGGCTTATTGGAAAAATTTAAAAGCTAGAGATAGTTATAAAAAAGGGATCCTAGATTTTAGGGATCATGAAGAAAAATTGAATGAAATATTTTCAAATAAAAACAATCCACATTTAGAAAAACTCAAAGAGAAAATAAAAGAAACTATTAAGATTTGAAGAAAGATCAGAAATCTACTAATCTTAATCCTCTTATAAATTTTTCAAAGGAGAGAAAAATGAAAATAAAATATAAAATAGCAATGCTTGTAGCCTTGCTTGGAGTTATTTCTGCTTGCAGCAGTGAATCAACTCCAACTTATTCTGATTTAGGATCAGATACTTACCCCCAAAAGTTTTATGTTGAATATGTCCCCTGCACCGGCGGTCCTGATTATTCACCTGAGGCATTTGCAGAGACAATGTTACCTACTTGGCAAGAGATTCAAGTAGAAATAGATTCTTCTATGATTCAGTCTTTTGGAATAGCCTACGAAGAACAAAGAGAGGATGATACCGAAGGAGGTTTCTGGCAATTAGTTTGGAATTCCAAAGAAGATTCTCAAGCAACTTGGGAAAATTGGAACAATTACGATAGAGCTCAAAATTTTCTTACAGATAATGAAAATATTCTTAAATGTGAAGCCGAGAGAACCTTTTCCTTCGATGCTTATATGCCAAGAGATCCTTTTGCAATGGGTGATTGGGATTTAACTAATTTCTCATCAGAATATCAACTATGTACTTATAATGAGGGTAAAGGAGTTGAAGATCTAAGAGCAGTAATAGATAAATTTGAAGTTTGGTTAAGTTCAGGTTTGGAATATGATGAGCCTTATAATTATATGATTCTTGCTCCTGATTATGAGGCAGAATTTGACTATGCTTGGGGTAATTTCCATCAGACTGTTGAAGGAAGAAAAGAGGGTGACGCAGAATTTCAAGCAACTGCTTCTGACTTAAATCAAGAGTTTCAGGATATTGCATCTTGTAATGATGTGAGAGCTTATGCAAGTGGTGAAATTCCTTTAATTTAAGTTAGCGAAAAAAAGGCTGCTGAGGCAGCCTTTTTTTAAGTCATAATGCCTATCACCCTTTCGATAAACCAATAACTGCCAATACCTCCTAACAAATAAGAAGCACCGATATAAGAACCTCTTTCCAATTTTATTTTTGAAAGCAAGTAGATTCCAAAAAGAAAAATTGGGATCATGATTAATTGGCCGATTTCAATTCCTATGTTGAAAAAAAGTAGAGATAGCAAAAGTTGATCATTTGCTATTCCTATTTCTGATAGGGCACCAGCAAATCCAAAGCCATGAAGCAAACCAAAACCGAACGCCATTAGCCATGGAGTTTTCTTTAGTTTGTCTTCTGAGTTAATTTCAAAGGCCAAATAAATAATGGTCAAAGCAATTAATGCTTCGATACTACCAGACGGAAGCTGCACTATTCCCAAGACTGAAAGCGCTAAAGTGATACTGTGCGCTAAAGTGAAGGCAGTTATGGTCTTTAATAAATTCTTCCAGCCGAAGACTATAAATAACAAGCCCATCACAAATAAAAGATGATCTGGGCCGCCTATTAAATGCTCAACACCTAAAACAAAATAGGCTGTTGGAAAAGTTTGCTCATTTTTAGGAATTTTAATTGTCGAATTCTTCAAATTCATCAACCCTTCAAACCTTTTTTTATCTAAAAAGTTAATCGTCACAAGAGCGTCATTTAAGACACTTAGTCCCACAACTTTGATTTCTGCTCCTCTAATAGTTGAATCACAGTTGAGAGATATTTTTTCTATAGAATATTTACCTTGTCTATAAGGAATTTGGCTGAGAGCAGTGCATTTTTCTGGAAATAAAAGAGATGCTCTTTCTCCAATAGATCTTATTGGATACATCCAAGTAGTCTCATAGTTAGAGTCTTCTTTCTCATTCATGATCAAATGAGCAGGACTAAACTCATGACTCGATAAATTAATACTTAAAAAAATTAGACAAGAAAAAATAAAATTTTTAATAAGCGTCATTGTGTAAATCTAGGACTAATAATTACTTGGTAGTCTGTTTTTAATTCATCTACGAAGTTCTTTATTTGCAGGTCTCTTTGTTTTAATAAAAAGTCTACTCTGACTTGAGAAATCACTTCTTCAAAAGATGGCATGTATTCTTCATTACTATCTAAAATTTTTACCAGGTGACTGCCGTAAGTAGATGTAACTGGTCCTTGCCAATTGCCAAGCGATAAAGTTAAAAAAGCTTTCGAAAAAGCTTCTCCAAAGTCTCTTTCAATATCTAGCAAGCTCCTATTTGAAAAATTTTTGCCCAATAAAAAAGGGTCAGCATTTATTACTGATTTATCATTTAAAAGGTCTTCCATGGCTTGAGCAGCTCTTTCGTTTCCATTTTTGTTTTCGGCAAAATAAAGATGTGTAAAACTAAAATTTTGAGGGATCAAGTATGTTTCATTTGTTTCTTCATAAAATTTTTCAAGTTTTTCAATTTCCGGCTCGGTTGAGATTGTCTCCTGCTTTAGAAAAGTGATTTTTTGGGCAAGTCTTCTTTTGATAATTCTATCTTCGCTATCTAAGCCAAGCCTTAAAGCTTCTCTATAAAGAATTTCTTCTTCAATAAGACTATCAATGATAGATCTTATCTCATCGTTATTAGGCTCTCTTCCAACTTGCAAACTCCAAGTATTGATTAAAGCAATAACTTCTTCGTTTGAAATATAAATAGTTTTATCTTCATTGGGTGGATTTAGCAAAAGATCTATCAAAAAAATTGATAAACCTATTCCTAAAAATAAGATTAGTTTTTTTGACACTTAATTATTTATTCAACGTATTCAGCTAAATCTGATTGCATAGATTGTGCGGGCGCTAATTCGTTGGAGCCAGTTGGAACAAACCAGATTGGCGAAGACCAGGCCCTCTCTTGAATTGTGTCATGAATATCAGGCCTCGGGGCCAAACCTCTTTTGATTGCATCCCAAGTCGACCACCTACAGGTGGGATTCTCCAAAACTCTTACATAGTAAAAAGCTCTATCGTTAGGATTGAAATCAGGATCTGTCCAAGTTGCTTTTAATTCAGCTGAGCCAACGTCTTTTGAAAAAGCGCAGGTTTCGATATCAACTCGCGCACCATTGTCTGGACATCTATTCGTTTCAGGATTTACTTCCAGGCCATTGGAGCATGCAACGTCGTATATAACTTCGGTTGGAGACGAATCAAATTGATTGATTGAACCCTTGATAATTTGTACTCTTTGCAGGGGTGCTCCATGTTTGTCTCTTTGTGCCCAAACCAAGAAACTTGGAACTTTGTCTCCGTCGGCTAAAATTTCGCCTCCCATAGTCGAACTATTTGCATAAGCAGCTTTGACTAGGTTCTCGTCATTTAAATCTAGTTGATTCGTTTCAAATCCTCCAAAAAATCTAACTTTCATTCTATTGCCTGTCGTGGCGAAAGTCTCTTTGCGTCGCATTGCTGAAAATATCGAATCTCTTGTATTTTCTTCGGCCCAAACTCCTGCAAGACCAGATGCACCCCAGGTTTCAAAGCCTGTATTTGCGTAAGTGCCTTGATCGGTTTCAGTGACACTCACACCTGCACCGCCTTGAGGCAATTGATCTACTTGTAATTCACTCAAAGGAACACTACCTCGGCCTTCGGGAGTACCATCAATAATTCCAATTTTCGACCAATAATCTTCTTCGCTATAGGCTCCAGCCCCAGTGTGAGAATCGCTCGCTCCAATTAAACCAAACTTGAAAGGATTTCCTTGTGCGCTGTATTCCAAAACCATGCCTTTAATAAAAGCATCCCTAACATATCCACCAGCTGGAAAACTATAAGTTCTAGGAAAAGAACCGATTCTAGATTCATAAATTCCAAAATCTGAAAATTCATCATTTGGAGATAAAAGCGGATGAGTATCTGAAGTTCCTTTTACCTGAGTCATTTCTACGATTGGCTCATTTCTCATTCTCATATCCGAGTAGGCTTGAGTAATGGGTTTTCCATTAAAAGTTCGCATATCAAACATTGCACCATTAGAACCGTTGGAGTTGTGAGGAATAGCAATTGAGTCTACGCCCATCTCTCTCAAACCATCCATCCATTTCCATAAATTTTCTGGATTTATCGAATCAATTCTAGAGTGAGGTCTCACTGGTATTTGATCGCTTTTAAAAATTACATTCCTATGAAGGTTTCCATTGCCAACATCAGTCGAAGTTGTAAATTCATAAGCAGTGAAAGTAGTAAATCTTCCAGGATCATTAGCTTCCTCTGCAGCACGCACTATATCTGCCCATGCAGAAATATGTGTATCGTGATCAAAAACTTTGGAGCCAATTTGTAAGTGTGGAGTTAAGATGGCTCGCCATAAAGTTGGATCCCACCAAGGACGCACATCAGCAAGAATGTTTCTTACTTGATTGCCAAATAAATTAAAACGATCAACTATGGAATCAACGCCTCGGTTGTCATCACGGTTCAAATCATGAAAAGCTTCTACGCCAGGTAGAGTTGAAGCATAAGTCGAAGTATCCGCCCAAGCGTTAATCATGCCAAGGAAAAAAGCGTGATCGGTTACAGCATAAAAATCCAGCGGCTCTTTTATTTTCATATCAAAACCAAGTGGGTGTTGAATAGCTTCTCCTTGGGCAAATCGGTAAGCATCGTCAGGAGTTGCAGTGGTGCCGAAAATATAAGCGTCAAAAGAATATTTAGTATGAATATGAGTATCGCCAAAGTAAGCATTCTTGTCTTCGTTATAATCAGGGATCGTCGTTACAGCTGGAGCAACACCAGAATAATCAACAATTTCGTATCTAGTATCAGTACAGCTGATAAAAGTTAAAACTAAAATAATTATAAAAAGATGTTTCACATTGCCCCCTTTGGATGAATATCTACTATCTAAGATTTTAAAGTAAAAATCAGCAGATATACAAACGTCTTAATCCTTTACGACCAAGTCGCTTTGATCATGTCTGCAGCTTTTTCTCCAATCATTATGGTCGGTGCGTTGGTATTACCACCAATCAAAGTCGGCATGATGGATGCATCTACAACTCTGACATTATCAAGAGCATGAACTTTTAGTTCGTGATTCACTACGCTCATTTCATCTGTGCCCATTTTGCAAGTGCCTACTGGGTGATAGACGGTATCGGCTTCCTCTCTTATTGCCTCCTCAATTTTTTCGTCGCTACTTAAATCAACTGGCCTGAGATTATTTTTGGTATGTTCCTTTAATGGTTCGGTATTCATGATTTCCATCATCTTTTTGTAACCAGTCACCAATAGATCAACATCTGCTTGGACACTCAGAAACTTGGGATCAATTTTTGGTGGGTCTTTGGGATCACTTGAATTTAAGGTGACTTCGCCTCTAGATTTTGGTCGCAATAAGCAAACATGACAGCTCAGCCCATTACCATATACAAATTGTCTACCATGATCTTTAACTGGAGCAACGCAGAAATGCAGTTGAAGATCTGGAATTTCTTGTTCAGGAGAAGACTTAATAAATCCAGCACCCTCGGCGATGGTAGAAGTAAATTGACCAGTTTTAGTGAATAAATATTTTAGGATTTCGAGTGGAAACTTAAAAAAAATAGATTGCAGAGAAAGACCTATCAAATCAGTACTTTGGTGAAGATGTACACTTACGTAATCAATATGATCTTGTAAATTTTTCCCTACCCCTGGGATATTAAATAAGGTATCGATGCCATGAGTTTTTAATTCTTCGGTCGGACCAATTCCAGAACGCATTAAAATCTGTGGCGATCCAAAAGCTCCTGAAGATACTAATACTTCCTTTTTTACACCAACACAAAAAGAACGATTGCTTTTATCTAAGCATTCCACACCTGTAGCTTTATTTCCTTCGAAAATTATTCTATCAATTGTCGTGTTGGTTAAGATTTCTAAGTTTGGTCTGTCTTTTACAGGATGCAGGTAAGCAGTAGCTGCACTACATCTTTTTCCATTTTTTTGAGTCGTTTGATAAATGCCAACTCCTTCTTGCTCCTTGCCATTGTAATCATCGTTGACTTTATAAAATTTAGAAGCTGCTTCAACAAAGTAGTCCACAAATCTATTTTTATGAGGGATATTGGTAACATTCAGAGGCCCATCCTGTCCATGATATTCATTGTCAATCATTTCATTATGTTCTGCTTTTTTGAAGTAAGGTAGAACATCATCATAAGACCAGCCTGAATTGCCAAGACTTGCCCAATGATCGTAATCCCATTTATGCCCTCGTACATATAACATGGCATTGATCGAGCTCGACCCACCTAAAGTTTTCCCCCTCGGTTGGTAGCCTCTCCTGTGTTCTTCCAGTTCTTCTTTTATTTTATGAGTTTGGCCAGTGGTGTCTACAACAGCAACCTCGTGTTCCAAAGATTTTTCTTTGGCAAAACCTTTTTGAGGCTCAGTTAAAAAAGCCCAATTGTATTTACTCTTATCTCCCATGAAGGCGAAGAGAGCAGGCGTTTTAATAGAGATGCTATTATCTTTAGATCCAGCTTCAATTAAACAGACCGTATGATTTGGATTTGCACTTAATCTATTTGCCAGCACGCAACCTGCTGAACCTCCTCCAAGAACTACAAAATCATAATTATTCATTCAGCTCCCATTGTTATGGAAATCTTGCCAAAATGTTTATTGTCTATTTGATGTTGAAAGGCATCGGAAAGATTAGCTAAATCAAAAGTATCGCTAATGATCGGTTTTATATTGTGTTTTTCAATAAATTCAATCATAGCTATTTGAGATTGTTGATTGGCCATTGCAATACCACTCAAACGCACCTGTTTAAGAAAAATTCTGGGCAAAATAATTTCACTCACTGCTGGACCACTTAAAACACCAATTAAAGCAATATGTCCGCCAAGTTTCGCTGCTCGCACAGATTCCCCAAAAGTTCCACCACCGCCAACTTCCATAACGTGATCAACACCTTCGTTGTTTGTAATTTTTAAAACTTCCTTTCCCCATTCTGGGTGTTCCTTATAGTTTATCAGTTCGTCTGCGCCAAGTTCTTTGAGTTTTGCTAACTTTTCTTCAGACGATGATGTCGCGATGACTTTTGCCCCCATGCATTTAGCCAACTGCAGTGCAAAAATTGAAACACCACCGGTACCCTGAACCAATACAGTTTCATCTTTTTTTAAATTCCCTTTATCTACCAATGCTCGCCAAGCAGTAAGTCCAGCACAAGGTAATGTTGCTGCTTCAGAAAAGGAGAGGTTGTCTGGTATTTTTGTGAGCGCAGTTTCTTTAATTGCGATGACTTCTGCGGCATAACCGTCTTCGTTATCACCAATAAAACTCAACAGTTCGTATTTTGGAGGACCGTCTACCCAATTCGGGAAACAAACACTCATGACTTTATCACCAATTTTCCACTTAGTTACATCTGAACCAACTTCAAGAATTTCTCCTGCTCCATCAGAAAGTGGGACTCGCTTATCATCCGTAGGAATTAGACCTAGCGCTACCATCAGATCATGATAATTTAGGCTGCTGGCATGAATCTTCATCAAAACCTCGTCATTTGCTAAATTGGGAGAGTCTACATTCTCCAATCTTAAATTTTCTAAACCACCGGGTTTTTGAATTTGTATTTGCCTCATGATGCTGCTCCTAATTGTTTGGCTGGACTATTTTAGATCAAATCAAACCCAAAAAAACAGTATTTAAAATTATTAGAAAGATAAAAAATCAAAAAAGCATAAAAAAAGCTATTTTTTATAACTTTTTGTAAAATCTTTATAACATTACTGCTAAAAACTAGAAAATCGGTCATCTTGCTATAGCTTTAAAAGCTTATTTGGCTATACTTTGAGCCTTGTTGAGCCATTTTGGTAATAAAAAAGCCTATTTTGATAACAAAATGTGCAAATATCTTTTTTTACTTAGTTTGTAGGGAAAAAAATGGTCTTTTTGCTTGGTTTATCATATGCATCAACAATTCATAACTAAATGGAGTTACAAAATGAATGTTTATAGAGCAGTAATAGGCACAGTGGGTTATGTGGTTTGCTTCTCAATCCTACTTTACGTAGGTAGTTTAGGAATATTAACTTTCGGTGCTTAAAATCGAAGTTAGAAACAAATAAAAGTTTTTTAAGAGTTTCTTCTCCCCCCTTGAACCCCTGAAGCTTCGGCCTCGGGGGTTCTACTTTTTTAGGACTTTTTTTTGTTAGAATTCCAATATGAAAAATCAAAAAAAATGTAGTTCTTGTTTGAAAAAGCTGCCTTTTAATTATTTTTCCAAAAATCGACATCAAGAAATGGGCCTCTCAAAAATTTGTTTGGCTTGTGAAAAAAATAATCTTTGCTGATTATGACGAGCAGGATATTTCTAGAGACTTACCCCAATCAGGAGACGACTTAGCATAATCTTCGTATTCCAAATGCTCGTTGAAAGGTTGACTGAGTAATTTCATCAATACTTCTATCTCAGAAAAATTATTCTGTTCTGCTTTCCGTATAGCTTGATGAGCAAGATAATTCCGCAAAATATATTTGGGATTATTGGCAAGCATTTTCTGCTGGGCTTTCTTGGTAGAAAGCTTCTCTAACCCAAAGCGTTCTTTAAATTTTTTTGACCAGGCTTTCCCTTCTGCATCCTCAAAGATGATGTTTTTAGGTTCATGAATGTCATGCAAGTTTCTAAAAAAGTTTGTGTAATCCTTTTTAGAATTTTGCAACCAAGTCAACAAAGATTCGATTAACTTCGCATCGCCCTCAAGTTTTTCTTGCAGACCTAATTTTTTTCGATAGAGATCAATTAGATGTTCATAGAAATAATGTTGATATTTTTTTAGTGCCTCAATTAATTTTTCCTCAGCAATAATTTCATCCAACGCAGCTGCTAGGGCTTGGCAATTCCATAAACCTATCGCTGGTTGATTATTAAAAGCGTATCTACCACCTGCGTCAGAATGGTTGCAAATAAAATTTGGATCATAGGATTCTAGAAAGCCAAATGGACCAAAATCAAATGTCTCACCAAGTAGCGACATGTTGTCGGTATTCATTACCCCATGGGCAAAACCAACCGCCTGCCAGTTTGCTATCAATTCCGCTGTTGATTGAACTGTTTGCTCAAAGAAAATTTCATATTTGTCTTTTCTATCAACCAGATCCGGAAAATATTCCGCCAACACATGATCTAGTAATTCTACTAGGTACTCTTTTTTATCGTTGTGTTTCAAGTATTCAAAATGACCAAACCGTATGTGAGTTTTAGCAGTTCTAACCAACATTGCGCCAGTCTCAGTTGTTTCTCGAAAAACAAGTTCATTGCTACCAAACATCAATAAGGCGCGCGAAGAGGGAATCCTCAGGCCATGCATAGCCTCACCACATAGATATTCTCTAATTGTAGATCTCAAGACGGCTCTGCCATCAGCAAATCTTGAATAAGGAGTTTTGCCAGCCCCTTTTATATGTAAATCTCGCAATCCTTGAGGGGTTTCAATTTGGCCAAACAAAATTCCGCGGCCGTCTCCCAATTGCGGCACCCAGCTGCCAAATTGATGGCCGGCATAAACCATTGCTAATGACTCGGAGTTTTGGTGTTCAATTTCACCATTGAAAATTTTTACCAATTCCTCTGGTTTCAGTTCAGGGTTTAAGCCTAAATCTTTTGCTAAGTCTTTATTAAATGAAATCAAGTGCGCTTTTTCAAAAGATGACCACTTCTGCTTGGTATAAAACTCTTCAGAGAGTTTCGCAAAAGAGTTATTAAATTTGACGCCATCAAATATGTTCATCTTCTTATTATATAAGTAAATAGTTGGGTAAAATAATCCCTATGAGTGAATCTAAAAATGTTTTTGGAGAAGTTTTGATTCCTTGTTCGTTTGAGCCTTTGACTGGATTTTACCGAGACGGCTGTTGTACTACAGGCGAAGAAGATCACGGCAAGCACACAGTCTGTGCAGTGATGACGGATGATTTTTTGACTTTCTCCGCCTCCAGAGGCAACGATCTTTCTACCCCAATGGAAGATTTTGGGTTTCCTGGTTTAAAGGCCGGTGACCGCTGGTGTCTTTGTGTGGATCGTTGGGTCGAAGCCTGGGAAGCAGGCTCTGCTCCCAAAGTTGTTTTACAGAGTACCGAAGAATCCGCTTTAAATCATGCGCCGTTGGAAGTCTTAAAAAAATTCGCTATCGATCTTTCTTAATTTAGACGTCGCCAATCCCAGGGTTTAACAGCATTGGTATTCTTCCAAAGTCCAAGTTTGTTTTTTTTAGCCAAATTCTGATGGTTGAAAAGTACCTCTCTTTCTGCATAACGATCATAAACCCAGGCACAACCTCTTTTGACCATTTCTAAATTGATATCGAGATTTTCAGAATAGATCCAGCCGACGTGCCTTTTATAACGATCCTTTTCTTTGAATTTAAAAAAAACTTTACCGCCAGATTGTCTGATTAATTTTTTTAAGCAGTTTTTAGATTCGATACCAAAAGCTTGTTTTAATTCGGGTGCGTCAATTTCAGCCAATCTTATTCGGATCAACTCATTTTCGTACTTCCCTCTAACCGTGTCGCCGTCTGTAACTGTAATTTCAGTTAATAATTCCTTTGCAAATAAATTTGTTGTCAAACACAAAAGTATGAGACAAAAAGTCACACGTTTTTTACTTAAAATTAAAAATTTCACTTCACTTTTAGCTGCAATTGTCTCATATTAGTTACCCCTTAAATTTTTTCAATGGAGAGAAAAATGAAAAAAATATTAATTATTATTTCGACAATGATGTCGCTATCTATTCATGCAGAAGGCGAAGGCAGACATGCCATGCACGCTTTTTATTTTATGGATGTTACTAACCCTATTGCAGTGGTAGGAGCTCTTGATGAGTTTGCTGCCTCTGAGTGTGGGGAAAAGATGCCAGCGGATATTGGCCTTATGGCCGAGCCAATTAATGGTTCCGATGCATCAACTCATTTTATTATCGTTTCTTATGAAACTATGGAAGATTTCACCAAAGCTGGAGCTCTTATGCAAAGCTGTCCAGAAGCGGTAAAAATGTTACAAGGCATTGCCTCAGGAGCGGAAGCGGTATCTGAGTTCGCAATTATCCCAGCGATTGAAGTTGGTGATTGGACAAAAGACAATGTTTTTTTGAGATACGAAATTACTACAACTAATGAAGCAGCTTATGCCAAAGCTTGGACCGAATTGATGGACTCTAATGTTGCTGATGGTTCCGTCACAGGATCTTATGGATTAAATAGAATATTCCTTGGCAATAATGAGGCTTCTCATTTTGTCTACGTTGGCGCTCAAGATTATGAAAGCTTGGTAGCGAATCAGGACGCATTAACAGCTTCGCCAGCTTTTGCAAAATTTTCTAAAAAAGTAGGAATGGTTAGAGATGTCATCAACACATCTTTAGTGTTTCCGGTAAAATCTTGGCCAAAGCAATAACTTAGAGGAGATTTCATGAAAAAAACTTTAATACTTCTTTTTGCTTTGAGCGGTTTTGCTCAAGCAGATGATCATGCAATGGATACGTACTATGCCTACTACGGCATTTCTACAACCAATCCACCAGCAGTGGTTGCGGCGATGGATAAGTTTAATGCTTCTGAATGCGGTCAAAAAACCCCGAGTACAGTGGCTTTGATGGCAGAAACTTTCAATGGTGGTGAGGCATCTACGCATACTTTTGTAGTGACTTATGAAGGTTCAAAAGTCCTAGATGAGACTTTAGTAATCTTGAGTACTTGCCCTGATTACGCAACATTCTTAACTGAAATGGCTGAAGTTTCTGTTCCAACCGAACAAAATTTAGTCAAGGCAGTTTATGAACAAGGTGATTGGACGAAAGATACAGTTTTTGCTGTCTTCGAAATGAATATTAAAAACGAAGAGGCTTATTTAACCGCTTATAAAAAAATGACTGACGCAATGGTTGAGCAAGGACAACTAACTAGTTCTTATGGACTTGAAAGAGTTGTTGCCGGAACTGATTTTTCTCACTTTGCTTTTATTGGCGGCCAGAATGTGGCTTCACTCATGGAAACTTTAGATTTATTGGATATGAAAAATCCAGATTTCAAAGAATTTCAAACTGCGGTCAGAAGAAATCGTTCGATAGTCAGAAGAGGAATCGTCAATCCTGTTAAGGCTTGGGAATAAACTTTTGCTTAAAATAAAAAAGGGAGCTCAGGCTCCCTTTTTTTTAGCATTGCTTAACGATAGTTTAATTCATCTTCAAAAGGAAAAGGTTGATTTTTAATATTAAAATAATCATTAGATCTTCTGTCTTGCAAAATTAGCTCATCGGTCATTTGAACAAATTTTTTTGTAATTTTCTTTTTTATGCCAGTTACTTTTGTAATATCCATTAACAAATCAATATAAATAGTATGACTATTACAAATTTTTTCGTCTAACTTATCCCTTAACCGAACATAAAATTCACGATTGATATCGTCGTTAGCAAATTTTTTAATTTTCTGTTCAACATACCAAATTTTTTTTGTCCAAAAGTAATTTTCTGCTCTTATTTCAGCAATAATATTTAAGGCATCATCGAAACTTTCTTGAGAAGGGTAAGGAAAAAATTTTTTTGCTTTTATCTTTTTCAAATTTTTAGTGCTTCTTTTTTAAATGATCTTCCAAAACAGATGTAACTTTGCCTTTCTTTAAGTTGTCTTTGAACTCGTCATTAAAGATCTTTTGCTCTTGTAGGTCGCACATAACGTCATTGAGACATTGTGCAATCATGGCAGTCGCAGAGCGATAATTAGAGGCATATTGGTAATTTAATGATATGACATGCCTCGTTAAACTCCTAAAAAGATCGATAACCTCAACATCGGTTGATTCTAAATAAATTGAAATCACTTCATCTATCGCGCCACTTAATTTTTTGTCTATTTCAGGATTATTCATCTTTTCTCCAGAGGCAAACTTTATAACGCTCTTACGACAAAGCTTGTCGTTTTGAAACCTTAACCTTAGAACTCACGAGAATTTGATGTGTCTAAGAAATATGTCCAACGAAGAAATAGAAATTGATTTAGACGGAACTATACTTTGGTCGAAATTATTCAATGAAGATTAACTTTTATTTATTATTTTTCTTGAGCGGCATAACGATGTCCGCTCAAGACCAAACTTATAAAATTTATCATTCCGACCTTTACTTGAATGAAATTGGTACCACCTGGGAAATATCTGAATCGAATGATGGTGACTACGGATACATTTCTATTAGCGATCAACACTCCTATTGGAATAAATTAGTCTTATCTTTCAGTATGCCCAATTGCGATCAACCTGAAGTTTTTTTTCAGATCTTTACCGCGGGTTTCCGAAAACACGAAGGCATAGTAGAAAGAGAAGATCTCCTTAATGAAACAAGAGTGGTCATGCAGGTTGACGACGAACCACCATATTGGGTTGATTCAGAAATACGCCTTGTAAGTAAATTTGAAAACATGATAGACCAGGATTTTTATCAAAAACATTCAAAAAGCGATGACTTGTTATTTGATATTTTTTTGGTTCATATTAAGAAAGGGGCTTATTTAATAAAAGAAGACGAATCTTTAGTAAAAAAACTATCCATATTCATTCCTCCTGAAAGTCCATACTATTTGTATTTTGAAGGCTTCAACCTTCTTACCTTCGAAAGTAACGAATTTCAACAAGCAATGCATGACTTCGTCGAATTGTGTCAAAAAAGGCAACTTGAAAATGATCTACTGCTTGGCTCACTTAAATAAAGACATGGATTTTGAAAAGTTTTTGACCAATCAAGGTCCAGATTTTAAAGGACGTTTCTTAAAAGAAATCTGGGCATATTCAGATAATGAAATTGAAGGCACTCATGATTTTGTTCAGTTAGTTTTTCCTACGAACAAACCAAGTCAAGCAACTTTTAATAAACTATTTTTGAACAATCAAGCATTAATAGACAAACTTAAAAACAATCCAAAAGTAATAAATAATCTTGAGAAATCGGCTGCTTGGTTTCTATCTTTTTTGAGTAGAAACGATGCTTGGCAAAAGGGGTACGATCACAATCAGTTGCGCATTACTCGGGTAATTGAATCTTTGAGACTTTTAGTTTCTGATGAAGCTGCAGATGAGTTTTACAAAGCCATTTTAAGACTAGTCAAAGATCCGACTATTTTGAATCCAACCACAATGAAATTTTGGGAAGAAGCATGAAAGAATTATTAGAAAAAATTGACATCGATCACAGCAAGAGCATTATAAAATTTGAAAATGGTACGTGGGAGCTCCACATTCAAATGACAGGCCCTACTGGTGCAATGGTCTACTTTTTCGACGAATATGGACGCCTCACTGGAAGACAAAGACGAAGTTATATGGGCTATTCAAAACTCTATGAGGCTAAATTTGAATAATTAATCCGACAATATTTGTCGCATCTTTATTTTAAAGTTGTTTTTCATATTTTCTCCTAAAGGCCTTTTAGTTTTATACTCCTTACTAAAGGGCCTTAAAGATAATAACCTTAGAAAGCTTAAAAAATGATAGACGCAGAAAGAAGAAAGTTTTTAAAAACGGGTTTAAAGCTCATAACCGCATCTACTGCTTATGCAGCTACTTTTCCTCTACAAAAGCTATACAGTAATAGTGTTAAGCCAACATTAACTGAAACAAGTCATAATATAAATATTCCAGAACAAATGGATTTTTCTTTAATGAACTCCATTGTTCCTCAAATACTAGCGAGCTCAGCAATAATGACTCTCGTTATGATGTACGCGGATACGTTACAAAGCATTTTGATATTGTTAATAGGTTTTTTGAGTCTTATATTTCTTGGATTGCCTTTTACTAATTTCATTTTAAGTTTTTTTGCTGATTATTCTGAAATTTTCTGATAATAAAAATAATCTTTCTTAAAATTACAATTACTACAAAAAACAAAATATTTTTTTCTTCCATTTTCGTCTTCTTCAATTACCTCAAGTTCTGATAAATTTTTTTTATCTTTTGAATAACAATTTATACATATTGCTTTCCTTTCTGAATGATTGCAGAAAGTCGGACTTTTTATATTCTTTGAAAATCCTGAACAACCCATAAAAACCCCAGGAAAAATTCCACTTTCAATATTTTTTTTAGTATTACGGACAGTTTTTATTCTCATTTTCTGATTAATTTTTTTATTAGCACAAACTTTACAAGGAATACTCTCTGTAAAATCTAACTCATTAAAAATTTTATTATTTTCAGGCAGAAACTCTTGTTCACAGATTCTTTTGATTTCATCATAAAATACCGAAGGTTCGTTATAAAATACATAATCTTTTCCAGGCGCAGAAACTAAAAAAATGTCTTCCCTGCCTCTTGTCATGGCTACGTATAGAACTCTCCTCTCCTCAGCATCTCTGAATTCGTCTTCTTTAGGCAAATATATGCTAATTAAAGGATCTTCAGAAAAAATTCTAGGGAAGCCAAACATACCGCCGTCCATTCCTAAAATTATTATTACATCTCGCTCAGATCCTTTTACTCTGTGAATGGATGAAAATTTTATATCTAAGTCAGGTCTATAAAGTTTCAATTCTTCAAAATCAATATTATCTATGTCTTGATTTTTTCTTGCGAGCAAAAAAACTTTTTTTCCCGATGAAATATGATCAAGGATATTCTTTAAATCCTGAGTTTTATATTTTTCTATTTTGCATAGAAAAATTCTTCCTCCTTTCTTATCTGTTTTTATTTCTTTTTTAAGCTGATTTGGATTTTTTTGAATAAACTCCGAAGAAAGTTTTACGATAGAATCTGGAAATCTATGCGTTTCAGATATATTCTTTACCTCAATCCTTTCTTTTATTTCAAAGAGAGGTTGATTTGAATCTCCTTCGACTTTATCTTTTTTAAAATTAAACCGATTTTTAAAATCGGTCATTATAGAAATATCAGATCCAGTGAATCTATAAATTGATTGCCAATCATCACCTACACCAAACAATTTTGACTCTTTATTACATGATAAAATACTTTTAATTAACTTTTCCCTAGATTTTGAAATATCTTGAAATTCATCTACCAAAATATACTTAAAGTTTTGAATAGAAGTCTGATCTGAATTATTTTTGTTATTACCCTCTATAATTTTATTAGCTTTTGTCATCATGTCTGAAAAATCAATAGTTCTATTACTTGCTAATATTTCTTGGTAGGCATCAAGCAAAGGAAAAAAAATCTCTTTAAACTTTTGTGCTCTTGTTTGGTCATGCAAAGAGTCTAATTTAGAAAGTGTTTCGGATATTGATGAATTATTTTCTTTGTGAAGTCCTATTAAATTTGCAATTAAACTATAAGTGGAATCTGTGTATATTTCACTCAACTTAAATTCAATATCTAATAAAGATAGAGGATTTTTCTGCAATCCATTTGATTCTAATTCAGAAAAGATTTTATGCTCAATTTCTCCACTTGAATAATCCTTTAAATTTGTTGAAAATACTTCTATAGACGACCTTTTATAAAATTCTTCTTTCAACTTATGATTTTCTTCATATTTTTCACCAAAAGGTGATTTTCCTCTCTCATCTATCGCATAATGCTCGTGCCATAGATCTATATCGGGATAATAAAAATCTGGATTTATAGAATCATTCTCCCCAATACTTAAAGGCGCTTCATATTTAAAATTTATTCCATTGAGAACAAGTAAATTTGCTATAAATAATTCTTGTTGAGATCTCACCCAAGTTTTTCCATCAAGCGCTGGAATTTTCAAAGGCCTAAATTCATCATTAAACTTAAATTTATTTCTTTTATATGGATAACTTGATATCGCTTCATTATATTCATTTTGATCTTCTGCAAAGTTTTCAATCAAATGGTATTGGGTAAGAGCAGTAAATTCTGCGATCTTGAATCTAATGGAAGGGCTTTTAATTTCTGCTTTTGATATAAGACTTCTAACTTGAAAAGAGGTTAAAAACGAATCTCCATCTCCAAGAGCCATTTTATCTATTTGAAATGGCTCGTTAGCAGATTTTAAAATCTTTCTGCCCAAAGAGTGAAATGTTTCTATTTTTGCATCATTATGTCCAAGTTGTTTCAATCTTTTTTCTAATTCCTCTTTTACTGACCTATTAAAAGAGAGAATAAGAATCTCACTTTCTTTAGCCTTTTTTGATTTCACAAGATAAGCAAACTTACCTACGAGGGTTGAAGTTTTACCTGATCCAGCAGAAGCAACTGAAAGCAATCTATCGGCATCACAAACTATTGATTTCCTTTGATCTTGAGTGAGCGAATACTCAAAAAGATTATCAAAAAATTCTTTGTATCTTATTAAATTATTTTTTTCTATTTTTATATATTCAGGTTCTGTTTTTTTATAACTTTCTTGAGGTAAAGAAAATGAATTGTTATTTTTAAAAACAAAAATAGCTATTACTATTATTAGTAAAAAAAAAATTAGTTCCATAAATTTTTATAACAACTTTTAATAGAGAAATCTATTTATCTCTTTAATAAAAAGGTATTGAAACTTGCAAAAGAATAACAATAATCGCAATATAAAATTATGATTAGTGAAAAAAATGAGTAACACCTTTGGAAGTTTTACAAAAGAATTAAATAATAAAAAGGTAAATAAAAAAAATCCCTCCAAATATTCTTTTGAAGAAACCTTAGAGTCAAGAAAACTATTATCTGAACTTGAAAGTATTTCTAAGGAAAACCAAAAGGTTATTCTTTTGATGGGAGCTGCCGGTACTGGAAAGTCTAGTTTAATTAATCTAGTAAGAAATAAAATTGACAAGTCTATAGTTACTGTTGCACCAACCGGCATGGCAGCGTGGAATATTAATGCCACAACAATTCACTCCCTTTTTAGATTAGATTTTTCGCCATTACCAAAAGTTCATAAGATGAATAACATTAATGGGCTCATTATTGAGAATATAGATTTGCTAATAATCGATGAAATTTCTATGGTTAACGCTCCAACTCTTGACGCAATATCAGAAAGTTTAAAAATTCACAAAAATTCAAAAAAGCCTTTTGGTGGAGCCTCTCTTCTTCTGTGTGGAGATTTGTTCCAACTCGAACCAGTAACTACAGAAGAAAATAGAGAGATAATATATTCAAAGTATAGTTCTCATTTTTTCTTTGGTGCTAAGTCGCTTTCAAATTCTAAGCCAATTGCAATAGAGCTTAAGAGATCATATAGACAGAATGAGGACGAAAATTTTTTAAAGATTCTTTCCAATATTAGGGTTGGAAAAAATGTTAAAGAGACCGTAGAGATTTTAAACAAACATTGTTATGAGCCTAATCCACCAGAATCAGTCGAAATGTATCTCTGTGCTAGAACCGCAACTGCGGATGAAATCAATAAAAATAAAATAGAATTAATTGAGTCAGATTCAAAAATTTATAAGGCTTCAACTGAAGGTGATCCCACAAAATTTAACAAAGAAAGTTCTTTGCCTGCTCCTTCAGAACTTGAGCTTAAGGTAGGCACTCAAGTCATGATTACTAAAAATGATACCGAAAAAAGGTGGGTAAATGGAACTTTAGCTGAAATTAAGAAACTAAATGATAATTCAATTAACATTTCAATCGATGGTGATGAATTTGAACTTGAAAGAGAGTCATGGACACTTGAAAGGTACAAATTTGATGAGAAAACTAAAGAAATAACTACAGAGAAAATAGCAGAATATTCTCAATTGCCGATAAGATTAGGTTGGGCAGTTACAATTCATAAATCACAAGGGCTTACACTGAATTCTTGCGCAATAGATATTGGCGATGGAAAAAGAGCATTTAGTCATGGCCAGGTATACGTTGCCTTGAGTAGATGCAAAAAGATGAAAAATTTATATTTAAAAACTAAAATTACTGAAAAAGATATTAAACTTGATAAATCAGTTCTAAATTTTCAAAATAATTTTTTTACGTAAAATTACTTTTAAAATCAAATAGATTATTTTTCGCTCCCCATTTCTTCAGCTCCTCTGTCCAATTCTCTACCAAGCACATTAATTCGAGTTTGTAATTCGTCTACTTCTTTCACCGAAGCTTCCAATCTTTTTTTGACATTGACAGTGCTTTCATCAAAAGCTTTGAATTGTTTGTTTATTTTTCTGACCACTTCAGCGACCTTACTAGCAGTTTCATTTAAATTTAAGTAATGATGTCCTATTTTAACTGTATCTAAAAAAGCTGCCATGGTATTCGGTCCTTGAATCAAAACATTTTTTTCTGAAAGACATTCTTGGCGTAGATCTTCGATCATATCAACCAGATCGTTCATTTTTTCTGAAGCAATATAAAGAATGGCATAATTCGAGGTTGTATTTTGTCGAATGTATTTCTGGGCAATGTCGTCGGCATCTTTAAGAATGGCAGTTTTGAGGCCTTTCAATATTTTTTCTTGTTCGATTTTTTTTGAAGTAGCCTGATAATTTTTAAATTGTCCCGAATAAAGTTTTGAGTCAATTGGAATGATTAGTCCGTCGGCACTATAAACGGCACAATCTACTTGTTCAGTTGTTTCCGGATTTATAATCTTTTGAAATTCGTAACTACCATCAGGCATGATGTCTTTTACAACAGACTCAAGATTCCATTCGCCCAAACGACCAGCTGAAACGTTGCCACCTAAAAATCTATTGAGTTCATTAATCGGAGTCGTTACCGAAATCAGCTTGCTTTCTATTTCTGAAATTTCATTCGAAAGCAGATCAATTTTTTCCTCAAAATTTTGATTTGATTGATAAGAACTTTCGTCCGAAGTCCTAAATTTAAAGAAAAGGAAGATCAGAAAGGCAAAAATTCCTAGTAATAATAAAACAATGAAAAGGTCTAAGAAATTACTCATCTATTCTTTAGTCATCATATTTTTTAATCAGGTCTTTTGCTAGTTTTTTGAACTTAGCTCTAAGTTCTATTGGAGCTAAAATCTCAACGTCTGAACCAAATCCTTTTAGCCATTGTTCGAATTGCAACGTATCGGTCATTCTGGCAGAAACCAATAACCTTCCATCTGGCTGCTTTTTAATTTTTTGGGTTCCATTAAGAGGAGTTTCCATTAAATGAGCCGCTGCGGTAAAGTCAAACAAAGCTTTGAAAGTATAAAGTTTCTTAGAATATTCAAAACTTAAGTTATTGACATGGGTAAATTCATCTAAATCAAAATCTTTCGGTTCGCATATTTTTTCATCAAGAATTTCTACTCGTTCAAAGCGGTGAAGGGGCAAGTAACGAGGATTCTCTTTGTCTTCATTCATCATGCAAATTAAGTAATTAATGCTGCCTTTCATGACCAATCCCAGAGGATGAATGTGCCTCAAGCTTGAATAATTATCTCCACGCTTTCGATAAAGGGCTTTAATTTGTAGCCCTTCAAAGGTTGCTTTGTATAAAGCTTGTTCGGCAGATTTATTAAGAATTGGATTCTTAAAACGTAACATCTCGGGCAATACCCTTACGCGATCGCGCCAACGACTAATTAATCTGGGACTCGTTTCCTTCAAGACGCTATTAGCTCGTTTAAAAAAATATCCGATCCTTTTAAAACTTGCATTCGGCATTATAGGTTCAAGGTATTGTTCTGCTAGTGACAACGTCAAAGCTTCAACAGGATCCATGGCAGGCGCTTGAATTCCTAAACCTGTCTCAGCCCAGGACCAACCATAAGGTTTATCTCGATCGTCACAAATCAATGGCAAAACTCTCTCTAAAGAAACGAGATCCCGCTGAATAGTCCTTTCATCAACTTCGTAGCCGCGTTCGCTGAGCTTTTCTTTAAGCTCTCTCGAATAAGTTTTAAGAGGAGCCCGTGGAATTAATTCCAACATGGAAATTTGTCTTAAAGTTGGATTACTCATACTTAGGCCCCGATTAACTGATTAATTATATCATTTATAGCGACAAAATTTGTCGCATCAAGAGAATATAATTTTGTCCTTTTCAAAAGTATGATGAAAAAAATTGATAGAAAAACTTTAAAAGAATCCATGACCGACACGGCCATTGCCATGCCAATAGCCTGGTTTTTGTCTTATACAACTTTGGCTTTGATGTTAACCATGGGTATTGTCAATGCGTTATACATATCGATTGTACAAACTTTAGTTTTAACTATAGTTTCGGTCGTTAGAAAATATTATGTACGTATATTTTTTAAAAAAAATGAAATTTTAAAAATGGATAAAAATTATTTTGGCAACGTTAGCTACGAACGTATGCAACAGTAGAGCTGATTATTACTAGCCCACAACAAATAAGCACCCACCCTGGAATAGAAATACCCAAAAGACTCCACATTACTTCGGCACAATTACCATCGCCAATGAAAAGCATGCTTAAAGCATCAGTAAAATAAGATTTATCAATTAAGTAAGCAAGATCTGGCCCACAAGTTGGGACTTGATCTGCTGGTAAAGATTGCAAATATAAATGTCTAGTGGCAGAGGCGGCGCCACCTGCACTAAAAACTGCGGTGAGTCCAAAATAAACTTTTGGATATTGTTTGTGAATCAGTCCAATGAGAGCTGCTAAGCCAGCTAAAGCAACTGCGATTCTTTGTATGATGCACATCGGGCAGGGCTCTAAGCCCAAGGCATATTCCATATAATATGCCGTACCAAGTAAGGCCAGACAAAAAATCAATATCAAAGTTAGGGCGATTCTCATTGTTTAAAAAAACTCTTACAGTAATTATATCTAACCATTAAACTAAAGTATTCATGGCCAGACCAGAAAGCACTTCAGATAACAACTCCGTCATTTTGGTGGATGGTTCATCTTATGTATATCGCGCTTATCACGCTTTACCACCGCTTTCGACTTCGACTGGGCAACCAACTGGTGCAGTCAGAGGTGTCACCACTATGGTGATGCGAATTTTAGAAGATCATCCTGACAGCCCAGTGGGCATGATCTTTGATGCAAAAGGTAGTACCTTTCGACACGATATGTACGATCAGTACAAAGCCAACCGGCCACCTATGCCCGACGATTTGCGTCCACAAATCCAACCTATTTATGACATCTGTGAAGCTTTGGGGCTAAAAATTTTTGTTGTTGATAATGTCGAGGCCGACGATGTAATCGGTACTCTAGCCACTCAAGCCGAAGCGCAAGGCATCGAGACAGTGGTTTCAACAGGCGATAAAGATCTTGCTCAATTAGTCACTAAAAATATTCGTTTGGTTAATACCATGAGCAACGAAGTTTTGGATGAAGCGGGTGTCATGAAGAAATTTGGCGTCAAACCCAATCAAATCATCGACTATTTAGCTTTAGTTGGCGATACCTCAGATAATATTCCCGGTGTTCAAAAAGTTGGCCCTAAAACAGCGGTGAACTGGCTGACCAAATATGAAACTGTTGAGAATATCATTGCCAATGCTGAAGAAATTTCAGGCAAGGTTGGTGAATATTTACGCGAAGGCATTGAACAATTGAAACTCTCCCAACAACTTACGACCATAAAAAAAGATGTGGAATTGGATTTTGGCATTAATGATTTGAAAGTTGGTAAAAGAGATACAGATCAATTACACAAGCTTTTCACTGACTTGGAATTTAAAACTCTTATTAAAAGTGCTACTGCTAAAGATAAAGCCAAAGCAACAAAAAAAGAATACGTCGCACCACTAGCAGAACAGCATGTGCCACCAAAAGCTGTCGATTCGAAATATCAATGCATTTTAACGGAGAAAGATCTTGATGCTTTGATAAAAAAATTATCCAAAGCAAAAATACTTGCCCTTGATACCGAAACAGATGGACTTGATTTTACTGTGGCAAATTTAATTGGTATTTCAGTTTCAGCCAAAGCTGGCGAAGCAGCATATATTCCAATCCAGCACGACTATGAAGGTGCTCCTAAACAACTTTCAAAAAAAATGGTGATTGAAAAATTAAAACCTTTATTGGAAAAAGTACCAGTGGTTGGTCAACATATAAAGTTTGATCGCAACGTGCTGGCTCAGCACGGCCTAGAATTAAATAACATTGGGAGCGACAGCATGTTGATGTCCTATGTCCTTGATTCAACGGCAACTCGACATAATTTAGATGCGATGGCTAAGTTTTATTTAAATTACGAGACAACTACTTATGAAGAAGTTGCTGGCAAAGGTGTCAAACAAATCACATTTAACCAAGTGAATTTAGAGAGTGGCAGCCATTATGCTGCAGAAGATGCCGACATTACTTTTCGTTGTTACGAATTATTAAAAGAAAAGCTTTCCCAAAAACCCGAGTTAGAAAAAGTGCTTTCTGAAATAGATCTGCCAATGATTAAAGTCTTATCAGAGGTAGAGCAAAATGGGGCTTTGATCGATCCAGAAGTTCTGAGAATTCAATCTAATAATTTAGGGCAACGCATCAGCGGTTTGGAAGAAAAAGCTTTTAGTGAAGCTGGTAAAGAATTCAATTTGGCATCTACCAAAGATTTAAGAGAAATCTTTTTTGAAGAAATGAACATGCCGGTGATGAAGAAAACGCCTGGCGGTCAGCCATCCACCGATGAATCGGTATTGCAAGATCTGGCCAGAGAATATGAACTACCCAAAATTTTGTTGGAACATAGAACACTAGCAAAACTCAAAAATACTTATACCGATAGTTTGCCGGAGCAGATTTCATCAAAGACAGGCCGCATACATACTTCTTATCTACAAGCTGTTACAACAACCGGAAGATTATCTTCAGCAGATCCAAACTTACAAAATATTCCTATTAAAACCGAAGAGGGACGAATGATTCGTAACGCTTTTGTGGCGCCCAAAGGACAAAAACTTTTATCAATTGACTACTCTCAAATTGAATTAAGGATTATGGCTCATCTTTCTAAAGATGAAGGTATGATAAATGCATTTCAAAATGGTGAAGACATTCACTCGGCAACAGCTGCAGAAGTCTTTGGTAATCCTGGTGAGGGCGCCTCTGAAGAAGATAGACGCAGCGCCAAAGCCATAAACTTTGGTCTTATCTATGGCATGTCTGCCTTTGGCTTAGGCAAAGCATTGGGGATCCCAAGGAACATGGCGCAAGAATATATAGACTCTTACTTTGCCAAGTATCCTGGTGTGAAGTTGTATATGGAACAAACCAAAGAAATCGCTCGAGAAAAAGGCTTTGTCGAAACTTTGTTTGGACGCAGGCTATATTTACCAGGCATTCATAGTGGTAGAACGAGACAAGCGGCAGAAAGAGCGGCAATTAACGCGCCGATGCAAGGTACGGCAGCAGATATTATGAAAATTGCCATGATTAATATTCAAGATTGGTTGGAAAAAGAAAATATAAAAGCAAAAATGATACTGCAGGTGCATGATGAAGTTATTTTAGAAGTAGCCACCAAGGAGGCTGATTCGGTGGCAACAAAAATTTCAGAAATTATGTCGAAGGCAGCCAAACTGAGCGTGCCTTTGGAAGTTGAGAGCGGCATTGCCGATAATTGGGGCGAAGCACACTAAGCAGTGAACTTTTTTCGAAGGAGCTATGTCTAAAGACTTTCTCCTAAGAAAACTAAGGATTCTTCCTTAGAGCCCATTGATACTCTCTCTCCTCCTTTTTTGTCAATGGGCGCTTAGGCGGATTCCACCCAAGATAAAATGTTCTTTGTCAGCTGTTCCACGCCATCATGTGTCTTAGCAGAAAATAATAGTGGTTCATTGAGCAACTCTAAATTTATCAATTCTTTTTTGCTCGTCGAGAGAATATTCAATCCTTGGTTGCGAGATAGTTTATCGGCCTTGTTCAGCAGTAACTGAACTGGGAGATGATATTGCCTGCACCAAGCTAAAAAATCTTGGTCAGCTTTTTGGAAGGGGTGTCTGATATCCATAATCAAAATAATGCCGCGAAGAGATTCTCTTGAATTCATGTAATTCGTAATCTGCCGACCCCAATCTTTTTGCATTTTTTTTGATGCTTTGGCATAACCATAACCTGGCAGGTCAACGAGTTTATAGTCAACGTCACTATTGATGCTGAAGAAATTAATGGACTGAGTTCGACCTGGGGTATTGGAGGTTTTCGCTAGTTTTTTGGAGTTAGCTAGAGCGTTGATAATGCTTGATTTACCTGAGTTTGAGCGGCCACAAATGGCAACTTCGCTACCAAAATCCTTAGGATAGAGCTTGGCTTCAGTGCATGCTGATAAAAACTCTATATTCAAATAACTACTTTTTCTATTCATCTCCAAAACAGGGTAAATTCAATTGCTATGGTATATAATTCACGCTCGCATAGCCCGCAATATAGAACAAAAATGATAAAAAAATTAATTTTTTCAGCTTTTATTTTACTTCTAGCGCCCTTATTCCATGCAGCATCAGCAGCTGATGCAAGCAAAGTAGCCAAAGCCCCTCTTAGAGGCGACCCTATTGCTGGCGAGGGAAAAGTTATGGTTTGTGCCGGTTGTCACGGAGTAGATGGCAATAGTGTGGTTGGCCAGTGGCCAACTCTAGCAGGACAACGGGAAAGCTATCTGTTCGATCAACTTGAACACATAAAGGATGGCGAAAGGGTGATTGCTTCGATGATGGGATTATTGGATGCATATGATTACGATGATCTAAGAGATATGGCGGCTTACTATGCAGCACAACAAATGAAGGTTGGACAAGCGGATAAAGAAAATCTAGCGCTTGGGGAAAAAATTTACAGGGCAGGAAATATAAATTCAGGCGTTCCTGCTTGTACGGGTTGTCACGGTGCCAAAGGAAAAGGCATAGAGTCTGCTGGATATCCAATGTTGGGTGGTCAAAAGGCTGAATACGTAGTTACTTCTCTTATTGCTTATCAAAATGGCAACAGAGGACACGATACCAAGGGAAAATCAATGCAAGGAATAGCTGCCAGACTTACTTTAGAAGAAATTCAAGCAGTGGCTAATTATGTCTCAGGTCTTTACTAAACTTTTCGCCTTTTCTTTAATTTTTCTTCTAAGCGCTCAGTGCTCTGAAGCGGCGGATAAGTATAAGCCTGGCAGGCATTATGAGGTTTTATCGCAGCCAGTTTTAACCAGAGACAATTCCAAAGTCGAAGTCATAGAATTTTTTTGGTTTGGCTGTGGCCATTGCTTTACCTTGGAAGGCTCTCTGACCGATTGGAAAAAAGAACTACCTAGTTCAGTTGATTTTTACAGGTATCCTGTCATCTGGAATAAAATGGTTGAAACTCATGGAAAGCTATTTTTTATTGCTGAGGCTCTAAACAAACCAGAGATAATTGATGGTGTTTTCTCTGCCATTCATATTCAACAAAAAATGCTCGCCTCAGATAAGGAGATTATTCCTTTTATTAAGACCTATGGAGTTTCAGAAGATCAGTATGTTGGCTTAATAAATTCCTTTGGTTTGAAAAATAATGTTAAAAAAGCCGATCTTTTTGGTCAAAAATACGGTATAAAAGGCGTCCCAACTTTCATTGTGAATGGTAAATACGCTGTTTCTGGAAATCGCGAGATTGGAACAAAGGATTTACTTGATGTAGTTGATTTTTTAATAGCGAAAGAAAGAAAACAATAAATGAGTAAATACAAGTCGAACCTGTTCATTCCGGGGCACACTCTTGACCGACTGGAGCGTGGCTTAAACAGCAATGCCGATGCCTTAATTATCGACTTAGAAGATGGTTGTCCTGCTGATAAAAAGGTATTAGCAAGAGAAGAACTAATCAATCTTCTTAAAGAAAATGCTTTTACCAAACCAGTTTTTATTAGAGTCAATGATGCGATGGATGCCATCGGAAGAGAAGATATCGATGCCATTTCTCCATATCAAGATCAAATAGAAGCAATAATTCTTCCTAAAACTCAAAGTTTTGATTTCTTAGCAACCTTAGCTCCAATGATTGATTTTTCAAATAAATTGGTGCCCTTAATCGAAACCCCAAGAGCAATTGACACCGTAACGCAAATCGCTGCTTTCAAAGATGTCGTTGGATTATTTTTTGGAGCTGCCGATTCCTCGGCTAGCTTGGGATGCAAGCTTGCTTGGGAGCCTTTGTTATATGCTAGACAAAAAGTAGTGCTAGCCGCTGCAATGTATAATTTATTTACCATCGATGCGCCGTTTTTTTATATCGATGATAAAGAAGGATTAAAAAAAGAAGCAGAAGCAGTTAAAAATTTAGGCTTTACAGGCAAAGCAGCCATCCACCCTGATCAAATTGATTTTATTAATGAATCTTTTGCCCCTACTTCAGAAGAAATTGCTGAAGGTAAAAAAGTCTTAGAAGAGTATCAAAAATCAGGCGGGGGTGCAGTTAAGATTGATGGCCAAATGGTTGATGAGCCAATAGCTGAGGCTATGAGGCTCAAAATTTCTCTTGGAGAAGAAGAAAACGAAGACTAGATTTTATGTCGTCACCCCTTAAAGGAATTAAAGTTCTCGATTTAACGCACATGTTGGCTGGTCCTTATGGGACTATGGTTTTGGCTGATCTTGGTGCAGAGATTATAAAAATTGAGCCCCCATTAAAAGGAGAGATAACAAGAAACCTTTTAATAAATGATCCAGATTATTCTGTAGATGGCGTGGGCGCTTATCATTTAACACTTGGAAGAAATAAAAAAAGCTTAACCTTGAATCTAAAATCCGATCCAGGAAAGAATATTTTTTATCAATTGGTAAAAAAGGCTGATGTTGTCATTGATAACTTCAGCTCAGGCGTTACGAAACGACTTAAAATTGATCACGAAACTTTAAAGACCCACAATGAGAAAATTATTTCTTGCTCGATTAGTGGTTTTGGCGAAGATGCTGAGTCAAATAGACCCGCATATGACAATGTTATCCAAGGTGTGAGTGGTTTGATGTCTTTAACCGGTTTGAATTCAGAAAATCCAGTAAAGTCAGGAGTTCCAATAAGTGATTTATCGACTGGGCTCTTTGCCATCATTGGTATATTGACAGCTCTTAGAAAAAAAGAAGCAACTGGAATTGGCGAGAAAATTGATATATCTATGTTGGATTGTCAGGCTAGTTTATTGAATTACATGGCCACTATGCATTTAATTTCTGGGAAAGATCCAGAGCCTATTGGAAACGAACATCCTGTGCATACCCCTTTTAATTCATACCAGACTGCCGATGGTTTTATAATTTTGAGCGTCGTACACGAGGATTTTTGGCCCAACCTAGTCAAAGCTTTAGACTTGAAAGATTTAGACAAAGAGGAGTATAAGTCTGCTACTGGTAGGTCAAAAGATAGAGCCAAAATAGACTCAGTACTGCAAAAGATATTCATTACTAATTCGTCCGATCATTGGTTAAAGATATTAAATGATCATCGAGTACCTTGCGGGCCGGTAAATAAATTGTCCGAGGTTTTTAATGATCCAGATTTGATCAAAAGAGAGATGATTGCTGAAGTCATACAACCTTCAGGAAAAGCAGTCAAAATGCCTGGCAACCCTCTAAAGATAGGAGATGCCAAAACAGAATATAAAAGTTCTCCAGAATTAGGCGAACATTCTGCTGAAATTCTTAACAATTGGTTGGGAATGACTGACGAGCAGATAGCAGAGCTAAAAGAAGAAAATATTATTTAATAATAACTTGGACTACCTTTATAATGCCCTTCAAATGACTTCTCCAAAGAAACTATTAATTCTGTCAATTTTTTTTGCAAGCCTTGCGATGTCTTCTGATATGCGCGAATCCGCAATTGAAGAAAGAACCAAACCTATGGGTTCAATATGTCTAAAAGGCGATGGCTGTGGAATCTCAAGCGCTGGCCCTGGTTATAAAGTCAATCCTTTAGCTGCGATGACTGGCGCACCGGTTGAAGTAAGTTCTAATAAAATTGCCTTATCGGAGGGTCCTGTACATGAAGTTAAAATGCTTAATTCAGGAGCGGATGGAATAATGGTTTTCGAACCAGCAGTGATAAAAATTTCCAAAGGCGATACAGTAAATTTTGTAGCAACAGATATGTCTCATAATTCTGCATCTCTTGATGGCATGATTCCAGCAGGAGCAAATTCTTGGAACGGAGCTTTGAGTCAAGACATTAGCATTACTTTTACTAAGGAAGGAGTTTATGTCTACCAATGCACGCCTCATGCCATGATGGCTATGGTTGGTGTCATTCAAGTTGGCGATGCTGTGAATTTGGATACAGTAAAAGCAGAAGCTAGTCAGAAAAAATCTATTTTTGTTTCAAATACCAATCGTCTAGACGAGTACCTTTCACAGCTTTAAAAAGCAGCAATTGTAGATTCTAAGTTTTTCCAATTTCTAACCTCTGGGACATGGCATTTTTGTCCGTCAGGCCAAGAGTTCTTCAAAGCATTAAGCCATATTGCTTTGAACCCAACATTAAGCGCTCCTTCGATGTCATTCACAGGATGATCACCCACATGACAAATTTCATTCGCTTTGAGTTTTGTGATCGACATAGCTTCTTCAAACATTTTGGCACCAGGCTTACTGTCATTGACCATTTCTGCATTTAAATAAAAATCAAACAAATGATCGATACCTAAAGTTTTGATACTAGCATTGCCGTTAGTCAAAACTCCCAGCTGGTAAGTCTCTTTTAATTTTTTTAAAACTTCCAGCACATGATCAAAATAAGTTACCTTATGGCGCTCATCTAAAAAAATTTTAAAAGCCTCTTCAGAATCTTTCAAAGCAGCTGAACTTTCAACACCATTTTCCAGCAACAATGTCTCAATAACTTTTTTTCTTAACTCGGACAATCTGTTTGCTAAGGAGGGCTCAGCTTTAATTAGCGTTTGCCACATTTCTCTTTCTTTTTTACTAAAAAGGATTCCATCCATTTGAGGATGTTTTTCGATCAACCAATCATTTGAAAGTTTATGAGAATTCATAATGACGTCATAGAGAGGCCATAAGGTGTCATCTAGATCAAAAGTAACTGCTTTAATGGTCATATTATTTTTTGGCATGAGGATGGCTTTTGTCATAAACCTTAGCCAAATGCTGAAAATCTAATTTTGTATAAATTTGGGTAGTGGATAAATTAGCATGGCCAAGAAGTTCTTGTACAGCTCTTAAATCACCACTTGATTCCAGAATATGAGAGGCAAAAGAATGTCTCAGCATGTGGGGATGAATATATGGCAACCCCATCTTGCTACTCATTTTTTTCAAGCCATTTTGCACTGACCTTTGACTTAGCCTCTTTCCTAAATTATTAATAAATATTGCTCTCTCTTTGTTCTCAACTCGAGTATCACGATGTTTGAACCAAATTTTGATAGCTTCTATAGCTTTTGAACCGATTGGGACTTCTCTTTCTTTTTGCCCTTTTCCTAAGACTCTGCACATTTGACCTTCTATGGAAAGATCGTTCATATCCAACTGACATAATTCAGAAAGCCTCAAACCAGAAGAATACAATAATTCAGCAATAGCTTTGTCTCTGTAGTCGCCCCAAGTTTTGGGTTCGAATTGCAACAATTTTTTTACCATATCTGTATCCAAAGCTTTTGGTAAAAGTGAATTCAATTTAGGCGCAGAGATACCAAGTATGGGGTTTTCTTTTGTTAAACCCTCAAGGCTTAAATACTTATAGAAGCTTCTTAATGAAGATAAGATCCTAGCAACACTTCTTGGGCTTAGTCCTTGACGTCTGTAGGCCCCAATGAAGTTTCTGATATCCGCTTGTTTTAAATCCGACCAAGAGGAAAATTTTTTTTCAGCAAGGAAATTATCAAATTTAAGCAAGTCATTTTCATAGCTTTTTATAGTATGGTCAGAGTAGTTTTTGGCATTCTTAAGATAATTTAAAAAGTTTCTAATATCTTTATGCATCAATCTCACCTAAAAGAGAGTCAATCTGATGGCTCAAAACAACTAATACAAATTCTAAGAATAAAGTTTCACTGTCTTCAGTAAATTTACCTTTTTTCGTACTTCCCAGAGCTAAAGTACCTGCAATTTTATCGGAAGAAAACTTACAAATTGCGCCTTCTTCAACCATTGCTTTGCTTCCAAAAACCAATGCCGAAAGTTCAGACTTTAAGCCTCCCAAATAAATCGTATTTTCTTTGAATACCTTTGAAAAAATAGGAGTAGCTATTTCTGGAGAGATTATTTTCTCCGCAGATAAATTATAAAGCTCTTCCTGGGTGAAAAAAAATAACTTACATTTTTCTGTACCAAATTCTTTTTTAAAAAATAACTCAACTTGATCGCTAAGATTGTCTAAGTTCTTTGCTTTAAGAATTACCAAAATTAATTTTTGAACTTTGATAAATAATTTTTGATTAAATTCAGCGTTTGTCAGAAATTCACTTAACTTAGAATTTGTATGCAAACTTTTCTTTTTGATTATTTCAACTTGTTTTTCAATCAAAGACACAGCCTCGCCGCTTTCGTGCTTTATGTCTAAGTCTTCTAAAGAATCTGGATTCTTTAAAAAAAAGTCTGGGTTTTCGCTTAAATATTTAACAACTTCACTTTCAGATATTTTTTTACCAAAGATACTCATATATTCAATGTTACCGCTTTTGCTCTGTAGTTCGCAGTGCCGGTTAGAGAAACTTTTCCAGAAGATAAATCCGTTTCGGTTTCTAAAAATCCTTCGTTGAAATTTACTTTGATTTTATGACTCAAATTCCTTGTTTTTCGCCCAATTATCGCAGCAGCACAAGCACCACTTCCACAAGCTTGGGTTTCGCCAACACCTCTTTCGACAACTCTCAGGTTTATTTCAGAATCATTTATGCTGTTGGCAAAGCCTACATTGACACCGTCTTTAAAAATTCCACTTTTCTGTAACGCCGCCCCAACTTCTGGCACATTGAGCTCTTTATCGTAATTGAAAATTACTGCATGAGGATTGCCCACGGAAACCGCGTCAAAAAATATTTCTTTGTCATTAAAACTAAAAGAATTAATGTCGTCATTTTTGATTCCAATATCTTCAGATTCAAAACTAATGTTGAACATATCAACTTTCAATTGATTTTTTTTCGTATTGGAAACAATGACAAGATCGTTTCCAACCATAAAATTTATTTGATCAGAAAAAACTAATTTTTGATCAAAAATATATTTAGATATGCAGCGAATACCATTTACACAGTTTTCTGCCTCACTTCCATCTTGATTGAAAATTTTAATTTGAAAATCAAATTTACTATTACTAGGAGGTAAGATGAGCATAATTTGATCGATCGAAAAGTCATGATCAAAATTCAATACTTTGGAAATTTCTTTAGAACTTGGTTCGAAGAATTGAGTAACCCCATCGATAACAACGAAGTCATTTCCTAGAGACTCCATATATTGAACTACCAACATTCAAATATCCTCTAATTGTAAAGTATCCTCAAAACTCTCCGCTTTTCTTATCTCAGAAAAGTTAGTTCCTGAAACTAATATTTCTGCCGGCTTTAGGCGCAAATTATAATTCGAACTCATGCTCGATCCGTATGCACCAGAGGAATATATAACTAGATGATCGGCTTCTTTAGCTGAGATAGAAAAATCGTCCCCAAAAGAATCAGCGGTTTCACACACCGGACCGACTATGGAGAAGATATCATCTTCATTTTCACTGGAAGAAATATTTTCTATTTTGTGTCTGGCATTATAAAGAGAAGGGCGCATGAGATCGTTCATGCCTGCATCAACAACTATAAATTTTCTTTGACCATTTTCTTTAATACCTATTACTTTAGTGATGAGTGCTCCAGCCTGAGCAATCATTGATCTTCCCGGTTCTAAAAGAAGATCATATTTTCCTGCTTTATTTTTAATTTTTTTAACAAGTTCTGAGGGATCAAAATTAGTTTGCATTTCGTAATCAATTGCCAACCCACCGCCAACGTCTAAATGATCAATAGGGTGACCCAGAGCCTCCATTTTACTTGCAAGGCCTTGCAATTTTGCCAATAGCTCTAAATAGAGTTCTGTATCAGTTATTTGCGAGCCAATATGAGCTGTCAATCCAACCAAATTAATTTGTTCCTTTGAAAATTGTTTTGCTAAAAGCAATGCTTCTTCCTCTGACATACCAAATTTGCAATCTGCCCTCCCTGTTTCAATATAGGGATGAGTGTCGCCTTCCATATCTGGATTGATTCGAAAAGAAATCCTAGGACTTTTATTTAAATCAATTATGTTTTTCAATTCAAAAGCAGATTCCACATTTATAGAGTAAATGTTTAAGTCAGCAGCTAATTTTAACTCCGCCCTAGTTTTGCCAACCCCTGAAAAGACAATTTTTTTTGGATTAGCCCCTGCCTTAATTACCTTTTGTAACTCTCCACCGGAAACAACATCAAACCCCAATCCTTTATCTACAAAATTTCTTAATATATTTAGATTGTTGTTAGCTTTCACCGAGTAACAAACCAGGTCAGAAGAATCCATATTTGACATGTAAGCTTTGCTCGAGGCATCTAAGCTAGCTTTTGAATATAGATAAAAAGGAGTAGGAATTTCTCTTGTTATTTCCTCAATTGAAACATCTTCAAGGAATAATTTTCCTTCTCTAAAAGTGAAATTATCTGGTCTCATGGTTGATAAAGTTTTCTGTTGGTAATGACAAAGGTCCTTTTACACCGCAAGCGGAGAAAGATATTAGAACGAGAAAAGTAAATACAGCTATTTTTTTCATTTTTAAAATCCTCTCTATTCAATGATGAGGCGGTTTCTCATATTGTATAGGATCAAAGTCGTGTTTAGACTTTTCTTGCTTGGATTTTGTTCTTACTTTTTTAGATTTTTTAGAAGTTTTTTTCAATTCAGTTAATAATAAACAGACTGAGCATATTTACTTTCAAAAGGAATTATTTCATCAAAGCGTTCTTCTCTAATTTTTTTAACCCAGTCAGGGTCTGACAACAGAGCTCGACCGACGGCGACCATGTCAAATTCTTCGGCATCTAACCTGCTGACGAGCTCATCTATCGGCGCACTTTCTACTGCATCCTCACCCGCATATAGACCAATAAAATCTGATTTTAAGCCGACACTTCCTACGGTGATCGTCGGTAGGCCGGAAATCTTCTTTGTCCAACCCGCTAGATTAAGGTCCGAACCTTCAAATTCAGGTTCCCAGTATCTTCTATTGCTTGCATGAAAAACATCGACGCCGGCATCAACAAGAGGCATGAGAAATTTTTCTAATTCATCCGGGGTGTGTGCCAATTTTGCTTCGTAGTCTTGTTGCTTCCACTGAGAAAATCTAATTGCAATTGGGAAATCTCTTCCTATTTCTTTTCTCGCTCTTTTGATAATTTCACAAGCAAATTTTGTTCGTTTGTCGATTTCGCCTCCGTAAGTATCATCTCTTTGATTGGTGCCTTCCCAGAAGAAATTATCAATCAGATAACCATGCGCACCATGCAATTCAACACCATCAAAGCCAAGATCTTTGATTTTTAAAATATCTTTGACGAAACACTCAATCAACATTTCAACCTCATCAGCTGTCATTGCATGAGCAGCTTGTTTGTTGGTATTAACCAAACCAGATGGGGTGTAACCGGGCACTTTTGGATCTGGAGCCATGCCTTCTTTTCTCATAGCACCGACATGCCAAAGTTGTGGAAAAATTTTTGAACCTTCGGCCTGCACTACTTCAATTACTTTTTTCCAACCTTCATCTGCTTTATCCTGAAATCCAGGTACATTTGGGTAACCACTTGATGACGGGTGACTGACTTCAACACCCTCGGTAATTATCAAGCCCACCTCTCCTGCAGCACGTCTTTGGTAATAATCTTTAACATTTTCTCCAGGTATGCCATCTGGAGACATCATGCGAGTCATCGGAGCCATCGCAATCCTATTGGGCACCTCTAGTTTATTGATTGTTATTGGTTTAAATAAAGATTTCATAATGTTCTCCTAAAATTTGAAACTCTTTTAAATTTTTAATTTACTTTTAGCTTGAATTATTTGTTTTGAAACTTGACTTGGAGCTGTTCCACCAATACTGCTTTTTGAAGAAATTGACTTCAAAGGGTCCAAGTGTTTAAAAACATCTTTCTCAATTAATGTATTTAATTTTTTTAATTCTTTTAATGATAACTCAGATAATAAAAAATCTTTTGATTCTGCCAGTTGAACGGCTTTTCCTGATATGGCATGGGCATCTCTAAAAGGTATACCCTTCATCACTAAATACTCAGCTAAATCAGTAGCACAAATATGACCGTCATATACATCAGTCAACATTGAGTCTCTATTAAATTCAGCTCCTGCAACCATTGCCGCTGTGATATCTAGTGACCCCAGAGCGTAGTCGATGGAGTCAAAAAGAGGTCCTTTATCCTCTTGGTTGTCTCTATTGTAAGAAAGTGGCTGATTTTTAATCAAACTCAGAAGAGAAACCAAATTACCAATCGTTTTGCTTGATCTGCCTCTTACTAATTCCGCCATATCAGGATTTTTTTTCTGGGGCATTATTGAAGATCCAGTACATAATTCTTCGGGTAGGTCGACATAATCAAATTGCGAAGAGGACCAAATAATCAATTCTTCTGCAATTCTAGATAGATGTACCCCCATTAGACTAATGTTAAACATCATTTCTATAACATAATCACGATCACTAACGGCATCTATAGAATTATTGGTAACTTCTGTGAAACCTAAAGATTTAGCCAACTTTTTTCTGTTTATCTTAAATTTATTTCCTGCTAATGCGCCAGAACCTAAGGGACTTATCTTTAAGCGACTTTCACATTCTTTAAATCTGTCTAGATCTCTAGATAACATCTCATACCAAGCCATTAGGTGATGACCGAGAGTTATGGGCTGAGCTATTTGCATGTGAGTAAAACCAGGCATTAAAGTTTCTACCTCTGATTCAGCTTTCAAAACGATTATTTCTAAAAGATCTGTGAGACAGATTTGTATATCTTTTGATTTTCCCAAAAGATAAAGCTTTAGATCTGTCACCACTTGATCGTTTCGAGATCTGCCTGTGTGGAGTTTTTTTGCAGTAGAGCCAATTATCTTCTCTAGAGAAGATTCAATATTCATGTGAACGTCTTCAAGAGCCTCTTGCCAATTAAATTTACCGGATTCAATTTTCTGTTTTATTTGCTTCAGTCCGGATTTAATTTTTGATAGTTCGCTTTTATTGAGAACTCCGGCATTTTGCAAGGCTTCTGCATAAGCAATCGAACCAAGAATGTCTTCTTTATAAAGTTTGTTGTCGATGTCTATGGATGAAGAAAATTCTTGAGCTTTTTTTGCTGTATGTTTTTTAAAACGGCCACCCCAGCTAGTATTTTTTTTTGCCATTAATATTTGTAGCTCTCTGGTTTAAAAGGGCCCTCAACTTTTACATTGATATATTTGGCTTGATCTTTAGTTAGTTTCGTAACAACTCCTCCAAATCCCTCTACCATATAAGAGGCGACTTCTTCATCGAGTTCCATTGGCAAGATTTCTATTTTTAATAATTCTTTTTTTGTTTCCTCATCGTTAATAGTTGCAAATGCTTGTTTATAAAGAAACATCTGAGCTAACACCTGATTAGCAAATGAACCATCCATTATTCTAGAAGGGTGACCCGTAGCATTCCCCAGATTAACCAATCTTCCTTCAGCTAAAAGGATCAAGTAATCTCCAGCTTTATCTGATCTAGAGACTTTGTGAACTTGAGGCTTAACCTCTTCCCATTGCCAATTATCTCGCATGTATTGTGTGTCAATCTCATTATCGAAATGACCAATATTACAAACGGTTGAGCCTGCTTTCAGATTATTTAAAATAAATTTGTCACAAACATTTATATTTCCGGTTGTCGTAACAATCAAATCCGTATCTTCTAAAAGTGTTTTATTAATGCATTCGTCATTGCCTTTATTTTCTCCATTAATATAAGGAGAAACTACTTCAAAGCCGTCCATGCAAGCTTGCATTGCACATATAGGGTCTATTTCAGTAATTCTTACAATCATTCCTTCCTGTTTTAAGCTCATGGCTGAGCCTTTACCCACATCGCCGTAACCAACCACTAAAGCCTTTCTTCCAGCCATAAGAATATCGGTTCCTCTTTTGATAGCGTCATTTAGACTATGACGACAGCCATATTTATTATCATTTTTAGATTTAGTAACGGAATCATTTACGTTGATCGCTGGAACTTTTAATTCTCCTTTTTCTAACATTTCCCACAACCTGTGAACACCTGTTGTGGTCTCTTCGGAGATACCATGAATATTAGCTAACATTTCAGGAAATTTTGTGTGAACCATAGAAGTTAAATCACCTCCGTCATCAAGAATCATGTTTGCATCCCAGGGCGAGCCATCTGATAAAATAGTTTGTTCAATACACCAATCAAATTCTTCATCGTTCATTCCTTTCCATGCAAAAACTGGGATACCAGCAGCTGCAATTGCAGCAGCAGCATGATCTTGAGTTGAAAAGATATTACATGAAGACCAACGAACATAAGCGCCCAATGCCACCAAAGTTTCTATCAAAACAGCGGTCTGGACTGTCATGTGTATGCACCCCATAATTTTGGCTCCTGCTAGAGGTTGAGAAGAACCATATTTCTCTCTCAATTTCATCAGTGCAGGCATTTCAGATTCTGCTAAAGCAATCTCTTTTCTTCCAAATTCTGCTAAAGAGATATCCGCTACTTTGTAGTCTTTAAAATCCATAATTTTCCTTTAACTTTTATTAATCGTACTTGATTTGTCTGTTTTTTCCCAAGAGAAATCGACATCTTCCCTACCAAAGTGACCATACGCCGCAGTATTTTGATAAATAGGTTTTTTTAAATCCAACATTTGGATTAATTCTTTTGGTTTAAGTTCAAAATTGTCACTGACAATATTTGCAATCTCTTCATCGGATACGTTTCCAGTTCCAAAAGTATTAATACTGATCGAAGTGGGTTCGGCAACTCCAATTGCATAGGAGACTTGGATTTCACATTTTTCCGCTAAATTTGCTGCCACTATATTTTTAGCAACATAACGTCCTGCATAAGCAGCTGATCTATCTACTTTTGAAGGATCTTTTCCAGAGAATGCTCCGCCTCCATGACGCGCCATACCGCCGTAAGTATCGACAATAATTTTTCTACCCGTCAAACCACAATCTCCAACTGGTCCACCGATGACAAATCTGCCTGTTGGATTTATATAAATTTTAGTTTTGTCAGTTATCCATTCAGAAGGGATAGTTTTATTGATAATTTCTTCTCTGATTCCTTCTTCCAGATCTTTTTGGGAAATTTCAGGGCTATGTTGTGAAGACAAAACTATTGCAGAAATATATTTTGGTCTGCCCAATTCATCATAAACAAAACTTAACTGACTTTTAGCATCTGGACGCAGCCAAGGCAATAATCCAGATTTTCTTACTTCAGCTTGTTTTTTTACCAAAAGATGTGAGTAAGTAATAGGTGCAGGCATCAAAACACTTGTTTCGTTGTTGGCATAACCAAACATTAACCCTTGATCTCCAGCACCTTGACTTTCGTCGGTACCAGTCCCTTCATCAATGCCTTGAGCAATATCATTTGATTGCATACCAATTGCGTTAACTATTTCTACTTTTGATCCGTTAAACCCGACTTCGTCATTGTCATAACCAATATCATTTATAACTTTTCTAACGACTTCTTCTAAATTGGGCTCCGCATTGGAGGTTATTTCTCCAGCAATAACTACTAAGTCAGTTTTTACAAGGGTTTCACAAGCGACTCTTGACTCAGGATCATCTTTTAAAAAAGCATCCAAAATGGCATCTGAAATCTGATCTGACATTTTATCAGGGTGTCCTTCAGAAACGGATTCGGAAGTAAAAGTTTTGTATTCGGACATGATCTAATTTTTTTAAACGGATTGAATTCTACTATGAAGTGAATAAGAAATAGTAGAAAATAGGCAAAAAAATTCATGGCCAACCAACAAGATTTAGCAAACGCAATAAGAGCTCTTTCCATGGATGCTGTTCAAGCTGCTAAATGCGGACATCCTGGAATGCCCATGGGTATGGCTGACATAGCGCAGGTTCTTTGGAAAAAACACTTAAAATATAACCCCAACAATCCAGACTGGTTTGATAGAGATCGATTCGTTCTATCGAATGGCCACGGCTCGATGCTGCTCTATTCTTTGTTGCATCTTACAGGCTTTGATTTACCAATGGCTGAATTGAAAGCTTTTCGACAATTGGGGTCTAAAACCCCAGGACATCCAGAATGCGATGTGACGCCAGGTGTTGAAACAACAACTGGTCCGTTAGGACAAGGCATTGCAAATGCTGTTGGAATGGCTATGGCAGAAAAGATTCTAGCTAAAAAATTCAATAAAAAAGAAACGGATTTGATTGATCATTACACGTATGTTTTTTGTGGCGACGGTTGTCTAATGGAAGGCATTTCTCATGAAGTATGTTCTTTTGCAGGCACTCAAAAACTCAACAAACTCATAATGCTCTATGATGATAATGAAATAAGCATTGATGGCAGAGTAGAAGGCTGGTTCACTGATGATACGCCTGGTAGATTTGAAAGTTATGGATGGAAAGTAATCAGAGAAATTGATGGACATAATTTTGAAAGCATAGATCAAGCTTTGAAAGAAGCTAAGAAGTCCGATAAACCAACTCTGATCTGTTGCAAGACTGAAATAGGCAAAGGCTCACCAAACAAGGCAGGCTCAGCGGATGCACACGGAGCTGCACTTGGCGATGATGAAATCGTTCTCACAAGAGAAAACATAAATTGGCCGCATGAGCCTTTTTTCATTCCAGAAGATATTTACAATGACTGGGATCATAAAAGCATCGGTCAAAATATCGAAGATCAGTGGCTAGAAAAATTAAATGAATATGCAAAAAATCACCCAAGTGAAGCCAAAGAATTTGAGAGACTTGTATCCGGCGACCTACCAGTTGAATTTGAATCCACAATTTCAGATTTAATCAAAAGTTTTGAAACAGACGAGTCGGATTACGCTAGCAGAAAGTGTTCAGGAATTTGTTTAGATAGTATAGGGCCAGTCATGCCTGAGTTGATAGGCGGCTCTGCTGATCTAACTCCATCCAACAATACTCAATGGAAAGGAGCTGAACAACTAAGTTCAGATGGCACAGGAAATTATCTTAATTATGGAGTGAGAGAATTTGGCATGTCCGCAATAATGAATGGCTTAATATTACATGGCGGTATCAGACCTTATGCCGGCACTTTTTTAACTTTTCTTGATTATGCAAGAAATGCAGTAAGAATGTCTGCGTTGATGAAACTTCCAGTAGTTTACGTATACACCCATGATTCAATAGGTGTTGGTGAAGATGGTCCAACTCATCAACCAGTCGAACACATATCAATGTTAAGAGCCACGCCTGGAATAAACACTTGGAGACCTTGTGATGGAGTTGAAACTGCTTATGCTTGGAAGCATGCCCTAGAATCAGAGGATTTGCCAACCGCTTTAATACTGTCCAGACAAAACTTACCGCCACAAAATAGAAACGATTCCGGATTGATTGCTAAGGGCGGTTACGTTCTACTAGAAGCAGAAGACGAAGATCTTGTCATTATTGCTACCGGCTCAGAAGTTGAATTAGCCATAAATTCTGCTGAACTTCTTCAAGCTGAAGACATCAAAGTAAAAGTGGTTTCTATTCCGTGTACAGAATTATTCGATTCGCAATCTGAAGAGTACAAACTTCAGGTCCTAGGAACTAAGCCAAAAATTGCTATCGAAGCGGGCTCAAAAGATTTTTGGTATAAATATTTAAATGTAGGAGATGAAGTAATTGGGTTGGATTGTTTTGGTGAGTCTGCGCCTTTAAAAGATCTGCTTAAGCATTTTGGCTTTACCAATGAAAAGGTTGTAGAGACTTGTAAAAAAGTCTTAGGAAAATGAGTCAAATTGAAAACTCTGTCAGCTCTTTAGACTTAACCAATAAAAGCGTCTTATTGCGAGTTGATTTCAACGTTCCTTTGAAAGGAAATGAACTCTTAGACGACGAAAGACTCGTAAGAGCGTTACCCACTATTAAATTTCTTGCGAAAAAAGCAAGATCTTTAAAAATCATTTCTCATCTTGGCAGGCCAGAAGAAACAGGTCTTGTGCAAGATAAGTTTTCACTGAAGCCTGTGGCAAAAAAACTTGGCGAATTGTTACAAAAAGAAGTAAAACTTGTGAACTCAATAAAAGAATTAAAGTCTTTGGATAACATTTCTATGCTAGAAAATATAAGGTTTTATAAAGGCGAGAAACAAAACGAAGAAAAACTCTCCAAGGCCTTGGCAGATACAGCCGATGTGTTTGTCATGGATGCTTTTGGTACAGCGCATCGTAAACAAGCCTCAACTTATGGCGTAACAAGTTTCATAAAAGAAGCATGTGTAGGTTTTTTAGTAGAAGAAGAATTACAAGCTTTAAAAAGGATAATAGATTCTCCTGAAAAGCCTCTTTTAGGAATAATTGGTGGTTCAAAAATATCAACTAAAATGAAGGTGTTAGAGTCTTTGACGAAGCATGTTGATCATTTAATTATTGGTGGTGCTTTAGCTAATACTTGCCTTAAAGCATTAGGAAAAAATATTGGCAAGTCTTTGTACGAAAAAGATTTCATCGAGCTTGCAAAGACAATTATAAAAAATAAAAAAATACTATTGCCTTCACATGTTGTCGTTACTAAAGGCAGAGATTCAGATTTAGAAGAAAAACACGTTGATCTGGTTGACGACGATGACATAATTTTTGATGTTGGCCAAACTTCAATTGAGGATTTTTCTAAATACATAAATTCTGCAAAAACGATAATCTGGAACGGACCTATGGGATATTTCGAAGAGGAAAGGTTTGCTCAAGGCACAGCAGGAATAGCCGTTAAAATTTCTGAATCAAAAGGCTATAGCATCATTGGCGGCGGTGAGACTTTGGCTTCCTTTTCAAATTTAAATATGATGGATTGCGTTGATTACGCATCTACGGCTGGAGGAGCCTTTCTAGAATATATAGAATTAGGTACATTACCTTGTATAGAAGTGATAAAAAATAAGAAATTGGGGAATTAGATATGTCATTGTCATCATTAGAAGAAATAGCAGCTTATTTGGTATCAGACGGAAAAGGATTTTTAGCTGCAGATGAGAGCACAGGGACAATTGGTAAAAGATTCGATGCGATAAATACAGAATCAACTGAAGACTCAAGAAGAGACTATCGAGAATTGTTATTCAGAGCGGAAGGCATGCAGGATAATATTGGTGGCGTTATATTATTTGACGAGACGCTTCGACAAAGTGCTGCAGATGGCACACTACTCAAAGATTTAATAAATTCAACCGGAGCTTTACCGGGTATCAAGGTAGACAAAGGTATTAGTCCTTTCAACGACTCAGATGAAGTTTTAACAGGCGGTCTTGAGGATCTTGACGAAAGATGTGCTGAATATTTCTCGTTAGGCGCAAAATTTACCAAGTGGCGCGCGGTGATAAAAATTGGTGAGGGCATTCCTACTCAAGAATGTATTGATGCAAATATGAAGGCATTAGCAGATTATGCAAAAATTGTTCAAGACAACAAGATGGTTCCTATGGTTGAACCTGAAGTACTAATGGATGGCGAACATTCAGCTCAAAACTGTTTTGACATTACTGCCAACTGTTTAAAAACACTTTTTTCAATGTTGGCAGCAAATGGAGTAAATATTAGAAGTACGATTTTAAAACCCAACATGGTTGTCTCTGGAACCGAAGCTCCTGTGCAAGCGGGCGTGCAAGAAGTTGCTGAATTAACTCTTAAGGTATTAAAAGAAAATGTTCCTTCTGAGTTGGCAGGAATTGCTTTTCTATCTGGCGGGCAATCAGATCTTTTGGCCACAGAGCATTTAGATGCGATGAATAAAATCGGTGGATTGCCTTGGCCTTTGAGTTTTTCTTATGGAAGAGCTTTGCAACAACCTGCTTTAAAAGCTTGGATGGGACAAAGCGATAATAAAGAGGCAGCTCAAAAGGCTTTCAGTCACCGAGCTTCAATGAACCGACTCGCTAGCAAAGGTGAATGGCAAAAGGAGTTAGAAAATTAAATTTATTTTTTAATTAACTTCGCTCCAAACAAACCTAGTTCAAATAAAATCCATGTTGGAATAGCTAAAAGCGTTTGCGAAATTATATCTGGCGGAGTTAAAAGCATCCCAACTACAAAACAACCAATAACTACATATGGTCTTGCATTTGAAAGAGTAGCTACTGAGGTGATTTCACTTTTTACCAAGGTAAATATTACGATCGGCATTTGAAAAGCCAGACCAAAAGCTACTAAAAGTTTGATTACAAAGTTTAGATAACTAGAAATATCGGTCATAACTGCTACCCCCTCGGGAGCAGCGTTAATGAAAAAAGAAAAAATTAAAGGAAAGACCGCATAAAAAGCGAAAAAAGTTCCAAGGTAAAATAAGAGAGTACTCAAGCCAGTTAAACCAATGGTATAAATTTTTTCAGATTTAAAGAGGCCAGGAGTAACAAATCTCCAAAGTTCAAACATTAGATATGGTATTGCAACGAAGATAGCCATATAAAAAGTCAATTTTAATGGCGTTAAAAAGGGCGAGGTAACTTCAGTTGCAATCATAGAAGAGTTATCTGGAAGAAAACGTATTAAAGGTTCAGAAATAGATAAATAAATTGAATCTTGAAAGAAGGCTAAACAAATAAAGATCAAGATCGTTACACCTAGAACCCTTAGAAGTAAATTACGAAGCAATCCCAATTGTTCCAACATGGAGCTGTTCTCACTCATCTTTTTCTTTTTCCCGCTTCTCGAAACCCTCGGAGTAAAATTCTTGCTTGAGACGATTTATCCCATTGCGACTTTTTATAAAAAGCTCTTCAACCATTGTGATGAATTGAGGCAGTCTGGTTGGCCCTAAAATTAATAAAGAAATTACACAAATTAGTAGAAGTTCGAAAAACCCAATACCAAACATTGAAACTTTAAGTTAAGAGTCTTCCTCTTCTTTTTTGGCTGTTTCTGACATTACTTCGGCTGCATCATCAACTGCAGATGAAGGAGACGATTTTTCTGAATCGTCATTGACTGCTTTCTTGAAGCCTTTGAAGGCTGAACCTAAATCTCCACCCATATTTCTGAGCCTTTTGGTGCCAAAAATTAAAATGATAATCGCTAGAATTATCAATAATTGCCAAATACTTATTCCGCCAAATCCCATTAAGACCTCCTAGACTTTTCTTCTATGCCTGAAACTCCTTCTCTGCGTTCCAATTCGTTTAATATTTCCAAAGGATTAATTTCGTTAAAAGCTAATAATACCATGGTGTGAAACCAGAGATCGGCCGCTTCGTGAACAATTTCTTTCTTTATTACTCTTTCTTCAGAACCTGCTTCTATTAATTCAGATGCTTCTTCTTCGATCTTTTTAAGAATCTTGACATTTCCTGCACTATACAACTGATTTGTGTATGAGTTGTCTTCAGCATAATTTTTCCTTTCAATTAGTAGGCTGCTGAGTCTTTCAAGAATATCTTTTTTTTCGCTCATAAAAAAATTATTGTAGAAATTATAACGATAATTGCTGCAGTTGATGAAATAAACAAAAATCTTGAGTTTTGTTTTTGTTTAGACATGTCCCTTCTTAGACTCTTAATTTCATCATTAAATTCATCTAAATTCGCAAGATTGTTGAAAATTGATTCAAGTTTATCTGGCAATTCGTAAGCCTTCTCAGCAAAATCACCAGTATTATTTTTTAGCTGTTCCATTATATTTTTAGGGTTGTACCGCTTTGAAATCCAATTTTGTATGAATGGCTTTGCCGTAGTCCACAAATCTAAATCGGGATAAATTTGACGGCCCAAACCTTCAATATTAATTAATGTTTTATGAAGCAATAAAAGCGAGGCCGGTAGGGAAAGCTCATAAGCTCTGGTTTCTTCGAACAAGAAAAGAAGCATTTCTCCAAAATTGATTTCACTGAACGGTTTTTCAAAAATTGGATCAATGGCTGTACGGATTGTGACTTCCAATTCTATGGGTTTAGTCGAGTTTGATACCCAGCCAGCATCGATCATTGTTTTGGCGACGCCCGAATAATTTCGACTGAACATATCAGCTAACATTTTTCCTATTAGCAGTTGTTCTTTTTCTGACAAACTGCCGCAGATAGCATAATCGACTGCTACATATGTAGGCTCATCTGGATTTTCAGCACTAACAAAAATATTACCTGGATGCATATCAGCATGAAAAAAATTATCATCAAAGAGTTGTTTGAAAAATATACTCACTCCTCGTTCAGATAATTTTTTCAGATCCACTTTTTTATCTTCTAAAACTTTAAGATCGGTGACAGGAATTCCTTCAATTTTTTCCAAAGTCAAAGTTTTGTTGCTTGAATACTCAAGATAGACTTTTGGTACATAAAGCAGATTCGAATCTTCAAAAAATTTTGCAGTTTGAATGGTATTTCCTGCTTCTTTTTTTAAATCAACCTCTGAGGTGATTACGTATTCGTATTCACGAATCATTTCTAACAGCTGAAGTCTTCTGGCATCGGCATCAAAGGTGTTAGCGACTTTCCCAATTATTTTTAAGATGGATACATCGTCTTTAATTTTTTTATCCAAATTTGGTCTAACAACTTTTACAACAACATTTTCGCCACTCTTTAAAGTTGCCTCATGCACTTGTGCAATCGAAGCAGCTGCTAAAGGAGACTCGTTAAATTGTGCAAATAACTCATTGATTGGGTGACCCAAATCTTTTTCTATTATTTTTATAGCTTCTTCAGAGGGAAATGGTTTCAGATTATTTTGAAATTTTTGCAGTTCTTGAATCACATCTTCATCAAGAAAATCAGGCCTAGTTGAGAGAAGTTGTCCAAATTTCACAAAAATTGGACCAGCTATCTCCAAAGCCTCTGCTAATCTGATACCAAGTTTTTTATTGGTTGGAATCAAGTTGAAAGGCGATAAGAAAAAAACTATTTTTAGCCAAAATGGCAAGATTTCTTTGGGAAATATCTCATTCAAACGAAATCTTAAAAAGATAAAAATTATTCTGGCAAGCTTGAGGAAAGGCATCTAGGATTTATCCCCATAATGAAGAGCTACAATGCCACCGGTCATATTTTGATATTCGGCGTTTTGAAATCCTGCCACATTCATGAGTTTTAAAAATTCTTCTTGGTTTGGGTGCATGCGAATAGATTCAGCTAAATACTCGTAACTATCAGCATCTCCTGCAATCCATTGGCCCAAATGGGGCAAGACATTAAATGAATAAAGATCGTATAAATCAGATAATAAATTGGATTCAGGTTTGGAAAACTCCAAGACCAACAACCTTCCCTTTGGCTTTAAGCATCTATGAAATTCTTCAAGGGCTTTGTCTTTGTTAGTCACATTCCTGATCCCAAAAGCAATTGATATACAATCAAAAGAATTATCGGGGAAAGGCAAGTCTTCGGCATCGGCAACTAGACTTTTGACATTCAAGAGGCCCGAATCTAAAACTCGATCACGACCTATTTCTAACATTTTTTCATTTATGTCAGTGAGAAAAACTTCTCCTTGGTTTCCAACTATTTCTGAAAATAAAATAGCTAAATCACCTGTGCCACCGGCAACATCTAATACTGAGCCGTTTGCTTTGAGATTACTCATTTGAACAGTAGCTTTCTTCCAGAGTCTATGGATTCCGACAGACATTAAGTCATTCATCAGATCGTATTTACTTGCGACGGAATCAAAAACTCCTTTCACCAAGTCAGGTTTTTCATTAGGATTAACCTTTTTATAACCAAAATCGGCTTCTTTTTCACTTTTGTCGTTCATAATATTTTTTTAGATAGTAGTATTGTAAAGTAAACACATGGAAAAAAAATTAATCTGGCTAGATTTAGAAATGACGGGCTTAGATCCGAATGCAGAAAGAATCATTGAGATTTACACTTGCATAACTAACGAAGATCTCACCGAAATAATTGAGGGCCCAGGAATGGTTATTTCTCAATCAAAAGAATTGATAGATGGAATGGACGAGTGGAATCAAGAACATCACTTAGCTTCAGGCCTGATTGATGAAGTTTTGGCAAGCAAGATCTCTGAACAAGAGGCCGAGCAAAGAACTTTAGAGTTCATAAAGCAACACGTCGGCAAAAATGAATCACCACTATGTGGAAATACTGTCTGGCACGATAGAAAATTTCTAAGTCTCTACATGCCAGAGCTTGAAGACTATTTTCATTATCGTTGTATAGATGTTAGCTCGGTTAAAGAATTAACAAAAAGATGGAGGCCTGATATAAATATTCAACATGCTCAGAAAAATGCTGTTCACAGGGCCGAAGCTGATGTTTATGAATCCATCAACGAATTGAGATTTTATAGGGATACAATCTTTGCTCAATCTAGCTAATATCTGGATATTCTTTATAATTCCGCTCTCTAAATTTAGAAAATGAAAAAAGTTTTTATCAAGACACATGGCTGTCAAATGAACGAATATGATTCAGAAAAAATGCTGAATATGTTGTCTTTGGAAGAAAAATTTATTCAAACCACAAATCAAGACGAAGCAGATCTTCTGGTATTAAACACTTGTTCGATAAGAGAAAAAGCTCAAGAAAGAGTATTTCACCAAGTAGGCAGATGGAAAAAATTAAAAGAGAAAAATCCTGATTTGAAAATTGCCATTGGAGGTTGTGTGGCTAGTCAAGAAGGTCAACAAATTACTAAGAGAGCACCTGCCGTCGATATAGTGTTTGGGCCTCAAACCTTGCATAGACTTCCCAACATGTACAGAAATGCAGTGAAGGAAGAAAAAAATCAAATAGATATATCATTTCCAAAAATAGAAAAATTTGACCATCTTCCTGATACAAAAACAGATGAACCAACTGCTTTTGTTTCTATAGCGGAAGGCTGTAATAAATACTGCTCCTTTTGTGTGGTGCCTCATACAAGGGGTCATGAAGTAAGTAGGCCGGTTCAAGATATTATCGAAGAAATTAAAAACCTAGCTGATCAAGGAGTAAGAGAGATCAATCTGCTAGGTCAAAATGTAAACAACTACAAAGGCATAGAGGGCGGAGAAAAAAAATCCCTAGCCTTTTTGATTGAAAGAACAGCAAAAATCGATGGTATTGACCGAATAAGATATACCACGAGCCACCCATTTGAGTTTCGTAACGATTTGGTAGAACTTTATGCACACCTGCCAGAATTAGTAAGTCATGTGCATTTGCCAATTCAAAGTGGCTCGGATCGAATTCTTAAGTTAATGAGACGAAGATATACTGTTGAAAAGTATCTAGATTTAGTTTCTAGATTGAAAAAAAATAGACCCAATATAAGTTTATCTTCTGATTTCATCGTAGGCTTTCCGAATGAATCTCAGCGGGATTTTGAAGATACTTTATCTGTTATAGATGAAATTAAATACGATGAATCATTTAGTTTTATTTATAGCCCAAGGCCAAATACGCCTGCAGCTCAGATGGAGGATAACGTTAGTCCAGAAGAAAAAAAAGAAAGGTTAGCAATCTTACAAAACCGACTCAATCATCATGCATTTAATATCGGTAGAAAAATGGTTGGCACAATAGAAAGATGTCTAGTAACCGGAATTTCTAAAAAAAATCCTGGCGAATTGCAAGCAAGAACTGAAAATAATAGAGTTGTGAACTTCCCTTCAAGTGCTAAATTGATAGGAGAATTCGTAGATATTGAAATAGTCGATCAATTAACCAACTGTTTGAGAGGTAAGATAAAAACTGAAACTAATTTATGCCAAAACTAAAATTTAAACTTCCCGCCATAGAATCTGAAAACCTTTCTTTACTTTGTGGACCAGTAAACACAAATCTAAATCAAATTGAACAATCTCTCGAAGTAAAAATTAAAAGTAGAGGAAATAGCTTTTCTATTTCAGGAGAAAAAAATAACGTCATAAAAAGTAGATTAATAATTGAAGATTTAGCTACGTTAGCCAAATCTAGAGATTCGGTGAGTGCTGATGAAGTACACTTTTCCATCAGACGGGCATTAAATGGAGTTACTAAAGATAACAGTGGACAAATTTTTGAATTAAAAAAAGAAAAAGATTTAACTATTCAGACTCCCAAACTTTACGTTTCTCCTAGAAATAAGTCACAAGTAGAATTTCTTTCCTCCATTTATGAAAAAGATATCGCATTTGGAATCGGTCCTGCAGGTACTGGGAAAACTTATTTAGCTGTTGCAGCAGCTGTAAATCAATTTATGGAGGACAAAGTAAACAAAATAATTTTAACTAGACCAGCAGTTGAAGCAGGAGAACATCTAGGCTTTTTACCTGGAGATCTTTCTGAAAAAATCGATCCTTATTTGCGACCTTTATACGATGCTCTTTACGAGATGATGGGTATGGAAAAAGTGAACCGATTGGTAGAAAACGGAAAAATTGAAGTGGCACCGCTAGCCTATATGAGAGGCCGAACTCTGAATGACGCTTTCTTAATCCTTGATGAAGCACAAAATTGTACACCCGCTCAAATGAAAATGTTTCTTACCAGAATAGGATTCGGTTCAACAGCAGTAGTAACAGGAGATATTACGCAAACTGATCTCCCAAAAGGCTCCACATCAGGTTTATCCGACGCAATTAAGGTTTTGGAAAAGGAAAAAGGAATTTCATTTTTTTACTTTCATCCAGAAGATGTTGTAAGACATGGCCTAGTTCAAAAGATTATCGAAGCTTATGAAAAAAATTCTTGGCGATGAAAATATTTCTTAATAGTTTTGAAAATTCACCTTCATCAATCACTAAAAATCAAGTAGCAACTATTTTGAATAAGACAATTGAAGAGGCAGGCTTTAAACAAGAAGAATTTACAGACAAAGAGTTGAGTATTTCTTGTGTTTCAAAGAAAGAAATCAAACTTCTCAATAAAAAATATAGAGGAAAAGATGAAGTGACCAATGTTTTATCATTTGGCGTTGATGAACTACTAACAAAGAACCTTTTAATTGGCGATATAGTTTTATGTATCGAAATTATCAAAAAAGAGGCCAGAGAATATTCAAAAGACTTTGAAAATAGACTAAAACATATGATAATTCACGGCTTTTTACATCTTTTGAACTTTAATCATGAAGCAAAGCATGAAAGAATAAAAATGGAAAATATCGAAAAAAATATAATGGATATCATATCAGCGGGAGAACCTTATTAGTAAATGAGAGAAGAACCTCCAAGTACAGAGGCTCAATCTGAAATAAAGTTGGGCTTAGTAAAAAAAATCAAAAATTATTTTAGGGAGCTTTATATTAAGCTTTCCTATAAACCTTTGGACCAAGAAGAACTTACTTCTGTACTTAGAGATGCAGAAGAAAACAATGTCATTGATAAAGGTATCTTGGGTATGATTGAGGAAACAATTGAGTTCTCTTCCATTCCTGTCAGGGACGTAATGGTGCCAAGATCTCAAATGATTTTAATAAATGACAATGACTCTTTAGACATTTTGTTAAAAAAAGTCGTTGAATCTTCTCATTCAAGATTTCCAGTTTTAGACGAAGCCAAAAATAGCATAGTTGGCATTTTACTTGCGAAAGATCTCTTAAAATTTGCTCCTGGACTTATAAAAGATGAGTTTGATAGTCAGGAATTTGAATTAACTAAAATTATCAGACCAGTAAAACACATACCAGAAAGTAAAAAAATAAATATTCTTTTAGAAGAATTTAAGTCAAATAGAAGTCATATGGCCTTGGTAGTGGATGAATTTGGTGAGGTGAGTGGCTTAGTGACAATTGAAGATGTTTTAGAAGAAATTGTGGGCGAAATAGAAGACGAGACCGATCAAGCAGATGATCAAAAAATCACTCAAATCTCAAGTCATGAATATAGTGTTTCCGGTTTAACCGAAATAGAAGAATTTAATGAAAAATTTAACACTACTTTTGAAGATACAGATTTCGATACCATTGCGGGCTATGTCATGAATAAATTTGGAAAGTTCCCAGTTGTAAATGAATCGATTAAATTGGAAAAAATAAAATTTACTGTTTCGTCAGCAAATAAGAAGCAAATAAATAAATTAAGAGTAAGAGTTTAATTATTTATCATATTTCCATGGTCTGGAAACTACACAAGGGTTATTTCCTGATCCCACCCATTTGTAGTATTTCAATAACATTGCTGGAGAGTAAGATTTAATTTCTTCGCCAACTTCCAAGTTATTTTCTTTAGCGTATTTTTCTATTTCCTTTAAAGAGCTTGCGTAGACAATTTCTGGTCGATTAGTTTCGCTTAGAAGCTCATAGAGGCAAACATCCATTTTAAAAAATTCTTTTATTTTAGATATTAATTATAGATAGGTTTCTAAACTTTAGGCTGTATTTTTAGAATATAATGTTTGTATGACTCAGAGAGCAATTTATCCTGGCACTTTTGATCCAATGACAAAGGGACACGTAGATCTCATTGAAAGAGCGTGTAAACTTTTTGACGAAATAGTTATTGCTATAGCAGCTAGCGAAGCAAAAAATCCGCTTTTCACCTTAGATGAAAGAATTCAAATTGCCGAAAAGATTTTTGAAAGCAATGACAAAGTTAAAGTAGTCGGTTTTTCTGGATTATTAGTAGATCTAGCAAAAGATAATGATGCAAAAATTTTAATTCGCGGATTAAGAGTCGTTGCTGATTTTGAGTATGAATTTCAATTAGCCAATATGAATAGAGCTATGATGCCAGAATTAGAAAGTGTGTTTTTAACTCCTAAAGAGCAGTACAGCTATATTTCTTCTTCCTTAGTAAAAGAAATTTGCAAGATGGGCGGGGATGTTTCTGAGTTTGTTGATCCTATTTCACTATCGGAGTTAAAGAGAAAATATGGTTAACTCTGACAATTTGTGCAATAAACGGTTTGTCTATTTGATTGTCTAATTTCCTTAAGAGCTTTGCCACATGTTAAACAGGGTTCTCCAGCTCGATCGTAAACTTTCAATTCTTTTTTAAAATAACCAGGAGCCTCTTCAACATTTGTGTAGTCCTTAAGTGTTGTTCCTCCAACTTCAATTGCTTCTTTTAAAGTCATTACAATTGAGCGACTGAGCAGATCATACTTGGCTCTACTTATCGAACCAGATTTTCTAGTTGGCCTTATTCCAGCCATAAATAAGGCTTCGTTCGCGTATATATTTCCTACCCCGACCACAATTTTAGAATCCATTATGAAGTTCTTAATTGGTAAAGTTCTTTTTCTAGATTTTTTAAATAAATATTCACCACTGAATCCATTCCCTAGAGGTTCAGGGCCTAAATTTTTGATCAACACATGATTTGCAGGATCTTGTCTTGTTTTTAGTAAAGCTCCAAATTTTCTTATGTCCGTATATCTTAAAGTCCAGCCATCAGCAAAATTGATGTCCCAATGTTCATGTTTAACCGGTTGTTTTAAATTAGGAGAAATTCTTAATTTTCCTGACATTCCAAGATGAATTAATACAGAGCCTTTTTTATTTGCCAAATTAAGAATAATATATTTTCCCCTTCGATAAGCGCTTTCAAAATTTTCATTTTTTAAAAAAGAACTCATGTCCTTGGGAATAAGCCATCTTAAGCTCCTATCTCGGCAGTCGAAAGATTTAATTTTTTTATGAAGAATTCCATTAGATATTCCTCTCAAAGTTGTTTCTACTTCGGGGAGCTCGGGCATTATTCAGTCATGAAATTACTTAAATCATAAACATCTCTAGGCGAGAGCGAGCCTGAGGCTATTTTTAAAGCAAATTCTGACAAAATAAAATCATATCTAGCTGAATTTAAATCTCGTTGTGCTGAAAAAAAACTTTTTTCTGCATTTAATAAATCGACAATATTCCTTGTGTCTGACTCATATCCAAACCTAGTGGCTTTTAAGGCCAATTCCGATGAAATTAATGCTTGATTTCTTGCTTTAACATTTGCAAGGTTAGTTAGGACCGAAGAGTATCTTGATTTTACATCTCTAATCGTAGATCTTTCAGCTAAAATTTCCTCTTGCTTTGCTTTTTCCAATAGCGCATACGCTTCTCTTCTTTCAGAACTTACCAGTCCTCCAGCCACCAAGGGCCATGAAAACTGAAGACTGTATCTAGTGTTTTCTATCTCTGTTTCATCAAAGCTGAAACCGTTTCCAGAAAAGCCAGAGATTGTTCTATTTGTATTTCTAGTAATATTTCCAACCAAATCTACATCAGGAAGATGGTTAGAAAGTTTGCTGCGTGCATTTCTTTTTGCAGCTGTTGTAGCCATTTGAGCAGCTTTTAAAAGGAAGTTATTGCTCAAAGCTGTTCCAACCCATTCTTCTTGTGATTTAGGATTGGGAGAACTTATAGGGAAGTCTTGATTTAAATCTTTCAGCTCAGGGGCTTCGCCTATAATTGCTATCAGCGCCTCTCTAGCAAATTCAAGTTGACCTTCCCCAGCAATGGTTGAAACCTTTGCTAGATCGTAAAAGGCTTGAGCTTCCTGAAATTCTGTTACAGAAGATACACCTTCCTCGAAAAGTCTTTTCGAGCGATCACGCTGTTTTTTTATTGCCGCCTCTTCTGATTTAGCTACTTCCAAATCTTTTTTCGCTTTCAGCAGATTAAAATATGTTTCAGTTACTCTTAATATGGTTTCTTGTTGAGCATAACCAAATTGAGCTTTTGCCACCTCACTCATTGCTCTTCCTTGACCAAATTGAAACCATCGATCCAATCTAAAAATTGGCTGAACAAGATCTGCTGAATAAGAGTAGGAATTATTTCCGCTGCTCCCTTCTTCGTCAAAAGTCACACTTCCACCTTTTATTACTTCAGACTCGTTCCAATTTGTTGTCGCTCGCGTTGTGATGGTTGGTAAAAGACCAGCAATTCCTTTTGCCTTAGCCTCTTTATTAGCTTTATAGGTTGCTTGCGCAATTTTTAGCTGTGGATCTTCTTTAAGAGCAATTTCGTAGACTTCCGCGAGTGTCAAAGTTTCAGAAAAAATATTTAAAGAGAAAAATGTAAAAAAAACAGGTAAAAAAAACTTAAAAATATTCAACTTTAATCCCCGAAACTGTTAAAAGATTTATAATATAACTATATTAATTTTTTAAAGGTAAAAATACTATATAAAATAGGATTGTCTTAAAAAATTTAAAAAATATATGAAAAAAATTAATTCTAAGTCATTAGAAAACACCCCTGAAGCTGGAGAGATACTCAAAACAGCCAGCAAAACCTTCAACGCATCAAAAAAAATCTATTTAACTGGCTCGAAACCCGAAATAAGGGTTCCAATGAGAGAAGTCATTCAAACAAATTCAATTAGCAAGGAAGGAAAACATAAAAACCCACCTATTTATTTATATGATTGTTCAGGACCATACACAGATCCTAAGGTAAAAATCGATATAGAAAAGGGCTTACCTAAACTAAGAGAAAGTTGGCTTTCTTCTAGAAAATTAAAATATCCTGAAGAAACACAAATGTCTCTTGCAAAAAAAGGAGTAATAACAGAAGAAATGGAGTTTATTGCCATTCGCGAAAACCAAAATCATGAAGAAAACTTAAAACTGAAGAACGGAAATTTTCATCAGGGCGAAGATTTTGGTGCAAACATCCCTGAAGTGTATACACCTGAATTCGTTAGGCAGGAAGTAGAGTCTGGAAGAGCTGTAATACCAGCCAACATAAATCATCCTGAAATCGAGCCGATGATTATTGGCAGAAATTTTAAGATAAAAGTAAATGCCAATATAGGAAACTCTGCGCTTTCTTCATCTATACATGACGAGGTTGAAAAACTTACTTGGTCAACAAGATGGGGCGGAGATACGGTGATGGACTTAAGTACTGGAAAAAATATCCATGAAACTAGAGAATGGATTGTCAGAAATTCTCCCGTTCCAATTGGAACCGTTCCTATCTATCAGGCTTTAGAAAAAGTAAATGGAGTTGCTGAAGATTTAAATTGGGAAGTATTTGAAGAAACATTAATCGAGCAAGCTGACCAAGGAGTAGATTATTTTACAATTCATGCAGGAGTCTTGCTCCGATACGTTCCTTTGACAGCAGAAAGAGTGACAGGGATAGTTTCAAGGGGAGGCTCTATTATGGCTAAATGGTGTTTGGCTCACCATAAAGAGAACTTCTTATACACTCGCTTTGAAGATATTTGCCAAATAATGAAGAAGTATGACATCACCTTTTCTTTGGGAGATGGTCTTCGTCCTGGATCAGTTGCAGACGCAAATGATGACGCACAATTTGGAGAATTAAAAACTTTGGGAGAATTAACTAAAATTGCCTGGAAGCATGACGTGCAAACTATGATTGAAGGACCGGGACATGTTCCTATGCAGCTCATAAAAGAAAATATGGATCTTCAATTGGAAGAATGTGATGAAGCCCCTTTTTACACTTTAGGGCCTTTGACAACTGACATAGCCCCTGGATATGACCACATCACATCTGCGATAGGTGCAGCAATGATAGGTTGGTATGGTTGCGCCATGCTTTGCTACGTAACTCCAAAAGAACACTTAGGGTTGCCAAATAAAGAAGATGTTAAGGAAGGTCTAATGGCTTATAGAATAGCTGCTCATGCAGGTGATTTAGCTAAAGGACTTCCGTCTGCGCAAATACGAGACAATGCATTGTCGGCATCTAGATTTGATTTTAGATGGGAAGATCAATTCAATTTGGGATTAGATCCAGAAAGAGCAAAGTCCTACCATGACGAAACATTACCTAAAGACTCAGCTAAAGTCGCTCACTTTTGTTCTATGTGTGGCCCTAAATTTTGTTCGATGAAAATATCTCAAGATGTAAGAGATTATGCGAAAAAAGAGCAAGAAGAGGCTATGCAAAAGAAAGCTCAAGAATTTAAAGACCTCGGAAGTAAAATATATAATGAGGTGTAGGAGGCTAGAATGATTGAAATTGGAAAAAAACTTCCTAGCGCATCACTTTTTAAAGTTGGTGAAAAAGGCATTGATGAAATAGATTCATTGGAATATGTTTCGGGTAAGAAAGTTGTGCTAGTAGGAGTACCGGGAGCATTCACTCCTACTTGTTCCTTGAAGCAGATGCCAGGATTTGTAAAAAATGCTGATGAAATTCTATCCAAGAACGTTGATGAAATTATTTGTGTATCTGTAACTAATCCTTTTGTTATGAAAGCCTGGGGAGAGAGTTTATCCGTTGGTGAAAAAATAACCATGCTTGCCGATGGTAACGGTGCCTTTGCACAAGCATGCGAGCTTGAGTTAGATCTTTCTGTGATGGGGATTGGAAAAGTTTCATCAAGGTTTGCAATCATTATTGAAGATGGAACAGTTACCTCTTTATTAGCCGAAGAAGGCGGGGCATTTGATTTAAGCAGTGCAGAAAATATTTTAGAGAAACTTTAAATTGGCAGCATCAAATTATACTTCCGAGTCTATTGAAGTCTTAACGGGGTTAGAGCCTGTTAGAAAAAGACCAGGAATGTATACAGATACGGCAAGTCCAAATCATCTGGTCATGGAGGTTATTGACAATAGTGTTGATGAGGCTTTAGCAGGTTTTGCAAAAGAAATATTAGTCAACTTACACAAAGATTTCTCTGTTACCGTAGAAGATGATGGAAGAGGAATGCCAGTTGATATCCACCCAGAAGAAAAGGTGCCAGGAGTTGAATTAATTTTTTCTAGACTTCACGCCGGCGCAAAGTTTACTAATAAAGAATATACATTTTCAGGAGGGTTACACGGGGTTGGAGTCTCTGTTGTAAACGCCTTATCAAAAAAATTAAAAGCAGAGATTAAAAGAGATGGAAAAAAGTTTGAGATATCTTTTGCGAATAGTCTTAAAAAAAAGGAGCTAAAAGAAATTGATAAAGTTGGCCAAAGAAATACAGGAACGAAAATAACTTTCAAACCTGACGAAAGTTTTTTTGATACAGAAAAAATATCTGCAAAGTCTTTATCTTACTCTTTAAGAGCTAAAGCAGTCCTTTGTCCTGGACTAAAAATAAAGTTTAAAAATGAAATTAGCGGCGATAAAGAAGAATGGTGTTTCGTTGACGGGTTAGGTGATTACCTTTCTACTGAATTAGGAGAGGGAACATATGTTCCAGGAGAGCCAATCGTCGGAGAATTTAATGATAATGAAACTGCTTTATCCTGGGCAGTGATCTGGGAAAGAGGCGATAGAGAGAGCATAAGCGAAAGTTATGTGAATCTTATTCCAACATTGCAGGGCGGTACTCATGTTTCAGGTATGAGAACTGGCATTACAGATGCAATAAAAGAGTTTTGTGATTATAGAAAATTACTTCCAAAGGGAGTAAAACTTACACCCGATGATGTTTGGAAAAATTGTTCGTATATTTTATCAGCAAAATTAAAAGATCCGCAGTTTACAGGACAAACCAAAGAAAAATTGTCTTCTAAAGACTTCCAGAACATCGCAACTTCAATCACAAAAGATTCATTTTCAATTTGGCTGAATCAGGAAACCCAAGCGGCAGAAGAAATTGCCTTTTTATGTATCGAAAATGCTCAAGCCCGTGCAAGAGTAAGTCAGAAAGTTGAAAGAAAAAAAATAACTAAAGGGATTACATTGCCAGGAAAATTATCTGATTGTGTTTCATCAGATTTTGAAGAAACAGAGCTGTTTTTAGTTGAAGGAGAGTCAGCTGGTGGCTCAGCAAAGCAAGCAAGGAATAGAAACTTTCAAGCAGTCATGTCCTTAAAGGGTAAAATTTTAAATACTTGGGAAGTAAATACTGACTCAGTTACTCAATCACAAGAAGTCAAAGATATAGCCATGGCGGTTGGATTAGATCCTGGGTGCAAAGAGTTAACTGGTTTGCGCTACGGGAAAATATGTATTTTGGCAGATGCTGACACCGATGGCGCTCATATTGCAACTTTAATTTGTGCTTTATTTTTAAAACACTTCAGACCATTGGTAGAGAAAGGACACCTATTCGTTGCTCAACCTCCTTTATTTAGAATAGATCAAGGCAAAGACGTATTTTATGCCCTTGATGAAGACGAAAAGGATCAAATAGTTAAACAATTAACAAAACAAAATAAAGTGAAAAAAATAGAAATTCAAAGATTCAAAGGGCTTGGCGAGATGAATCCCTCTCAATTAAGAGAAACAACTATGCAGGTCGATGGAAGAAGGTTATTAAAATTAACACTCGAAAAAGGAAATACAGCTACTTCAATGATGGATAAGTTGCTTTCTAAAAAACGAGCGGCTGACAGAAAAGACTGGTTGGAGACAAAAGGAAATTTAGCGACACTGAATGAGTAAAGAAGAAAGTTTACCGATTGGAGGATACGCAGAGAAAGCTTACTTGGAGTATTCCATGTATGTCATTCTGGATAGAGCTTTGCCTTTTGTGGGCGATGGACTCAAACCTGTACAGAGAAGAATTGTATATGCGATGTCTGAACTGGGACTAAAATCTACTTCAAAATTTAAGAAAAGTGCAAGAACTGTTGGCGATGTCATTGGTAAATTTCATCCACATGGAGACGGAGCTGCCTATGAAGCAATGGTCTTGATGGCACAAAATTTCTCAACGCGTTACCCTTTAATTGAGGGTCAAGGAAACTTCGGCTCATTGGATGATCCTAAAAGTTTTGCAGCAATGCGTTACACCGAATGTCGACTTTCGGCATATGCTCAAACCTTGTTAAGTGAGATTTCTCAAGGTACCGTTGATTGGATGCCAAATTTTGATGGCACTTTAATAGAGCCAAAATTTCTCTCGTCAAGATTGCCGAATGTATTATTGAATGGTGCTTCTGGGATAGCTGTTGGAATGGCAACCGACATCCCGCCGCATAATTTGACCGATGTTGTAAAAGCTTCTATCTCTCTAATAGATAATCCAAAAATGACAGTCTCTGATTTGATGTCTTACATTCCGAGTCCTGATTTTCCAACAAAAGCAGAAATTATCTCTTCTCCTGAAGAGATGTTGGAGATGTATTCGACTGGTAGAGGTTCAGTAAAGCTGAGAGCTACCTATGAAATAGAGGAAGGCGAGATTGTGATTACTGCTTTGCCATACCAAGTTTCGACTTCAAAAATATTGGAGCAAATTGCCGCTCAAGTTGAAACCAAGAAAATAAATATGATTGATGACTTGAGAGATGAAAGCGATGAGGATAATCCTTCAAGAATAATCGTGGTTCCGAGGTCTAATAGGATTGATAAAACTGCTTTAATGAGTCACCTTTTTGCTACAACAGATTTAGAAAAAAATATCAGAGTTAACATAAACGCTATTGGTTTGAATGGTAAACCACAGGTTTTTGATTTAAAAAAAATACTCAAGGAATGGCTCAAATTTAGAACCGATACTGTCAAGAGAAGGCTTCAAAATCGTTTGGATTGGGTTAACGACCGATTGCATATTTTAGAGGGACTTTTAGTTGCTTATTTGAATTTGGATAAAGTGATAAAAATTATTCGAACACATGACAAGCCAAAAAAAGAACTTATGAAGAAATTCAAACTTTCTGAAATTCAAGCAAACGCGATTCTAGATATAAGGCTTAGACAATTGGCTAAGCTTGAAGAAGAAGCAATCTTATCGGAAAAAAATGAGCTCTCTCAAGAAGCAAAAGATATTGAAAAGACATTAAGTTCGACCAGCAGATTAAAAACTTTGATTAAAAAAGAACTTAAAGAAGATTTAGAAGAATTTGGTGACGAAAGAAACAGCTCTTTAACGGAAGCCGAAGAATCAAAAGCGTTTGACGAAAAAGAATTAATTTCCAATGACCCGATGACAGTAGTTTTATCTCAAAGAGGCTGGATTAGAGCTGCAAAAGGTCATGATGTCGATGCTGAATCACTTCAATATAGAGAAGGAGATGGATATCTCTCTTCTACTAAAGCGAGGAATAGTCAAAACGCAGTGATTTTAGATAATTTTGGGAAAGCTTACTCTATACCAATTCATAAGTTGCCAAGTGCTAGAGGTCAGGGCGATCCTGTTTCAGGAAGCATCAATGCTCAATCAGGAGCTTTCTTTTCAGGAGTCGTGGCTGGAACTGACGAAGATCTTTGTATCCTATCAACTAATGCAGGCTATGGATTCATAGCCAAAATCTCCGACTTGCAAACAAAGAATAAATCTGGAAAGGCAGCTATAAATGTTAAAGGTGCCAAACCACTGGATCCTAAAACTATAAAATCCATCGAAGACTCTTTTATCGTTTCTATATCGAGTGAAGGAAAAATGCTTCTTATCAAAGCTGCAGATTTACCTGTTTTGTCTAAAGGAAAAGGAAATAAAATAATTTCAATTGATAAAACTAAACACGCAGCAGCAGAAGATGAATTGTTACATCTTGTTGTTTTGCCTAAGGGCGGGTCTTTAAAGTTGAATAGTGGAAAACAACACTATGTTATTAAACCAAATGATTTAAATAATTTTGTCGGGACAAGAGGTAGAAAAGGAAACTTTTTGCCAAAAGGATTCAGAAGGGTGGATTCTACTGAAGTCATTGCTCCAGAAAATAATTAAGTTGAGATATACTCTTTTGAATAAAAGGAGACGTAAATGTCAAAACCAGTTTTAAACTTAGATTTGTACAAAAATTATAAATCAGATTTTCCACCTGATGCTTTTCATCACGTTGCTTGGAAGACAATGCAATATAAAAAAATGGTAGATTTTTACACTAGATTATTCGGGTGTGAGGCACTTTACGAAAGCGATCAAATTACTTTTTTAGCTTTTGATCAAGAACATCATAGAGTAGCAATTGCTAACACTTCTCCTGTTTTGGAGAGAGTTGGATTTATCCCAAGATTAATCATTAAAGTTAAAAATTGGATGAATAAAAATCTTCCAGATACAGTAGGACTAGATCACATTTCATATTTGTTAAATCCGATAGATAAGTGGTTTGAGTTTTATCAAAATGCAAAAAATAACGGCATAGAACCGCACTGGACAATTAATCATGGATGGATTACTGGAATGTACTACAAAGATCCAGATGGTCACTTAGTTGAAATATTTTTTGAGCACTGGCGCAATCAAGATGAATTCAAATCTAATATTGCACCGGATTTTATTGAAGAGCCAGTGGGAACGAATATGGATATAGAAGTGCTTTATGAAATGTTTAAAAATGGCGCAACCTTTGAAGAATTAATCGTAAAAGGAAATACTGTGCCTGAGGGTAAAAAACCAGTTTTTGGAATGGAAGCGGTAATGAATATGAGGAAAAAATTTAAATAAGCCAACTAATGATTAGGAGTTTATTTCTTTCATTAATCCTTTTTTTTCTTGTTAGTTGCGTGGCTCCAGGAACTACTTTTGAGGAGTTAGATCAAACTCAAATTGACGAAGCCATCGCGATTATAAAAAATACAGAACTCGATGAACCTGTTGAAAGAACAAGAAAAGAATCCGTAGTATTAGTCGAAGATATCATTGAAAAGATTTCACCAGTTACAGATAAATGGTGTGACGAAAATAACATTCCTGATGTCAGATGTAATTGGAAAGTAAATTACCTAGATGATGACATGTTTAATGCTTTTGCATCTGGAAGAAATACAATTACTTATACAAAAGGCTTAATGAATGGCGTTGCTTCTGAAGAAGAAGTAGCATTTGTTATTGCTCACGAAATAGCTCATCACTTAGGCAATCATGTCGCCAACGCACAAAGAAATATTTTACTGGGTAGTTTGGCTGGAAGAGTTTTAGGGAGTGTCATAGACGGATCCGACGATTTAATTTCTCAAACTACAGACTTAGGAGCAAGGTTTGGATCTTTGGTTTTTTCCAGAGATCAAGAAAAAGAGGCAGATTATTTTTCTTTGTTGATTTTAAAAGATTCTGGATATGATTTGCTGGAAGCAAGAAATATTATTATTAGAATGGCGCAAAAATCAGAAAGAGATGATCGGTCAACTTTTTTTGATACTCATCCAACAGGTCCAGAAAGATTGGCGAGGTTTAATGAAACTTATAAAGAATTTATAAAAAACTAAACTAATTTTTTTATTGCCCTTTCAAATCTTTTAAAACCTTCATCTATTTCTGAGTTCTCGATAATTAAGGACGGAGCTAATCTAATTGTTTTATCACCAGAGGCCTGAACAAGAATTAATCTTTTTTTATAGCATTCATTTATAACATCTGCGGATTTTAATTTTTTAAAATCACAACAAATCCAAAGACCAGCGGATCTTACGTCTTCAAACAAATTATATTTTTCGGATATTCTTTTAAGTTCTTTATTAAATTTAATAGTTTTTTCTACAACTCCGGTTAAGACTTTTTTGGTAGAAATTATTTCTATTACTTTTTTAGCCACTTCACAGGCTAAAGGGTTGCCTCCAAAAGTACTGCCGTGAGTTCCAGGCTGAAAAGCTTGAGCTATTTTTGTAGTTGTGAGTGTTGCGCCAATTGGAATTCCCCCTCCTAAGCCCTTTGCTAAAGTTGAAATATCTGGCGTGACGCCATATCCCATATATGCCATTAGCGATCCAGTTCGACCAATACCGCTTTGAACTTCATCAAAGATAAGAAGACAGTCCTTAGCGTCAGCTAACTTTCTTAGCCCTTCTAGGAAAGGATTTTCTGCTCTAATTATCCCCGATTCTCCTAAGATTGGTTCGACAAAAATTGCTGCAGTATTTTTACTTATTACTTTTTTTACTGATTTCAGGTCGTTGAAAATAGCTCTTTTAAAGCCTTTCAAAAGCGGTCCAAATCCAGTTTTCTGAATTTCAGAATCACCTGCAGTAATATTCAGCATGGATCGACCATGAAAAGCTTTAGTAAAGACTATAATTTCGTGTTTCTCAGGTTTTTTTTGATCGAAATAATATTTTCTAGCTAGTTTTATTGCCGCTTCATTGGCTTCATTTCCTGAATTTGAGAAAAAAACTTTATCTGCAAAAGTTTTTTTAGCTAATATTTCGCTAAGCTCTAAAGCTGGCTTGTTATATAAGTAATTGCTTACATGCCAAAGTTTTGTTGATTGTTCTTTGAGAACTTTATTTAGCGCGGGATGAGAATGACCGAGGCATGTGACGGCAATGCCTCCTCCAAAATCTACATAATCTTTGCCTTTATCATCCCAAAGAATAGACTTTTTTCCTTTGACAGGAATAAATTCTGCAGGGGCATAATTTGGCATCAATGCCGTTCTATCAATAGAATTATTTTTTTTCATTAAATATAATTTTTTTTAGAATAGTCATAATGACTTTAAAGTAATATTAAAACATGGTTATAGCAGATCGTCTCAACTCTGATAATTCTTTTAGAGTTTCAATCACCCCTAATCGTTCGATTTCTTGGCGAGGTAATTTAATATTCGTTTTTTTAGTTTCTGTGCCTTTAACCATAATAGCTTTGGGATTTTTGTATGTTGGAGCACCTATTATTTTACCTTTTGCTGGTTTAGAGATTCTACTAGTTCTCACTGCTTTATATTTTGTTTTCAAAGATGCAAATAGAAAAGAGATTCTTACATTCACCCCTGAAAAATTAATTATCGAAAAAGGTAGATTGAGACCAGAAACAACAACAGAATTTGTTAGAGAGTGGGCCTATGTGTTTGTTGAAAAGGCAACTCATCCTTGGTATCCATTGCACATAGTTATCTCATCAAAAGGCGAAAGAGTGCCAATTGGAGATTTCCTAACAGAAGAAGACAAAAAAATTCTGATAGAAAAAATGGATGAAATTATCCAAGAATTAAGGACTGCTTAAGTTTATTTTGCTCTTTGATTAAATCTGCGACCAATCATAGCTGAAGCGATATTGACTTTTTGCACGTCGATAGTGCCGCCTGCAATTCCCCAGCCAAACGAATCTCTTACTTTGCGCTCCATGCCATATTCTTTATTAAAACCATAGCCGCCCATTAATTGCATAGCGGTTGTCGTAACTTCTCTAGAAATCTCATTTGCAAAACATTTTGCAGAGCTTGATTCCAAAATGTCAGGCAATCCATTTGCTGCATTAAATACTGCACGATGGATGAGAAGACGCGAAGCTTCAACTTTCATTAACATGTCCGCTAATTTTATTTGCACGGCTTGAAAGTCAACAATTGGTTTTCCAAATTGTTCTCTCTCTTGAACATAATTTTGCACATAGTCCAATGCAGATGAAGCTTGAGCCAAAGCCATAGTCGCATTACCACACCTTTCTAAATCAAAAGTTTCCATGAGCTTCTTAAAGCCATCTTCAGGTTCAACAAGAAGATTTTCAATTGGCACTTCAACATTATCAAAGTATATATCTGCAGATGGAATGCCTCGCCAGCCCATAAGATTTTCATTATTCCCAAAGGTTAATCCAGGCGTATCGATATCTACAAAAACTGCACCAATTCCTTTAGCCGCTGGAGCATCAGACATTCTTGCATAAACTACATATCCATCTGAGTGACCTGCCCCAGAACACCAACGTTTGTTTCCATTTATAACAATTTTGTCACCTTTTATTTCTGCTTTAGTTTTTAAGTCAGTTAATCCAGTGCCCGCTCCTGGTTCTGACATACTCACGGCTACAACCATTTCACCGCTACAAACTTTAGGTATAACTCTTTCTTTTAAAGCATCGGTTGCAAAATGCTGTAGAACTTTTACAGGCCCAGCATTTGCTTCAAAAACCGGCCACCCAACTGCTGATGAGATTTTTCCAAATTCCTCTAGAATAATAATTGCTTCTAAATTTGTAAGACCCTGACCACCATATTCAACAGGTGTATTGACGCCAAGAAAACCCATCTCACCAATTTTCATTAAGGCATCTTTAGGGACAGGATCGCCTGTTTCTTCCAATTCATCTGCTAAAGCTGGTAGCTCATTTTGCGCATATTCGCGTGCAACTTTTTGTAGTTCTAGTTGTTCTGGTGTTAATTTGAAATCCATAATTTTTTTAATTTTGCGAGCAATTATACACATTGAGTTAAAATATCGACATGCCCAGAGAGAATAAATATCCCATTCCGGAAGGATTCGAACCTATTCATCAAACCGAACATCATATTCGTAACATTGGTGAAGGCTTTTATAGGCGTGATGAAGAAGGTAATCTGATAATGGCATTTTGGATTAAAAAAGAAAATTGTAATTCAGCTGATGTTGCTCATGGAGGCATGCTAATGAGTATTGCTGATTATTCGTTAGCTTCTGCCTCGATGCCTTCGAGGGATAAATATGTGGCAACAATAAGCTTTCGATCAGAATTCATCGCTCCTGCCAAAATACATTCATTAGCCGAAGTTCATACGTCAATAACAAGAGCAACTAAATCCTTAGTCTTTGGCGAAGGTAAAATATTCTGCGATGGAGAAATTGTTTTCAGTTTTAGCGGAGTTGTAAAGAAAATATAAAAAAGGCTTCTATAAGAAGCCTTTTTTAAATAAATTATTTAACCCAAGGCTTACCTAATCTTACCCTTTCCATTTGATAAACTCTTGGGCTGTCGCAACTTACCATTGAACCATAAGTTTCTAATTGCTTTAGAGGACCGCCATTATCTACAAAGGTTTGTGTCTCCTTTCCTCTTTGACTCCAAGAAGAATTTATATCCATCATTTTGAAATCAAAATCTGAATCTTGAGGTAAACCGGCCGTAGGGAAAATTCTAAATACTGGATCTTCTTTTTCTAATTTCTTTAGAAAAGCACTGTATTTAGCATCTGCTTTTAAAAGATCCGCATATGTTACACCATCATTAATTGAACAATCCGAAAAAGAAAAAATCTCCGAAGTTCTTGGACCAGCGTAATTATCCTTTCTATTTTCTTCATAAGTAAGCAAGCTTGCAGCAAAAGAATGACTATTACATTTCCATACAGAGTTAAAACTTTCAGCAATTTCAGATCCATTTTCATAATAATTCTCAAGACTATTTCCCATTCCTTCAAAATTATCCCAAACACCCATCCAAATAAGGGTATTTTCAAAATCAACGTTGCTTGCTGCAATTGGAGTCAATAAAAAAGCTGTATAAGACTTATCTTTTGAGTCGTCGTTAAATTTATTCCATTTCTCAATGACATCATATAAATCAGCTTTTGTTTTTCCAGGTTGAAATTCACAATTAGCGTAAAATTCCATTGGTGTTACGTTTGCTTGTTCTTGAGCTAACGAAATTGAAGAAACCGTCAGTAAAGTTAGTGACAATAAAATTTTTAAAATATTTCTCATTTTCTCTCCTTAAGAAATCCTCATTCCCATCATTGAGAATGGCTACAAAGATTAGCACTTAAGCTTTGAAAAAAAAATGAGGAATTAATAATTTTAACGAAATTAAGTCGTATATTTAATTAAACTTTTTTAATTTCTTTTTTAATAGATTTTTCTTTAGAAAAGCTACATCAGGAATTCCAAGATTGAAATTAGTTTGGGCTTCACCTTGAATCAAAGGACTTAAATATTTTCTCCCTGCAGATGTAATTTTAAAACCATTTTTTGAGATAAAATTTTTTGGAACTGTTTTTTCTACATTTGCAACTTTCTTCAAAGATACAGTATCTATTTTCCATTTATAGGGCTCATCACTTATTCTCTTTATAATTGGCATAACTGCAGTTTTTCCTGAAGTAGCAAGTTTTACTGCAAATTCTCCTACTGCATATGCCTGATCTAAATCTGTTTTAGATGCGATGTGTCTAGCTGAACGTTGAAGATAATCAGCCACAACCCAATGATTTTTTAAACCAAGTTTTGAAACCATCCCTGACAATACTGGAGCCACTCCGCCAAGTTGCTTATGGCCAAAAGCATCGGTTAATCCTGAATCTGCTAGAAACTTACCGTTTTTCATCTGAGTTCCCTCTGAAGCAACAATTACACAAAAGCCATTTTTCTTTACTGTCTGTTTTACTTGAGTGAGAAATTTATTTTTTTCGAAGGGCACTTCTGGTAACAAGATAATATGAGGCGGGTCTTCTGAATTAGATGACGCTAAACAAGATGCTGCTGCTATCCAACCAGCATGACGACCCATAACTTCTAAGATAAAGACCTTCGTTGAGGTTGCGGCCATACTTTTGACATCCAATCCGGCTTCAAGTGTTGAAGTTGCAACATACTTTGCTACCGAACCAAAACCAGGCGAACAATCAGTAAAGGGCAGATCATTATCTACAGTTTTTGGAATACCAATGCACTGAAGAGGAAACTTTAGCTTTTTAGCCATTTCAGATACCTTATAGGTTGTGTCTTGACTATCGCCTCCGCCATTATAAAAAAAATAATTAATATCATGAGCGGCAAAAACTTCAAAGAGACGTTCATACTCTTTTTTTTGTTTGACTGGATCTTGCAATTTAAATCGACAGGAACCAAATGCACCACCAGGCGTATTTTTTAATTTAGAAATGGTAGTTTTTGATTCTTTTGAGGTATCAATTAAATTTTCATTTAATGCCCCAAGAATACCATTCTCACCGCAAAGTACTTTACTGATCTTTTTTGATTTAGCAGCCGTCTCGATGACACCACAGGCTGAGGCATTAATTACTGCAGTAACCCCACCTGATTGGGCATAAAAAGCATTCTTTTTTGAATTCATCATGAGAAATATAACTGAAAAAAGTAGTTCTGGAAAAAGATATAATCAGCATGATGAAAATTTACGTCTTAGGAGTTTGTGGAACCTTCATGGGAGGCCTTGCACAATTAGCGGTTCAAAAAGGTTTTGAAGTTTCTGGCTGCGATGAAAATGCTTACCCTCCAATGAGCAACGTACTGGCAGAACAAGGGATAAAAGTAGATCAAGGATTTAGTGTAAAAAATATAGCCAATGACATCGACCTCTTTGTTATTGGAAATGTTGTTTCCAGAGGAAATCCAATGATGGAAGAAATCTTAAAAAGAAGACTTAAGTTTGTCTCAGGTCCACAATTTCTTACTGAATCAATTTTAGAAGATAGACATGTCATAGCAGTCAGTGGAACGCACGGCAAAACTTCCACATCTTCAATGTTAGCTAAGGTGCTGATTGATGCGGGTTTAGATATTGGTTATATGATTGCCGGTCGAGCAATAGATTTAGATTCAACAGCTTATCTTGGTAAACACAAATATTTTGTTATCGAAGCCGATGAGTATGACACTGCTTTTTTCGATAAGCGCTCTAAGTTTATTCACTATAGCCCGTCAACTTTATTGATTAATAATTTGGAATTCGATCATGCCGATATATTTGATGATTTAGACGCCATTAAAAAACAATTCCATCATTTACTAAGAACATTGCCTAAAGATGCAAAGCTATTTTACCCAGTTGATGACTTAAACATAAAAAAATTGTTAGAGATGGGTGTTTATTGCAAAGAAGAGTCATTTGATGCAGTAGGTAAGAGCAAGGGCTGGCACGCCAGAATTAAAAATCCTGAATGTTCTTCATTTGACATCTTTTTCGATAAAAAAATTAAGGGGTCAATAAATTGGAATTTAATTGGAGAACATAATAAAAAAAATGCTTTGGCAACTTTTATTATCGCCGCCTCTTTAGGACTTAAAAACAAACAAATTTCAGAGTCCCTTTCAGCATTTAAAGGAACGGCTAGAAGAATGGAAATGATTGGGGAGAAAAACTCTATCTCCATTTACGATGATTTTGCTCATCATCCAACTGCTATCAAATACACTTTGGACGGTTTAAGAAAAAAAGTTGGTGATCAGAAAATCATTTGCTTGTTAGAAATGAGATCTAACACAATGTCATCTGGATACCACGATGAAGCAATACCCAAATCTCTTGAAGACGCTGATAACGTTTTTCTTTTCTCAAAAAATCAAAATCAAATAAAAAAAATAGCTGAAAAAAGTAAAAAATTTTCAACTTGTTCCGGGACTAGAGAATTCTTAAATTTTTTGCCTGAGTTCAATGAACCTAATACTCACATCATATGCTTATCAAATGGATCATTTGATCAAATCCATCATGCTATTCTAGAGAGACTTTAAAAAGTAAAAGATTTCTTTCTGAGTCTTATAGCGCTTGGAGTCACCTCTACCAACTCATCGTCTTCTATAAATTCCAAAGCTTGCTCCAAAGAATGTTCTATATGAGGAGTTAAAATTAGATTTTCATCTGTGCCTGAGGCTCTGACATTTGTAAGTTGTTTTGCCTTAGTGGGATTTACTGGCAAATCATTATCTCTTGAATGAAGACCGACAATTTGCCCTTTATAAATATCAAGTCCATGACCAACAAATAATTTTCCCCTATTTTGAAGATTGAATAGTGAATAAGACAAAGTTTTTCCATTTGTCATCGATACCAAAACCCCATTTTGTCTATTAGTAACTTCACCTTTTTTAGCTGGACCATAATGATCAAAAACACTTGTCAAAATTCCTGAGCCACTCGTTAAAGTTAAGAAATGCGACCTAAACCCAATCATTCCCCTCGAGGGCGCTATAAATTCAAGTTTGATTCTTCCTTTTCCATCTGGCTGCATATTTTTTAGTTCTGCTTTTCTTAAACCCATTTCTTCCATAATTGAGCCTTGATGCTCTTCTTCAAGATCGATAACAATTTGCTCAAAAGGCTCATGAATTTCCCCATTTACTTCTTTTTGAATTACTTCAGGTTTTGATACGCCTAATTCAAAACCATCTCTTCGCATACTTTCAATTAGAACTGACAAATGTAATTCGCCTCTACCGGAAACCTTAAATTTATCTGATGATTCACCAGGTTCAACCCTAAGCGCAACATTACTCAAGAGTTCTTGTTTAAGTCTTTCTTTAATATTTCTTGAAGTTACAAACTTTCCGTCTTGCCCTGCAAAAGGCGAATCATTTACTTGAAATGTCATACTTACAGTAGGTTCGTCTACAGATAAAGGAGGAAGCGGTTCAACTTTTTCAGGATCACACAAAGTATCTGATATATATAGGTTTTCTATTCCGGTTATACAAACAATATCTCCTGCTTCTGCTTCTTCAACTTCTATTCTTTCTAATCCATCGTGACTCATGACCTGTAAAATTTTTGCTTTTCTTTGATCTTTTTTTACATCAATTACTATTACTTGATCGTTAGGTTTGAGTTTTCCACAAGTAATTCTTCCAATGCCGATCACCCCCACATAGCTATTACTATCTAAAGCACTTATTTGCATTTGAAAAGGCTTTTCAGTATCAACATCTGGAGGGCTGACTTCTTTAAGCACTAAGTCCAATAAAGGAGCCATGTCCTCTTTAATATCTTCTAACTCATTTCCCGCCACACCATTTAATGCAGAAGCATAAATAACAGGGAAATCCATTTGTTGGTCATTTCCTCCAAGCCGGTCAAATAGATCGAAAACCTGATCTAAAACCCAATCAGGCCGAGCTCCAGGTCTGTCAATTTTATTAATAACTAATATTGGATTGAGACCCTGTTCGAAGGCTTTTTCAGTAACAAATCTAGTCTGTGGCATTGGCCCATCTACAGCATCAACTAGCAAAAGAACAGAGTCGACCATGGATAAAACTCTTTCAACTTCTCCTCCAAAATCTGCATGACCAGGGGTATCTACAATATTTATTTTATGATCTTTCCATTTTATAGCTGTATTTTTTGCCAAAATTGTAATGCCTCTTTCTTTTTCCTGATCATTCGAATCCATAATTCTCTCAGAACCAATATCTTTTCTATCAAGAGTTCCTGATTGCTGAAGCAACTTATCAACCAATGTAGTTTTTCCATGATCAACATGAGCAATAATTGCGATATTTCTTATATCTTTCGAATTCATAAAATTTCAGATTTTAAAAGAGCAATCTTCAAACGAATAACTTTAATGAAAGTTAGCTAAGGATTATTCTTTTTCTTTTGGTGTTTCTTCTTCAACAACTTCTTCAGTTGGAGCTTCAGATACGTCTTCTTGGACTTCTTCAACTGGAGCTTCAGATATTTCTTCTTGAGTAACTTCAACAACTTCTTCAGTTGGAGCTTCGGCTAACTTTTGTTCAGCTGATGCAGTTTTAGCAAACCGTTTTTTGAATCTATCAACTCTTCCACCAGTATCTACAATTTTGTGTTTTCCTGTGTAAAAAGGATGAGAAGCAGATGAAATATCAAGAGGATAATAAGGATAAGTTTTACCATCTTCCCACTCTTTGGTTTGATCGGTATTCAACGTTGATGGAATTAAAAAATACTTGTCCACGCTCGTGTCATGGAACAATACTTCTCTATATTCTGGATGGGTTTCCTTTTTCATAATTCTTTAAAAATATGCTGGCGCATAATACCAGAAGAATTTTTTTTAAGAAATAGAATTTACTTCTTATTTTTCTTTAGACTTTTGCTTTTTTCAGAAATATTAACTACTTTTTTTATGCCGAAAGGCTCAGTGTGTTTTTTGCCATCCAGAAAATAAAATCCTTTGTTTTTAATATACCACTTGGAGATTTCTAGCTTATTTTCTTCCTCCACCCAAGAAATATCGTACATTGATTCTTTAATAGAGTTTGATTTTGTCTGATTACTAAAAATAAAGGGGCTTCCCTTTAATTTATGTGCCTTAGAAAGCCAAGCGTTAAGAAATCTTTTTATCCCCCTCTTGGTTTTTCTTCTAGATGGATTAGCTTGACACCATTCTCTAGCTGCATTTATTTCATGATAAACATTGCACTCATGATATGTTCTTTGCCAAGAAATTAAATCGCTTTGCTCAATTTCATAGTAAGAACCATCTTTTAAAATAATTTCCATCTTTTAACTGTTTACCTGAAATAATATAGAAGTATTTAAAAAAAAGTAATTAAGTTAAGGAGAATTCATGTCCTATCAAAAAGATGTCGAAGATTTTATGAGCGCAGGAGATCAACTAATAAATAAAGAACTTTCTCTGCAAGGAGATCAGCAAAAACTTTATATGAATTTAATAACGGAAGAATATAAAGAGACGCTCGAAGCATTTGAAAACTGTGATTTGGTAGAAGTAGCTGACGGGCTTGCAGATATGGTGTGGGTAATTATGGGCATGTGTTCCAGTTGTGGCATAGAGTTCAATAAAGTTTGGGAGGAAGTAAGATCCTCAAACATGAGCAAATTTGTTGACGGAAAAGCTGTAAAAAACGACGTAGGTAAGATCATGAAGCCTGATACTTATTTCAAACCTGATTTAAAAAAAATTCTAGGTATTTAGTTCAATTCTGCATTTTCTTTCATTTTCAGATAAATGTTTCAAGGAAATTCTTAAATCAAATTTTTTCAAATATCCGTAGCTTTTCTCAGGCCATTCTACAAATATTATTGCATTTGATTCGTTCAAATATTCTCTAAGGCCAATAATTTCAAGTTCAGAGGGATCAATTATTCTATAGAGATCAACATGATAGATATTTTCATTATTAAGTTCGTAAGGTTCAATGATGGTAAATGTTGGACTTTTAACTTTCTCTTTCACTCCTAGGGCAAAAATAACCTCTTTAACTAGGGTTGTTTTGCCTGTTCCAAGGTCGCCATCAAGAAAAACAACAAATGCAGCTTCCCCTTTTCTTTTTAATATTTCTTTAGCTAATTCTTGACCTAATTTCTTAGTATCTTCTAAAGAGCTTAACGTTAATTTATTCTTCATTAGAATTATTAAATAAGTTCTTTAATAATATCTAGGACATCGGTTGGGGTTAGACTATTTATTCCAATAGCTTCGGAGTATTCATCTGCAGCTTCGGCATGTAATTCGACACCTAAACATGCAGCATCTAACAACGTCATTTTTTGAGCAATAAAACTACTTATTACTCCGCTTAAGACATCTCCCATTCCTCCAGTAGCCATTCCAGCGTTCCCTTTTTCACAGATAAAATATTTATCTTTCCAACAAATAATTGAGTTTTCTCCTTTTAAAACAACAACCGCTGAATATTTTTTTGAAATTCTTTTAGCGCTCATTACTCTATTTTTTTTTATTTTTTCTTTAGATGTATTTAAAAGTATTGAGGCTTCCCCAACATGCGGGGTAAGAACTAGTTTTTTCGGTAGAGGTAATTTTTTTATAAACTTAGGCAAAAGATTCAGGCCATCTGCATCAATAAGCATGGGCACATTATTTTTTTTAGCCGCTTCTAAAGATTTATATATCATTTGTTCGGACCAAAAGTCCTGCCCTAGACCTGGACCTAAACAAATTACCGATGGCGAATCCAAGTATTTTTCAAGAGCCTGACCTGAGTCAACCGGCTTGACCATAACTTCAGGGCAAAAATTCAACGAGGCAGATACATGACTGGATCTGGTTGCTAAAGATACTAAACCGGCTCCACAATTTACTGAAGCTCTGGAAGCCAGTAGACCAGCTCCTCCAAATCCAATATTCCCTCCTATAACTAGCACATGTCCAAATTCCCCTTTATAAGCATCGGAAGATCTAGTAAGTTTCTTTTTAAGTGTTAAGGAATTTATTTTTTTCGCTTTCATTATTTTTTTGAAGTTGTTTGTATCATTTATTGCAACCCTCGTCATTATAGATATAGTAATGTACTAATTAATTTTTTTGGAGAGATAAAAGATGATTAAAACGAAAATCACAGAAATGTTTGGAATTAAACACCCAATCATTCAAGGGGGAATGCATTATGTAGGTTTTGCAGAAATGGCATCCGCAGTTGCAAATGCTGGAGGGCTAGGAATCATAACTGGCCTTACTCAAAAAAGTCCTGAAGACTTAGCAAAGGAAATAGCAAAATGCCATGAAATGACTGATAAACCTTTTGGAGTTAATTTAACTTTTTTACCGGGATTTCAGGAGCCAGATTATCCTGGTTATATCCAAGCTATTGTTGAAGGTGGCATAAAGATAGTTGAAACTGCTGGAAGAAGTCCTGAAGCTTATATGCCGGACTTGAAGGGTGCAGGAATCAAGGTAATTCATAAATGTACCTCTGTTAGACACTCATTAAAGGCAGAAAAAATTGGATGTGATGCAGTAAGTGTCGATGGTTTTGAGTGTGGTGGGCACCCAGGAGAAGATGATATTCCAAATATGATCCTCCTTCCAAGAGCTGCAGAGGAATTATCTATTCCTTTTGTTGCATCAGGAGGCATGGGTAATGGACAACAATTAGCAGCTGCTTTGTCAATGGGAGCGGACGGAATAAATATGGGTACCAGATTTATTGCTACTAAAGAAGCTCCTGTTCATCAAAATGTTAAAGAAGCATTAGTAGCTGCATCAGAGCTTGATACCAAGTTAATTATGAGACCTTTAAGAAATACTGAGAGAGTCTTAGCGAATGGAGCAGTAGATAAAATTTTAGAGAAAGAAAAAGCTCTTGGAGATGATATTCAAATTACAGATATCATGGATGAAGTTGCAGGAGTATATCCAAAAATAATGCAGGAAGGCACCATGGATGCAGGCGCTTGGAGTTGTGGAATGGTTGCGGGCTTGATTCATGATATTCCAACTTGTTCTGATCTTGTTGAAAGAATTGTTTCAGATGCAGAAGAAATAATAAAAGCCAGACTTTCTAAATTCGTTGCCTAGTTTTAAATGGCAAAAGATCAAGAATTTCCTGAAATCTTGTCTAAACAAGAATCTGTGAACATTCAGAAAGCTGAGCCTGGAGCCCCACCTTCAGATCCTAAACCAGCAGCCACAGTGCTGTTGGTTAGGGCTCTTGAAAATGAAATTGAAGTTTTTATGATCAAGAGAAATGCAAAAACAAATTTTGGGGGAGCGTGGGTTTTTCCTGGGGGAAAACTTGATCCTGTTGACGAAGAAATAGAAATAAATAGTTTTTGTTCTGGTTTAACTGATGAGATGGCTTCACAAATTCTCAATGTTAAAAGCGGTGGATTAAATTATTGGATAGCATGCATAAGAGAGTGCTTTGAAGAATGTGGCGTGCTACTTGCTTATAGAGAAAATGGCGATTTATTTGGAGCTTCCGATGATGAAGAGGTAGAAATATTAGCTTCATATAGAGATAAACTTAATAGAGGCGAGCCAGTTTTATTAGAGTTGTGTAAACAATTAAATTTAAAATTAGCTGTAGATAGGCTGGCTTATGTATCACATTGGATTACACCTAAAATGGAAATGAAGCGTTATAGCACAAGATTTTTTATTGCTTTGGCGCCATCAGATCAAAAAGCAATACATGATGGAAGCGAAGGAGTAGAAAGTACATGGATTACTCCAGAAAACGCGATCAGGGGCGGTGAAGAAGGTAAATTTCCAATAATATTGCCGACTATTAGAAATCTTGAGGCAATTGTAGGATTCTCGTCCACAGATGAGTTATTAGAAAATAAGGTTAAGTGTCAAAGCGAGGTTTCGTCAATCGAACCAAAATTTTTTATGAAAGATGGAAAAATGATAGGTTTGCTTCCAGGCGACGAAGGTTATGAAGATCATTGAAATATCACCTTTGGTAAGAAGAATTACTGCTGATAACGGAGGAGTATTTACTGGTGGAGGCACTAATACATATTTAGTTGGCCATCAAGAAATTACAGTCATCGATCCAGGCCCTGCATCAACAGAGCATGTAGAAAATATCGCAAAGATTTGTGGAGAAGATATAAAACAAATTTTAGTTACTCATACTCACAATGATCATTCTCCGGGCGCAAAATTACTTCATCAAAGGACAGCTGCACCTATTATGGGGATGTATCCTCTTCACAAGGAAATGCAAGATCCTACTTTCAAAACAAAAAAAGAATTGAAACATGGCGATGAAATTAATGAAGCAGAATATACTTTGAAAGTTATTCACACTCCCGGGCATGCTTCCAATCATCTTTGTTTTTTGCTTGAAGAAGAAAAGTTAATTTTTACTGGCGATCATATTATGGATGGATCAACTGTAGTCATAGCTCCACCAGATGGAAATATGAAACAATATATTGATTCTCTAGAATTGCTGAAAGAAATAGATCTAAAATATATTGCGCCTGGACATGGTAACGTTATGGAAAATCCTCATTCAGTAGTTGATTGGATTGTTGGTCATCGAATGTATCGAGAAAAAAAAGTAATTGATTCAATTACTGAAGCATCTAAAGCAACAATTGATGAGCTCATTTATTCTGTCTACGACGATGTTGATAAGAATCTATATGGAATAGCTAAATATTCATTAGAGGCACATCTGAATAAACTTATCGAAGAAGATAGAGTTCTTAGAGATCAAGATAATTATTTTTGGAAAGGCTAAAAAAATATAATTTAAAGAAGTAAATTAATTGATTCTTTAGTCTTTAAAATTTACTCCACAGCCACCATGCCCGCAATAACCATTAGGGTTTTTTGCTAGGTATTGCTGATGATAATCCTCAGCATAAAATTCTTCAGTGACGGGTAAGATTTCGGTAACAATTTTACCAAATCCTTTAGCGTTAAGCTTGGCTTGGTAGATGTCTTTTGTCTTAAGAGCCAATTCCTCTTGTGTTTTTTCTAAAAAGTAAATACCAGATCTATATTGAGTCCCAACATCACCACCTTGACGCATGAATTGGGTAGGATCATGCCCTTCCCAAAAAACTTGAAGTAAATCTTCCAAATTAGATTCATCTTCATACGTCACAAAAACAATTTCCGAATGCGCGGTTAATCCCGAACAAACTTCTTCATAAGTAGGATTCTGAGTATATCCAGCGGCATAGCCAACGCCTGTAACTCTGACGCAATCCAAATCCCAAAACATTTTTTCAGCTCCCCAGAAACAACCCATTCCAAAAAGAATCCTAGGTTTTTCTTTAGACATGCACTCTGACATAGGCGCACCAGTTACAAAATGATTTTCTGGATTATAAATTCGTTGGCTTCTACCCGGGAGACAATCATTTTTTGAAGGCATTTCTAAGCTTTTAAATCTGAACATTTATTTATTTAATCTTTCTTTTATCAATATGTCTACAATGCTTGGATCTGCAAGCGTTGTAGTATCTCCTAAATTATTTAATTCATTCTCAGCAATCTTTCTTAAAATCCTTCGCATGATTTTTCCTGATCTAGTTTTTGGTAAATCATAACAAAACTGTATGGAATCAGGTTTCGCAATTGGCCCGATTTCTTTGACAATAAGATTTACTAATTCTCCGATTATTTCGTCGGATGGTTTTGCTTCTTTCATGAGATTTACATAACAGTAAATACCTTGCCCTTTAATTTCGTGTTCAAAGCCAACGACCGCTGCTTCTGCAACTGATTCATGCAAGACTAACGCACTTTCTATTTCAGCAGTACCTAGTCTATGACCAGAAACATTCAAGACATCATCAACTCTTCCAGTAATTCTATAAAAACCATCGGCATCTCTTTCAGCGCCATCGCCCGTGAAGTAATAACCTCTGTAATTTGAATAATAAGTATCTACGCACCTTTGATGATCGCCATAGACTGTTCTTATCTGAGAAGGCCAAGAACTTTTTATTACTAAGTTGCCTTTTCCAGCGCCTTCGACTTCCTTTCCTTGTTCGTCTATGAGCGCAGGATTAATGCCAAGAAATGGTTTGCCTGCGCAACCAGGTTTTTGACTAGAAAAGCCTGCTAAACCAGAAATCATTATGCTGCCAGTTTCAGTTTGCCACCAAGTATCAACGACTGGGCATTTGCTTTTGCCAACTTCGTGATAGTACCACTCCCAAGCTTCTGGATTTATAGGCTCTCCTACCGTTCCTAAAACTTTTAATGAATCTCTGGAAGAGGAATTTAGCGGTGCATTGCCATGCGCCATTAGTGCTCTTATCGCTGTGGGAGCAGTATAAAAAATATTCACCTGATGTTTATCAATGACATTCCAAAATCTTGAAGTATCAGGGTAAGTTGGTATGCCCTCGAACATTAAAGTTGTGGAAGCATTGGCTAGAGGCCCATAAACAATGTAAGTATGTCCTGTTACCCAGCCTACATCTGCTGTACACCAATAAATACTGTCTTCTTTTAAATTAAAAATATATTTATGACTTAAAGCAGCACCTAATAAATATCCTGCTGTCGTATGTAAAACTCCTTTGGGCTTGCCTGTAGATCCTGAGGTGTAAAGGATAAATAATGGATCTTCAGCATCCATTTCTTCGCATGGACATTCCGTATCGAAAGAGTCGATAACATCGTAATAATTAATATCAACTTGATCGTCTTTGACAAGAAGATTTTCTGTTCTATTAACAACTACTACACTATGAACATCTGGACAATCTTCCAAGGCTTTATCTACATTATTTTTAAGCGGAATAAGTTTTCCGCCTCTTATTCCTTCATTTGCTGTGATAACGCTCGTGCAATTTGAATCCAAAATTCTGTCTTTCAATGACTCAATGGAAAATCCGCCAAAAACTACAGAATGAATTGCCCCAATTCTTGCACATGCCAGCATTGCATAAGCAGCCTCAGGAATCATTGGCATATAAATACAAACTCGATCCCCTTTTTTAATTTTTCTAGATTTTAGAAGATTCGCAAATTTACAAACATTTTTATGAAGTTCTTCAAAAGATATCTTTTTGTTATCTTCAGGACTATCACCTTCCCAAATAATGGCAGTTTTATTACTATAATTTTTAAGGTGACGATCAACACAATTAAAACAAGCATTTAATTTTCCATTTTTGAACCATTCAACTTTGCCTTCTTCTAAATTTGAAGAAATGACTTCATCCCAATTAGAAAACCATTCTAAGGTCTCTTCTGCTTTTTCTTTCCAAAACTTTTTTGGATTGTTAATTGATTCAAGATATTCTGACTCGAAATCTGCTTCAGTTATTTCAGAATTTTTCTTTTGTTTTTCGCTTACTGAATATATTTTCATTGAATAATTCTATCTTGAAAGTTTCAGGCAAACTTTAAGTTTTTAAATTCTTCAGCCTGACAATTTATTTCTCGAAGAGGTTTAATAAAAAAATCTCGATTTTTCCAATCATAATGAGGTATTTTTAATCTCGAAGTTTCTATTTTCTCGTTATCAAAAAAAACGATATCTATATCAATCGTACGGGGTTTCATATGTGAATCTTTCTCCCTTTTTAGCCTTTTTTCAATCTGTTGAAAATGATCAAGTAATTCTAGGGGCAGAAGTTCTGTTTCAACTTCTAATGCAAGATTAAAAAAAAATGGCTGTTTAATGGGACCATAAGCCGGAGATTTAAAAATTTTACTTTTTTTTAAAATTCTAGTTTGTGGAAGTCCGTTTATTTCTAACCTTGCATTAGAAAGATTTTTATTTCTGTTACCTAGATTAGTTCCTAAAACTAAATAAGCAATATGAGAATACATTAACCGAATTGCTGTTTTTCTTTTATTTCATCAACAGTTTTGCAATCAATACATTGTGTAGCAGTTGGCCTTGCTTCTAAACGCTTTATTCCAATTTCCACTCCGCAAGTTTCACAATAACCATAAAGATCATCTTCAATATCTTTCAAAGAAAGTTCAATTTTAGAGATCAGTTTTCTTTCTCTTTCTCTTTTTCTTAATTCAAGCATAAATTCTTCCTCTTTCGATGCTCTATCAAGAGAATCGGGAAAATTACTTTGATCTTGTTGGATCAATTTTTCCGTTTTTTCTTGTTCATTATCTAAAGCATTTTTCCAAGAATTTAAAATGTTTATAAAATGTTTTTGCTGAGATTTATTCATATATTTCTCAGTCTTTGAAATTTTGTAAGGAACAAATGACTTTGCAAAAGAATCATAATCCGATGGATTTATTATTGTTTTTTTTGTAGCCGATTTTTTTTTAGCTACATTTTTTTTTGAGGGAGCTTTCTTTTTTACTGCTACTTTCTTTTTCGCAGCAGTTTTCTTAGGAGAAGCTTTAATACTTTTAGTATTTTTTGATGTAATTTTTTTCTTTGCTGTTGCCATAATTAATTAGAGGGATGGCAATTTATCAAATAGAAAGATATCTTGCCACTTATTTTTTTATGTTTTTTCAAATAAATTTTTATTATTTATGTAATCTTGATCAGATAATCTAGGGCCAAAGTTCTCCACTCCTTTTGATGCTAAAAAACAACCAAATTTAGCCGAAACCTCTAAAGCAAGCCCGTTCGAAAGTTTATGAAGTACGCCTCCAGCAAACATATCGCCTGCACCATTGGTATCAATTGCTTTAGCTGGAAAACCATTAATCATAATTTTTTTTTCTTTAGACAATACCACTGCTCCTTCTTTTCCCAAAGTTATGAACGAAACTTCTGAAAATTTCTTCAATTCTTTGACAGCACTATCTATGTTCGAAGAATTTGAGAATGTTTTTGCTTCTTCTTCATTACAAAACAGAAAGTCTATTTTATTTTCCATCCATTTTAATAACCTATCTTTAAAGGTAGTAACAATGAATGAGTCCGAAAGACTTATGGCAATTTTTGTATTATTTTTTTGTGCAATTTCTATAATTTTTGTCGTTGTTTCAAAATTACTATCTGAAGAAACTAAATATGCTTCTAAGTAAACAATTTCTGCTTCTTTAATCATATTTTCATCCAAATCGCTGATCTTCAGTTCTGAGCTAATCCCTAAAAAAGTACTCATCGTTCTTTCCGCATCTGGACTAACCATAACCAAGCAACTACCAGAAACCCCTGACTCTAGTGACATGCACTTGTTTTTGATATTGGCACCAATTAAATTATCAACATAAAATTTTCCATTAAGATCGTTTGCAACTTTGCCAATAAAACTGCAATTAGAGCCAAGAATCGATGCAGCGTAAATAGTATTGGTAGATGAGCCGCCACAAGCATCTTTACTAGAACCGTATAGATGAAATAATTTCTTATATATCTGATCTTGTGTTTCTTGGTCTTTAAGATCCATCGACCCTTTTTTTAATTTAAGCTCCTCTAATAGGCTATCTTCAATGTAAAATTGTCGATCTACTAACGCAGCCCCCACACCCAGGATATTAATTTTCTTCATTCAAATTTTTAATAATGTTTTCGAGGTCTTTTTTAAAAAAAATTCCTTTAGATAAAGCGATTGTCTCATAACCTAGAGATAATACTGAATCCATATTTTGATAATTAATTCCTCCAATCGCTACCAGTGGCTTTGATGATATTGTCAAAGGATAAGATTTATCTTTATTTTTTAAAAGACTGACATCTTTTTTTGTCTCTGATTTAAAAAATGCCCCAACAGCTAAATAGTTCCATGTTATTAAATCTTCTGGAGGATTTTTAACCAATTCGTAATCCCACTTACACGAAAGCCCTTTAATATAATCGGAGTTTATGGTTTCTTTATGTTCTTTGATAAATTTTAAATTTTGAGGGCTCAGATAATCTTCAATGCCTAAATGAAATCCATCTGCTCCTATTTCAACAGCAATTCTAGGACTGTCATTAATTAATAATTTTCCATTATTTTTTTTAATGACTTCCAGCAAAATACTAGCATTATTTTTTAATTGCTCTTCGCTTAAACTTTTTTCTCTATACTGAAATAGTTTTATGCCAAGACTTAACATTTTTTCTATTTCATTGATTAATTTTTTAAAATCTATGCCTGATGGAGTGATAGCATAAATAGATTTCATTTTTTAAAATTTAATATGTCTTGCCCATTTGTTTTTACAGAGTTTTTGACTAAATGGGAAAGAAATTTATGAGATAAAGAACAAGAATCTTTAACAGACTTCTTATTTACAAGGTTACATAAAATTGCGGTTGAAAGCGCGCATCCTGTTCCATGAATATTTTTTTTAAGATATTTTGACGAGGTTTCTTTTATAAGAAATCCATTTGAATAGAGTGAATTTGTTATTTTATTTTTATTAACTTTTCCAGTTACATAAATATTTTTAATTCCTTTATCAAATAGAAATTTTATAGAATCTTCTTCGGATTTATTCTTAGATAGAATTTTTAATTCCTCAATGTTTGGAGTCAGTATGCTTGAATGAGGATAAAAAGAATCTCTCAAAAAACTTAAATCTTTTTTATTGGTAAATTTACCTCCACCTCCTGCAAAAAAAATAGGATCTATTACAACGGGAATTTTCAAACTAGAAATTATTTTTATGATTTCACAAGCTATATCTCTATTCGGTACAACACCAATTTTGATTCCAGATAAATTAGTACTTTTAATTATATGATCAATATTTTGTTTAAAAAATTTGACTTTAGTTGGATCTAATTTAAATAACTTTTTCGTAGTTTGCACTGTCTGACATGTAAGACTGGAAACACAATGAAGATTAAAAAAGTTTGAAGTTAAAATATCTGTTTGCAGGCCTGCTCCTCCTGAAGGATCATGTCCAGAAATTGATAAAATAACTTTCTTTTTATTCACGATTTATTAATTATAATGCCGCTCTAATCAAGTTAGGATAGTATAAGAAATGGACAAGAAAAATGTTGGAATAGTTGGTGCAACGGGATATGTTGGCGAAGAGCTTCTGTCTATTTTAGACAACCACGAAAAAGTAAATGTTTCTTTTGTATCTTCTCACAATAATCAAGGGAAAACGCTTTTTGAAATTACAAAGAAATTTTCAAATATAGAAAATTTGGTACTAGATTCAGTAGAAAATATTAAAAATTACGACTTAGATTTAGTTTTTTTTGCAACTAAGCATAATTTTTCTATGAATTATGTACCTTTTTTGATAGAAAAGGGCATCAAAGTAATAGATTTATCTGCTGATTTTAGATTTAACGATGAAAATATTTGGGAAAAAACATACGGAGATAAGCATTTTGCCCCTGAACTACTTGAAAAATCAGTATATGGTTTACCAGAAATTAATGCCGAAAAGATAAAAAAAAGTGACTTAGTCGCAGTTCCTGGATGCTATCCAACTGCAAGTATACTAGGCATTTTACCCTTATTAGACTATGTAAAACCTAACTCGAAAATCATTCTAGATGTAAAATCCGGAATAAGTGGTGCAGGAAGAAATTCAGTGGAGAACTCATTAGAAAATGATTTGAAAAATAACTTCAAAGCGTATTCCCCTGAATTCCATAGACATCAACCTGAAATTAAGTCATTTTTAGCTTCAATAAAAGGTACAAATAATAAAATTGTTTTTACTCCACATTTATTGCCATTATTCAGAGGAGAATATATAACTGCATATTTAGAAGTTGAAAATTTCAACGAAGACCTTAATAATTGTTACGAAAATTACTATAATGAAAGTAAGTTTGTAAGAATTTTAAAAAAAGGTACAATACCTGAATTGTCAAAGGTACAAAATACAAATTTTTGTGACATTGGCTTTTTTATAAATGAAAATACAGTAGTTGTTCACTCAGCTATAGATAATTTAATAAAAGGTGCAGCAGGACAGGCTATTCAGTGTTTGAACTTAATGATAGGCGAAAAAGAAGAATATATTTTAGAATAAATCATGGTAGAAAAATTCAAACCTCAAGAACTCAATGTCTCTGACCAGGCAATAGCAAAAATCAAAAATCTTCTGGATGAAGAAACTAAAGATAATTTGTCTTTAAGAGTATTTGTTACAGGAGGAGGATGTTCTGGATTTCAATACGGTTTTAAATTAGACGACGAACGGGATTCCGAAGATACAACCATATCGAGTTGTGGAGTTTCTGTTGTTATAGATTCTTTAAGCATGCAGTACATCTATGGATCTACGCTTGATTACACTGAAGATTTAGAGGGATCTAAATTTATAATCGACAATCCTAATGCTTTAACAACATGCGGTTGTGGATCTTCTTTTTCTATTTAGAAAATCTCTCCTAATAAAGAGGGTTTAGCTCCTGTAGAGTTCAGTAGATTTATCTCCTCTTTTTTAATTCTTTTTTTGCTAAGCCAAGCAAATGTGCAGGCTTCTATCAGCATAGGATCAATCCCAAGATTGTTAATTTTTTTAATCTCATAGTTCTCGTTGAGTAGATCGCGAATTCTTTTGATTAAAAAATTATTTTTACTACCTCCACCACAAAAATAAATTTCAACTTTTTTTGCCTTACAAAACTTTTCTAAGTCCCTAACTATACTTAAAGCGGTTATTTCAGTCATAGCTGAGGCCCAATCATTAAAAGAATGATTTTTTAACTTTGATCTAGATATTTTTTTAAAATTAAAATTTATTATTGCCTGACTTTTTGGCAAGTTTTCTTGGAAATAATCGGAGGATAAAAAACTATCTATTATTTTTGTCAAATCTTTTAAGCTCCCTTTTTCCGCAATTCTTCCCTTGTTATCGAATTGACTTTTCTTTGCCGTAAACTCTTGAACGCATTGATCAATTAAGCAGTTTCCAGGACCAGAGTCCCATCCAATTATTTTTTTACCTGGAATTAATCTTGTAATATTTGTAATACCTCCAATATTAATAATTACTCGATTAACTTTTTTAGAAAAGAAAATTTCTTTATGAAATGCTGGAGTAAGGGGAGCACCTATCCCGCCATTATCAATATTAGCTTTTCTAAAATTTCCTACAGTTTTTATACTTGTTTTTTCAGAGATAATTTTTGGGCATCCTATTTGCAGAGAGTAAGGATTTTCAATGTCAGGAAAATGTTGGATTGTCTGACCATGAGACCCAATTGCTTTAATCAAGTTTTTATCAATTTTCAGTTTCGATATAAGTTGGTTTATTAAATTGCTTGTTTCCATAGCAAAATGATTATCGAGGTCTATTAATTCTTTTGTAGGGCGCTCATAAAGATTCCTTTTTGAATTGGAAAATTTTATTATTTTTGATTTTAAATTCTGAGGAATTTTTTTTGAAAGAGATCCAATGACTTTTATTTTCTTTCCTAAATCAAATAATGCAGCATCAATGGAATCTGCACTCGTGCCCGAAAGAGTACCAATGTATAGATTTGATTCTTTCACTTAATTTGATTCAGCATAAAGTTTCAAGTAATAATCGTCCATCATATTCATAGCTTCAATAGCAGTTTTAAAAAAAGAATCTTTTTCATTTTCATTTATTGGCTTTGCTGCAGGAAGTTTTACGGTTAAAGGATCGGTATGCATGCCATTAACTCTAAATTCGTAGTGAAGATGCGGTCCAGTTGATCTTCCAGTACTTCCGACATAGCCTATTACTTCTCCTTGAGAAACTTTATCACCCACTTTTAGATTTTTTTTATATCTAGATAAATGTGCGTACCTTGTTGAATAATCTTCGGAGTGTTTAATCTCAATAAGTTTTCCATATCCCCCGTTATTACCTCTGAAAGAGACGGTTCCATCCCCAGTAGTTCTTACTGGAGTTCCGGTAGGAGCAGCATAATCAACGCCAGTATGTGCTTTAATTTTATTAAGAATTGGGTGCATTCTTTTCAAATTATACTTAGAGCTAATATAACTAAACTCTACAGGAGACCTTAAAAAAGCTTTCTCAACATTCTTGCCTCTAATGGAAAAAAATTCCTTTTCGCCATTTTTAAGAAAATATCTTATAGCCGTATAAACCTTTTTGCCTCTCTTGAATCTTGCAGCTTTAATATCACCATTCTTCACTTGATTTCCTTTTAAAAAATATTCTTCGTAGAGAATATCAAAGGAATCGCCAGGCCTTATATCAAAAATAAAATCTATATCCCATCCAAATATGTAAACCATGTCCATTATCACGCTGTCAGGAATTCCTGATTTCAAAGCAGAGCTATATAAAGAATCTTCTATTTCTACTGATGCAAATCTCTCTAGAACATCTGGCTGTCTTGATGCTGTGCCTATTGAAAAAAGGCCATTTTTAAAATTTGCGTTAATTCCGTTTAATCCATCAGAAGTAAGAAATATATTTTCTGGTACTTGATCTCTATTTATATCTATTTCTAGTTTGTCTCCTATTTTTAGATTAGCTAACTTTTCTGAGCCTTTTGCTTTGATTAGAGCTCTTATGTATTTATTAGAAAGACCTGCCTTATCAAGCAATTCAATTAAAGTATTATTTTTTTCAACGTAAATAATTTGAGTTCTATTGGAGGTTTGCTCTTTCTCACTGGTAAGTGGTAAAAATTTTTCTAAATCAATATTAGATCTTTCTATTTCTCTGGAATTGAAATTTTCGTTTACCGAATTAGTTGAACTTTCCGAACTAAATATTAACGTTAAAAAAAATCCAACAGATAGAACTAAAAAAAGTAAGTAGTATCTAATTTCAAATATAATATTTTTCATTCTTAATTTTTTAATTCTTTTAAAATGTTAATCTTACTAAATATTTTTAACTAGATTGAAGTTTTAGTAATGAAATCAAATAAAGAAATTTTAGAAATCCTTGAGAGGGGAGTTGAAGAAATTATTCCAGAAAAAGATTTCAGGAGCCTTTTAGGATCTAAGAAAAAATTAATTATAAAAGCAGGCTTTGATCCTACCTCATCTGACTTACATTTAGGTCATACTGTTTTGCTAAATAAATTAAAACAGTTTCAAGACTTAGGACACAAAATAATATTTTTAATAGGAGACTTTACAGGTCAAATTGGTGATCCTTCTGGAGTTAACGAAACTCGACCGTCAGTATCTAAATCAGACCTTAAAAAGAATGCAAAAACATACACAGAACAGGTTTTTAAAATTTTAGATTCTAAAAAAACTAAAATTGAATATAACTCTTCTTGGTTTGATAAAATGAAACCTTCGGAAATTATTAAATTAGCATCTTCAATGACAGTTGCTCGAATGTTAGAACGAGATGATTTCAGTAAGAGATTCAAAGGTAATCGTCCCATTTCTATTCATGAATTTTTATATCCTTTAGTTCAAGGATATGACTCTTATGCGTTAAAGGCAGATGTTGAACTTGGCGGAACTGATCAGAAATTTAATCTTTTAGTAGGTAGAGATATTCAGAGATCAAATAAAATGAAGGAACAGGTTGTGATGACAATGCCAATTTTGGAAGGATTAGATGGTGTTAAAAAGATGTCAAAATCATTAAATAATTACATAGGTTTAAAAGAAAAACCGGAAATGATGTTTGGAAAAATAATGTCAATTTCTGATGAATTAATGTGGAAATATTATGATCTTTTAAGCTTTAAGCCTAACAAAGATATAAATTCTTACAAGGCTGAAGTCAAAAAGGGAGCTAATCCAATGGAATTTAAAATTCTTTTAGGTGAGGAAATAGTTGAAAGATTTCACAGTAAAAAAGCTGCTCAAGATACTAAAGAAGAATTTAAAAATAGATTCAGTAAGAAAAAGGCTCCTTCCAAAATAAAAAAGGTAAGTATTAAAATAAATGCTGAAGACATTTCTCTAATAGATCTATTAGCAGAGCCCAAACTTAAAAAAAATATTTTGTGTTCGAGCAAATCTGAAGCTAGAAGAATGATAAAACAATCAGCTGTAAAAATTGACAATAATAGAATTAATGATGAGAAATTTTTTGTCAAAAAAGGCTCAAAACATACCTTTCAAGTTGGTAAGCACAAACATCTGATTATTGATTTAACTTAAGCTTTAATTAAAGCTTTGAATTAGCCACAACCTATGTATAATCCCGATTTCGTGTGGCATTTATTGTCTACTTCGAGAGTTATTTTATAGTTTAGTTCATGTAATTCGTGCGGGCACTTACCTTTAGATAATTAAGGTTTGTGTCAATATGTACATCTTTGATTTTTATCA